>JACOSB010000086.1 GCA_016179105.1 Candidatus Acetothermia bacterium
CGCGCGAGAGCAGAGTGATACGGAGTTTGCGCAACGGCTACAGCAGCGCAAGGCCGAGCTCTTTCGTTCCTTCCCAGACCTGGGTATACTGAAGTAACGACTCACGTCTTCATGCTCATCTTTCAATTGGAAAATACTGTCTGGGAATGCGCGTGTCCATCGCGTTGCCATTTCTCATAAATGTCGGCGATCACGTCATCGATGGAAGCACGCTGGGTCTCAACATCGAGCACCGGCGTTTGTGCTGATGCTTGTTCTAAAAGCACAGCAATGTTGACGTGAGATGCGTCGAAGACGTACTCGTGTCTCCCAGCCTCGCTATGGACGAGCACTGCACCCATGAGTTTTGGGGCGGCACTGTCGGATGTCTCGATTAAGAGTCGACGACGATCAGCAAATTCTTTTCTCAATCGGTCGAAGTTTCCGTCGTAGGCGAGCTTGCCCTTGTCGATCATCACGATACGTCCCGCGAGTTGCTCTAAGTCCGACATATCGTGGCTCGTCAACATGATCGTCACGTTTTGTCTTTTATTCAGATCTTTGATGAACTGGAGAACATTGCGCTTGGCAAGCACATCCAAGCCAATCGTCGGCTCATCCAAAAAGAGAATCTCAGGCTCGTGTATGAGTGCCAATCCCAAATCAGCACGCATCTTCTGGCCCAAGCTGAGTTCACGAGCCAAGCTGTTAAAAAACTCGCTAAGCCCCAATAATTCTTTCAGGACGCCGAGCATTCTCTGATAGCGCTCATCGGGAATATCCCAGACGATGCGCTTCCACTCGAAGCTGGCAATCACGGGATGATCCCACCAGAGCTCCGTGCGCTGACCGAAGACGACGCCAATTTTATTCGCATAGCGCTTGCGGTCACGCCACGGGTCCATGCCCAGCACTCTCACGGTGCCCACATCGGGCGCGAGCACGCTCGACAGAAGTTTTACGGTCGTGCTCTTGCCCGCACCGTTCGGCCCGGCATACGCGACGATCTCGCCTCGGCGAATGTTTAGAGAAATATTTTGCAGCGCGCGCACTTCACGAATCTGTGGACGAAAAAGATTGCGAAAAACATCAGAAAATTTTTCGGAGCGCTGTCGCTGATAGAACGTTTTGCAGACGCCCGAGAGCTCAACTACGATGTCCGAGGTCGTCGTAGCGCTGCGATCCGGTGCGACCATAATGTTCCAATCCTTTCCTGAAAACTAAGACAGCGAATACCGAAATCACCAAAGCTGCTAGCGGCGTAACCGTTGCCCCCGTAATTGAAGCATCCAAACCTAGCAAGTATCGACTGGGATACCAGGCCATGAACGCCACAGGCACGATCACAGTGACTCCGGCCAAGAGCAGCGGCCCTAACCCATCGAACGGAAAGGATTTTAAATTACTGAATATACGAATCAAGGGCGTCGTGATTTCTTCAGCCGCGCGCGGTGCCCAGAACGCGAGACTGCCCCATAAAAAAGCAAACGATAAAACAACCGCCATTGATGACAAGACATTCAGAATTAAAGACACTCCCCACAAAAAAGAGACTGAAATTTGTAACTTCATTCCAGCCCAGATCATCAATCCACTCCCAACGAGAACCGAACCTGACGCTGTGAAGGGATTGAAGCCCTCCGTGAAGAAAGCCATCCAGATCGACTGCGGTTGAATCAAGACGTGATCGAGTTGCCCGCGCCCTAATCGCCGACTGATGAAGAGGATATTGTAAGTGAAAAACATGTCGAGCAACCCGCCGACCAACGTCGCATAGCCGACGACGAATACAATTTGAAATTTACTCCAAGCTCCGATTCCATTGAAGCGCTCGGCCAAGAGCAAAGTCGCTGTGACCGCAGCGATGTTGAAAATCGTATCTGTAATTAAGAACGTAACAAAAAGCTTTAAGCTCCGTGTCATCAGCATAAAATCCAGATAGGTGTAGAGACGCCAGAGCCGAACGAGACGGGCAAGAGTCTTCACCTTATCCTCCGAACGAGACCAATTTTTCGCGATTCGATTCCCACAACCAATGCGAAAGCGGCCACAGGATGATCGACCATCCTAGCTGTACCCCGATTGTGAACCAAGGATCTCCCGTGCCCGTGTAAATCTTGAGTGGAGCCGATGCTGTTGACGCAAACGGAAGCCATGCCAAGACTTCTCCGAGGTTCCAGGGCATGAAGGCTAAAGGGATAATGGCTCCCGATAAGAGCAGAGTGAGTGCCGTGCGCACGCGCTCGATGGCATAAATAGTCTGCTCAAAGTAAACCATTCCCAGTGCCGTGATGATAAAATCAAGTGCTACACCCACCGAGATGCAGAGCAAAAGGCTGAGCATAAATAAAAATGCAACCGTTAAACTCACTGGCGTGGGAGTGACCCCGAGCAAAGGGGAAATAAGTAACAACGGAATTGAGAAGAGAGCAAAATTAAAGAGCCAGTGACCGACCATCTTGGATGAAAACTGTTCGACCAATCCGATCGGTTGAATCATAGAATATGCAATCTTTCCCCGCAGCAACGCCCACGCGAGTCCCGTCTGAGGGTTGAGCTGCTCATGAAAAACCTCACCAATGAGTGTATACGTAAGTACGGCGGCAAGGCTCATCCCAGAGTTGATTTCTTGATTTGCGAGAATCATCCGCCAGACGGACAAGAGCACGATGACTCTAAGAAAGCGAAAGATGAACTGCACAAAAAACATCGGGTCATCTCCGATGTAACCCGTCGCTTCGAGCGCGGCTGTCTTCCAGTATTTGCGCAACATGGCTATAATCTTACCTAACAGTTCACGAAGAACACAGAAAAATAACTATGAGAACACTTCCATAGATATTGCGGATCCTTTTCGCGCTCAACCGACGATGGGAACCCTACTGGAACTGGCTTGCCACACTCATATCAGCGCCCTATCACGAAGATTTTTGTGGATTACTTCAACGGGGAAACCCTTCACCCCCGTCCCCTCCCCTGTTCAACGGAAGAGGGGACGGCCGGTGGGATGAGGGCTTTAAGCAAACTCTGTACCTTTTCTGCAAATATCATCGTGGTCTTGTACTAATTCCCTGTTTTCTTGGCGACCCACAAGAGGGCGTTAGCGAACAGGTCCCCGGCATCGCTCGATGTGTCCCAGAAATAACTGACCAAGCGATCGGAAGCAGGATATAAATTCACATCGGCGCGCCTCAGCGTTTTCTCTCCTTTCTGAATCGTCTTAACGGCCAGGAGGACATCTCCGTTATCCCAGCGAGCGACCACCGTAGAGCCCTCCGTCACTCGCGCTGTCGGAGCATAGTAACTGCGAGACCCTCCGTCGACCGTCTTGATGCCCTTCATAATCGGGTGATCTTTCTCCAATACTTGGCCCAGCGTCCGACGTTGGCCATAAGTAAAACCAGATTCTGCAGGAATCACGTAATAGTTGTCGGTCAAAAAACGTCCCTCGATGGCGCGTTTCTCCACCGGGCCGTTTTTTGCGTCAAAACCAAAGGGAGCGACAACCACTCCTCCACCTTGATCGATATAGTCAGCGAGTATATCACCCAGCAACCCCGGATTCCCCAATGAATTGTCCGACCAAACCAGTACGGCATCATACTTGACCAATCGTCGGAGCGGTGGGGTATCCCTTCCGATGTTGATCATGTCAACAGCAAGAAACTTTCCTGTGTTGTCCAGGAAGGTTTTCACATCCTCCTGGCTGATATCGACAGAGCCTAACACCGCCACCAGCGGTTTGCCCGACTGTGCCGAGGAAGGCACGAGCGGCGCAAAAGCCCCCATGAGCCCAGCCAGCACAACCAACAAGACACTCCGGAAAGTCAGATTTCGCAACATAATCAGTCACACTCCTTTTTGAGTTAGCCCTAGTGTAGCGGTTGAGCGTCACGAAAACGTCACCTGAGTTTTGCGCTTATGATGATAAGAATTAAGCGATCTCGCACAACGATGCTAGAGGCCCGCTCGCCCAGTAGACGGCTGACGACTCTCTCTTGACCGCCAGAGCGGCATAGGTTTATGCTTAATGGACTAACTTAAATCATGAAAGAGAGAGTTATCAAGATGCGACACCCCATCATTCTGGCTTCCACGTCTCCTCGCCGACAAGAGCTACTCCGACAAATCGGCGTTGCGTTTGAAGCAATTCCCAGCAATGCTTCTGAAGAGTTTGATCCAAAATTATCGCCCCATCAGATTGTTCGCACGCTCGCCGAGCGAAAGTGTGCGGCCATCGCTGCACAACGTCCTGAAGCGTTCGTCATCGCCGCCGACACGATAGTAGTCCTAGATGAAGAAATTTTCGGGAAACCAGACTCTCCGGAAGAAGCGGTGCGAATGCTAGTGCGTTTGAGTAACTGCACACATCAAGTGATCACGGGCCTCGCGTTTGAATGGAGAAATAAAAATATTCACGAAGTATTGGATGTGACCACCGATGTCACTTTCGGCACGCTCTCTAAAGAACTCATCGAGCGGTATGTGAGCACCGGCGAGCCTTTGGACAAAGCCGGAGCCTATGGCATTCAAGGCATGGGAGCTGTGCTCGTGCAGTCTATCCGCGGGTCGTATTCCAATATTGTTGGGTTGCCGGTGTTTGAAGTGGCAGCAGCGTTGAGGCGTCACTTAGGCAATAATATCTTCTTCAATATTCGATGACTTCCAATTTCGCTCGACGATCATCGCAACCGCATTTCCTCCGCCAAGGCAGAGTGTGGCCAGTCCATAGCGACCATTTTTCTCCTCGAGCACATAGAGCAGCGTGACTAAAACACGAGCCCCGCTCGCCGCCAGCGGATGCCCCAGCGCCACCGCGCCGCCGTGCACGTTCACTTTGCTATCATCCCAGTTGAGTTCTCTCTTGCAGGCCAGCATCTGTGCTGCAAACGCTTCGTTCATCTCGATCGCATCCATATCTTCTAGCTTTAGATTGGCTTTCTTCAAGATTTGGCGCGTCGCCAATGCAGGCGCGATGAAAATATCTCTCGGTTCAACGCCAACGGATGTGTAAGCCACAATACGCGCAAACGGCTTGAGACTGCGTTTTGCTGCTACAGAATCTGACATCACCACAACTGCCGCTGCACCATCGTTCATCCCTGGAGAATTTCCAGCCGTTACGGTTCCATTCTTCTCAAAAACGGGAGAAAGTATTCTCAGTTTTTCCATCGATGTGTCCGTTCGAGGCGACTCATCGATTTCGACAAGAACACATGTTCCGCGTCCGTTCGGCACTTCGACCGGGAGAATTTCGGCCTTGAAGCGGCCTTCTCGTGTAGCAGCTACTGCTCGTCGATGGCTCTCGAGCGCAAATGCATCTTGCTCTTCGCGAGAGATGTTGTATTTCTGGGCTATGTACTCGGCCGCGCAGCCCATGTGCCAGTCTTCGAAGGCGCACCATAACCCGTCTCTTATTGCAGCATCGACTAATTTTTGTTCTCCATACTTCAAACCTGCACGTCCTCCATAGAGCAGATGCGGCGCGTTGCTCAAGCTCTCCATCCCGCCCGCGACGATTATTTGTGCATCACCCAGACGAATCGCCTGCGCTGCCAAGATCACTGCCTTCATCCCCGAGCCACAGACTTTATTCACTGTGAACGCCGGGACTGAAGGAAGAATTCCAGCTTCAATCGCTGCCTGACGCGCCGGGTTTTGTCCAAGCCCTGCACTCACGACGTTGCCCATAATCACTTCGTCGACTTCATCTAAATTAAGATCAGCTCTGCGGATCGCTTCGCGAACCATGAGCGAGCCCAGTTCCATCGCCTTTAACGGAGCCAAGACCTCCATGAGCTTTCCGACCGGCGTGCGCACCGCTGATACAATTACTGCTTCGGGCATAGTTCTCTCCTGCACTCAACTCACTGCGAAGACTTGATCCGGTCGACAACCATCTTTCCCGCGACAGGGCAACCGACGACAAACCCAAAGAAGGGACCAAAATCCTTGGTCGCAGAAAGTCCACTGAAAAACAATCCCGAAATGCTCGATTGAAAACTTTCATCCAAGACGGGGAATCCTTCAACAGTTTTCAAATTCGGGAGGATGCTCTCTTTGGATAGAAAAGGAACTTTGTTCACATCGACGCGATAGCCCGTGGCGAGAATGATATGATCGACCTCAAAAACTTTTCCGTTATCCAGTTTCACATGCAGACTCCCATTGAGTTCAGCACATTCAATCACGTTGGAGTTAGGCCAGACATATATGCTCGGCTTATTGATTCGCGGGCCGAGCCAGGGCTCTAGCTTCAATCGGCCCTCTGCCCAGAAGCGTTGACGAATCGCCTCTTGTTCTTCTTTGGATTTGCGGCGGAACCACCCCGGCACTTGCGCTGTCGCACGCACCATCTCACTAACCCACGCCCAATCCGACAGAGCAAACTGAGGCGTGGGATGTCGATGCACAATGTGAATCTCATTGGCCCCTCGCTCGTGGATGAGCGCGGCCCATTCGTATGCGCTCTGCCGTCCCCCGATGATGAGACAGCGTCGTTCTTTTAAGAAATCAAAATCGACCGCGTCGCACGTATGCGAGGAGTGCCCAGAGGGAATCTTATTCTGAAGGTCCTGTGGAATGTTCACAAACGAAGAAAAGCCCAGCGCTAATAAGACATTTCTCGCGCGTATACTCTCGCCATTCTCTGATACGGCTTCGAAGAGGCCGTTACTTTTTCTCAACTCTCGAATCAGAGAGGGTTGAGCCTTCAAATCATATTGCTCTTGGAACCACTCGACATAATCGCAAACGAGTTGAATAGGCACTGGGTGAGCTTGCTCTTTGCTGATCTTCTTCTTTTGAAGGTACGCCTCCAGCGTATGTACTTCGAGCGGGTCTATATGCCAATCGGTCCCCGAGCGAAGGAACATCCCCTGCGGCATATGGCGATGCCAAAAATCCATGGGTTTGCCGATGAGCGAAAAATCCAATCCCTGATGTTGAGCGTAGGCCGCTGTCGCCAGCCCGTAAGGCCCTGCGCCGATGATGAGAAGCTCTTTCGTTTGCATAGCTTGCTTATCTCTTCCTATGTTTCAAGCATAGCTCCGTTCCCGCACGATAGTCAAGGGAGATAATACGAACCGTAAATTGCATGTGCCAACAGCAGATCTTGACTGTCTGATTATTTTCCAGTATGCTCGTCCCACAAAAGGAGATTAAATTTCTATGAGTGATTGCCTTTGTCGCGCCTCTAAGCTGCGTGACTGATTGCCTTTGTTGAGCGTTCACTGGCTCCCTCTTTTTCTTTCCCCTTTTATTTTTCATCGCCATTTGACATAAGACAAAGCGACTTTCTCCAAATTCATTTTGAGCCAGAATTTCCGAGCTCATCTGTCTTTACTCCACTATCACAAAAAAGCCCACGAAAGGAGTTCCTATGAAAGTTTACATCATTCACGAGAATCCCGATTGGTTGGACCCATTGCGACGCGAGCTCGAGCGTTCGGGACTGCCCTACGAAGAATGGTTCATCCATCGAGGGCACTTCGACCTGAGCGAGGAGCCACCCGAAGGAGTCTTTTTCAATCGTATGAGCGCTTCCTCACACACCCGCGGACATTTGGAAAGCGTCGACTTCACCCGCGAGCTGCTCGCTTGGTTAGAGGGCCACGGGCGGCGCGTCCTCAACGGCAGCAACGCCCTTGCCCTAGAGATCAGCAAGCTACGTCAGTATGAAGCCCTTCGCAGGGCCGGCCTGCGCACTCCGCACACGATCGCCGTAGTCGGTAGAACTGAAGAGTTGAAGGCCGCGGGCCGAAAGATACCCTTACCCTTCATCACCAAACATAATCGCAGCGGCAAGGGACTCGGTGTTCAGCTCTTTCGATCGCTAAAAGCTTTCGACGACTATGTAGGCTCCCCTGAGTTCGTGCCTCCGGCAGATCATATCACGCTTCTGCAAGAATACATCGAGTCTCCAGAGCCCTTCATCACCCGCGTGGAGATCGTGGACGGCGAGTTTCTCTACGCGATAAAATCCGACACCAGCCAGGGATTCCAACTTTGCCCGGCCGAGCGCTGCGAGACGGGCGATGCCTCCTGTCCTGCTACAGACATCACTACGAAAAACGGAAGCTCTGATAGACAGAGCCTCTTCTCACTGCGCGAGAGCTTTGATGATCCGATCATCGATCAATATGTTGCTTTCATGCGCCAGAACAAAATCGACATCGCCGGGATCGAGTTCATCGAAGATCATCATCGCAACAAGATCACTTACGACATCAACGGGACGACCAACTACTCGCCCGCCGTCGAGGAGCGCCACGGCCTCAACGCCACGGCCGCCGTGGTGCAATTACTGGCTAAAGAGCTGAAAGCTGCCAAGCGCAATAATGCACGAGTGCGAACGCGCTGACTAAAAAATTCAAGTCGCGAAAGGAGTTTTCAAGATGGGAATTCAAGTGGGAATCTGGCTGCCGGTCTTCGGGGGCTGGCTGCGCAATGTCGCGGACGAGCGAATGGAATCTACGTTCGAGTATTCCAACCGCGTGGCTCAACGGGCCGACGAACTGGGCTTTAGCACCATTCTCGTCGCTGAGCTTAATCTCAACGATATCAAGGGGCCGCAAGCGCCGAGCCTTGAAGCGTGGACGACCATCTCTGCCTTGGCTGTCACGACAAAAAAAATTCGACTGATGGCCGCGCTGCGCCCCGGATTTCGCTGGCCAGCGATAGCGGCCAAGATGGCCGCCAATATCGACCACATCAGCGGCGGACGCTTCGAGATCAATTTGGTCTCGGCCTGGTGGAAGGAAGAGATGGAGATGTACATCGGACAGTGGCTCGACCACAGCGAGCGCTATCGCCGCTCGCGCGAGTTCTTGCACGTGATGAAGGGCGTCTGGACCGAGCCTGTCTTCAACTACGAGGGCAATTTCTACCGCGTGCAGAACTGCGTCTTGGAACCGAAGCCGATCCAGAAGCCGTGGCCGCCGGTCTATGCCGGGGGCGAGTCTGAAGAAGCCCGTACTATGATCGCTACCGAGTGCGACGTTTATCTCATGCACGGAGACTCTGTGGAAGTGATCTCTAAAAACATTGTGGACATGCGGGCGCGGCGGGCTCGCGTGAATGAAAAACCCTTGAAATTTGGCATGGCAGCGTATGTGATCTGCCGGGATACGGAAGCTGAAGCACAAGCAGAGCTGGAGCGCATCACCCGCGTGCGCGAGGACCTTCAGTCCTATCACAGCTATAAAGATTTCGTCACGCAATCCCAACTTAAGACGCAGCTCGATCTCAGAGACTACTCTGTCTCGAATCGCGGGCTCCGGCCCAATTTTGTGGGCACGCCGGAACAGATCGTGCAACGCATCAAATCTTATGAAAAAACTGGATTAGATCTGATACTCATCCAATGCAGCCCGATGCTCGAAGAACTGGAGCGCATCGGAACCCAGATTTTGCCAGAACTGCAGAGAGAAGGGACAGTCGTGGCTTAGTGAGCAATAGCTCGTATCGATTTTCAAAAGCTTGGTTCATCTTTGGTAAGTTTAAGGATGCGATTTGACCTGTTGATGCCATCAGATTTAGAATCAAGCAGTTAGAAATCTTTTGAGGAGGTATTCTTTATGCGCGGTGGCTGGATTACTCTTGCGGTGATGTTAATTCTCATATTGTTGTTTGGTTCGATAGGCCCGGCCTCAGCCAGGAGTCAAAACTCAAGTCAATCGCCTCAACCTCTGTTCTCTGATGATTTCTCGGGCAAAGAGCCTAAGCCTGAGTGGTCGCCAACTTCAGGAAATTGGTACATATTACAGTTCAATGAAGGTCCATATAAGGGTGAAAGGTTCTATGCGTTGGCGGATCAGAGAATTGGGTTAGGTACTCTCAGGGGAGGAGCTTTTACCTACGTTAGGGGAAGCAGCACACAATGGAAAGATTACGCTGTAGAAGTTGATATCTTTGGCGCAGCGCAGGACGACGGGCATGCTCCTCAATACGCAAGCGTGGTCATTCGAGCCGCTGATGATCTGAATAAAATCATGTTCGTCAACCACGGCACTCAAGGAGTTGCACTACTGGTTATGCGGAATGGCCAATATCAATGGCCTCCAACAAATTATAGTAATGGGCCAATACCGCAACGAGCCCACGTACGAGTGGAAGCCTTGGGCAACACAATCAAAGCATACGTCAATGGTGTTCAGCGTGCTGAAGTTCAGCTAACGCAGGTAGATGACATACTTCTTCAGGGCTGGCCGGGATTATCCGTTTGGTATAATCTTGGTGTCGCTTTCGATAATTTCAAGGTCGAAAGCTTGGGGCCAGGGAATATTGGAACGACCAACACTAATCAATCGGCGACTGGTTCGACAGAGACAACACCATCTTCAGATGGACTAAAGGGTCGCCTCGATGCTTTGGAACCCAAAGTCAACGACCTGCAAACTCAGCTGGGAAATATCAGCAGCAGTCTCACGAATCTCAATAACCAACTCTCTGGCTTGGATCAAGATGTAGTCGCTCTCAAATCCAAGATGGACAAAATGCCAGCGCCTCAAGGAGTAGACGAACTCAAGGGGCAAGTCAGCAGCTTGACCACTCAAATTGCAGACCTGAACCAAAGCATCAATTCTTTCAAGACAACTGTGTCCGATCTCTCTGCAGCACAGCTCAACCTAAAGCAAGAGGTTGACAGGATAAAGAACCCACCAAAGCAACCACCGTCCACGACCTCTTCCACAACCCTTGAGTCTATACAGAAGAGCGCGAACGAAGCGAAAAGTTCTGCTCAGTTAGGACTGATCGTCGGGGCTATCGGCGTAGTCGCAGCCATTGCGGCATTGCTGATCGCCGTGCGCGCTTTCAGATAAGGAGAGGACAAAGTCAATCCTGTATAATAAAGCGTTATGGCACTCAAAGCTTACAAACCCAGTGAAGAGTTTCGTTGGTTTTCTCAACACCGACTAGAACTCTCCCAAAAGTATCTAGGAAAGCACATAGCCATCATAGGCCACGAAGTTGCCGGTCATTCTCAAGACCCGAGAGAAGCTTATCGACAAGCCAAGCAAAAGTACCCTGACCGCGAGCCATTATTAGCCTATATCCCTGAAGCCGAGGGCTATCTGGTCTTGTGATGGCTGAAATCGGACTTCTGTGTTACGTCAGATTTTTGCATGACCGCAGGATTCTCAACGTCCATCTCCCATTTTGCAGGATTGTTCACGATATATTCGCGGATGCGTTCTAGCTCGCGTTCGTTTCGGATGATGTGCTCATAATAATTGCGTTGCCAGAAGGGGAGGCCAGGGGTGGCACGCAGGGTGTTGATTCGTTTTGTAGATTGATATTTGAAATATCCCACAATCTGTCCCAACGTTGGTTTATGTTGGGTGGTCGCTTTGTAGGGGCGGGGTAACCCCGCCCCTACAGGGCCAACGATCGCCAATATCCCATGCACATGATTGGGCATGATGGCAAATTCATCCAACGCCACATTCGGGAAATGATCTGGTAATTGATACCAATATTCGTTCACAATGTTTCCCAATTCCGACGGAATCATCATCCCGTTTTCGATATGCCCAAATATGCATTCTTTCTGCCAAGTGCAAGCGGTCACAAAATAGGCTCCGTTTTGAGTGTAATCATACCCTCGAAGACGAATGGACTGTCTGTGATAGCGTCGTAGATCAAGTCCCATAACCAAGTCCTCTCGGTTGCTAACATCTTCTCTACAATATATACCGACTCAGGTCCACATCCTCGGAAATGCCCTTGAGCTTTTCTTGCACATAGTTCGCGTCGATCGTGATCGTCTTGGGCGAGGGCAGGTTGTACATCTCGAACGAGATGTCTTCCATGAGCTTTTCCATGACCGTGTGCAGGCGGCGCGCTCCGATATTCTCCAAGCGCTCGTTCAATCTGAACGCAATATCAGCGATCGCTTCTAGCGCGTCGGGCGTGAATCGCAAATCAACATTCTCAACGCTGAGCATCGCTTCATATTGTTTTGTGATTGAGTCCGCCGGCTCAGCCAGAATTCTGCGAAAATCCTCTCGTCGCAATGGCTTCAACTCAACACGAATCGGCAAGCGCCCCTGCAGCTCTGGGATGAGATCCGAAGGCTTGGCCATCGTAAACGCGCCCGCCGCGATAAAGAGAATATTTTCAGTATTTACTGTTCCATAGCGCGTGCGCACGTTCGAGCCCTCTAAGATCGGGAGCAAGTCTCTTTGAACTCCTTGGCGTGAGACGCCGGGGCCATGGCGCTCTTCTCTCCCGCCCGCGGCGATCTTGTCGATCTCGTCCAAAAAGATGATGCCCGTCTCTTCGGCACGCTTGATCCCGCGACGGCGAATCTCTTCTTGATTAATAAGCTTATCAGCTTCTTGCTGGAAGAGAATCTGGCGCGCTTCGCGAATCTTCACGCGTTTCTTGGCCATCTGCGGCGGCATCATGTTGCCCAAGAGCTCGCTCATATCGATGCCCATCTGCTCGAAACCTTCGCTCGAAATCACATTAACGTTTTGGAACGGGTGCTCGCGCCGGGCCATAATTTCCACCGGAGTCTCTTCGAGTTCACCCCCGCGTAGGCGCTCTCTGAACTTTTCGCGCGTTCGTCTCCATGACTCTTCGCGCTCTTCTTTGCGCTCCGGGTCGGCCCCCGGCGGAGGCGCGGCCCCTACGAGTGCATCGAGCAATTTTTCTTCGACGTGTTTTTTCGCTTCGACTTCGACTCGCTTAATCTCTTCTTGCTTGACCATATTGATGCTGGCTTCGGCAAGATCGCGAATCATTGAATCGACATCTCTACCGACGTAACCAATCTCTGTGAATTTGGTCGCCTCGACCTTCAAGAACGGACAATTGGTGAGCAGTGCCAAGCGTCGAGAAATTTCTGTTTTGCCAACGCCCGTGGGTCCGATCATCAAGATATTTTTGGGCGTGATCTCTTCTTTGATGTCTCCTTGCACGCGCTGGCGGCGCAGTCGGTTTCTCAGTGCAATCGCGACGGCTTTCTTCGCTTCGGCTTGCCCGATAATATATTTGTCCAACTCGGCGACGGTCTGTGCCGGCGAGAGATCGTCCAACCGTGCGTCTTTGTCCTCTGTTTTCTCTAGATGACGATTGATCTCGATGATGTCGGCCATGCAAGCTCCTTTGTTACCAACTCAACTCTTCTATGACAATCTTTTGGTTGGTGTAAATATCCAGCGCGCCCGCGATCTCTAGAGATTTTTGGGCAATCTCGCGAATCGAGAGCTTCGTCTCTTGTCGCAGCGCTTTCGCGGCCGCGAGCGCGTAGGCCCCCCCGGAGCCCAGTCCCAAGATCTCATCGTCGGGCTCGATGATGTCGCCGCTGCCGGAGATCATCAAGAGCCCATCTTGGTTCGCGACGGCCATCATGGCTTCCAATCTTCTTAGCACACGATCGGTGCGCCAGTCTTTCGTCAATTCAACGGCGGCGCGTTTGAGATTTCCGCCAAACTCTTTCAGTTTGCCCTCAAAGCGTTCGAAAAGCGTCAACGAATCGGCTGTGGAACCCGCGAAACCGACTAACACTTTGTCGTCATAAATCTTTCGCACCTTGCGAATCGAGCTTTTGATGACTAAATTGTTCATCGTTGCCTGTCCATCGGCAGCGATGACGGCTTTTCTTTCTTGAGCAGACCAAATCGCGAGAATGGTCGTTCCGTGGATTTGAATAGAATTACTCACAACGGCCATTCTAACAGTACAGTCTGTCTTGGCGCAACAGAACTACTTTTTTGTTTTTTCGATCCACTCGGCGACTTGGCGCAGATGATAGCTGTCGTGCCCGACGATAATCACTGCCAAGTCTTGCATTGTCAAAAGCCCGCGTTCTGTGTGATTTCCCTTTCGGCTCCACTGAGAAATTTCTAAGTTTTCCAACATCTTCAAGATCTTCGCGCGACCTTCTTGAAAACGCTTGAGGCTCGTCCCGACTTCAATCTGGGCATAGTTATTCTTCTTGAGAAAGTCATCGGGATTGTAGCCCTGGAGCGTGGGCATCTCTTGCGTGCGCACTTTGTCGAGTCGCTCGAACCAGACGCCTTCCCAATCCGCGAGATGCGCCGCGACTTCGCGTAAGGTATAGCGCTCAGGATCGGGACGCTTGTCCCACACCGATTTTGGCGCGGAACTCATCATGTGGCTTAGCACAGCGGGTGTAGCCGAGAGCCCTTCTAAGAGATAATGGCGTACGCCTTCGTTGATCATTTTCTTCGTACCTCCTACAGTAAGTTTACGGCAAACAGACTTCTCCTTGGTGCTTTCCCGATTGATTGTTCCCTTGGAACGTGTTCGAGCCTTGGAAATTTATGATACCCGTAAAGGTGTCTTCGTTAAACCCACATTTTTTGAGAAACGCCGCAACACCCCAATCGACGTTGTTCGCGACGCGCGAGTCTGTCATCTTTAACTGAGACTTCGCTCCGAGCAAAACTCCCGTGCAAACCGCTTGAACATTGACGCACACGGGATCGGCACCGTTCTGGTTGATCTCGCTCGAGGTAACTTCGGCTTGGGATGATTCGAGTAGAGCGATCCCATAGAAGCCATTGCCCGTGATCGTCGCGCGCGTCAGCGTCGCCACTGAAGAACCGTTGAGCACGATGCCCACACTGAATCGTCTTTGGGATGTAGGGTCTGTTGGCATATTGTCTATCACTTGAGTGTCCGTCAGCTGCAGCTCACCAGTCCCTTGGACCAGCACGCCGAGTTGACGATTTCTGGAAATCTTCGACTCGATGACCGACACACCCGCTGATTCGTTGACGACTAGGCCGATCTCGCCGTGGTTGGAAATTTCGGTACGGTTGATTTTGACTTCTGCGTTCCCACCAGCAACAAGTCCGGCGTGGCCGTTGCCTGCGATTTTCGAGTCTTCAATGAGAGCGCTGCTCAGTTCGTTGACTGCGAGGCCAATCTCGGTGTTCTCCGAGATCGTCGATTGCTGAATAGTCGCGTGCGAAGTGCCGTTCATCGCTGCCCCGTAGGGATCGTTCTCTTTGAGCTGTGAATTGATGAGCGCGAGACTAGAGGCTTCAATGGCGAGCACTCCTCCAGCCTTGTTGCCGCTCACGACCGAGTCGGTGAGCGTGACTTGCGAGGAGCCCAACATAAGAATTCCGTAGACCAAATTATCAGCGATACGAGAGTTGCTGACATTCAGCTGAGAGCCGCCGTCAATAATAACTCCACTATTCCCCTGATGTACGATCTCGGAGTTTTTCAGATTGACGACGATCTTCCCATGAGTGATGATCAATCCATAAAAGTCTTTGGAGTCTACGATGCTCAAATTTTCCAGGTTGACCGTCATTTCGTTGGGGCCTTGCACAACAAAGACAGGCCTTCCGGTTTGCGTCGACTCCACAGGACGAAAGACAGTCGCCAAGCGGCCTTGAGCATCGGCGGGCACGCCGCGCAGCGTGATGCTCTTTGCCAAGAGCAGCGGCCCAAAATAGAACCCGCGCGAGAGGCAGATCACCGCGCCCTCAGGGGCATTGTTGAGAACGAATTGGAGCGCGGCTCCCGCGCCGAAATTCATCGTGCACTCGGACTCCGTTTGCGCCTGCATAGTAGGAGCAATTCCGGTCAATAAACTAAGAGCGATCACGAACAAGGCGACTCGGTAGATGGGAATAAATTTCAACACAAAACCACTCCCTTTCTGTTTTTGTGTTGCTGCATTGGCGAAACGATTCTAGCATACCATGTTTGCTCACTAGAGATCAATATGTATGCACATCCGGTTGGCATCACGAGAATTGTTGATCTATAGTGATGATACAAAAGGTGCAAAAAACAGACAGGAGAAAATTATGAAAGCAATCCGCGTGCGTGAGTTCGGCGGCCCTGAAGTGATGCGTCTGGAAGAGATAGCAGACCCGCAGGTTGGTCCCGGCCAAGTCTTGGTGAAAGTAAAGGCAGTCGGCGTGAACCCTGTCGATACGTACATTCGGTCAGGAACGTATTCGATAAAGCCCAATGTGCCCTACACGCCCGGCTCGGACGCCGCTGGCGTGATTGAATCGGTCGGTGCGGGCGTGACCCGTGTCAAAGCCGGAGACAGAGTCTACATCGCCGGAACGATCACAGGCTCTTATGCAGAAAAGACACTCTGCAACGAATCTCAAGTACACCCACTGCCACCGCAAATTTCTTTTGCGCAGGGTGCAGCGATCAACACTCCGTACGCGACGGCCTACCGCGCGCTCTTTCAGAGAGCGAAGGCAGTTGCGGGAGAGACGGTCTTTGTGCATGGAGCGAGCGGAGGTGTCGGTATCGCAGCTGTGCAGTTGGCACGTGCAGGGGGTTTAAGAGTGATAGGCACGGCGGGCACGGAGAAGGGTCGTGCACTCGTGATGGAGCAAGGCGCTCATCACGTGCTCGACCATCGCGTGCCGGACTATTTGAAACAACTGATGACATTGACCGAGGGCCATGGCGTCGATGTGATCTTAGAAATGCTCGCGAATGTGAACTTAGGAAAAGATTTGACAATCTTGGCTCATGGCGGGCGCGTCGTCGTGATCGGCAATCGCGGCACGATCGAGATTAACCCAAGAGACACGATGGGCCGCGACGCCGCAATCTTGGGCATGGCGCTCTTCAATGTGCCAGAGCGCGAGCGCGCGAGTATTCATGCGGCACTCGGAGCGGGTTTGAGCAACGGAACGCTTCGCCCGGTCATTGGTCAAGAATTGCCCTTGACGGATGCACCGAAAGCGCACAAAGCTGTCTTAGAGCCGGGTGCATACGGGAAGATCGTCTTGGTTCCGTAAAATCTATCTTGAATTTATACCTGAGGTGATTTTCACTATGTCCAAGGACGCGTTAATCTTCGCCGAGCGAGAGCGTGAGAAACAGTTGCAACAGCTCGTAGAGCTCGTGAGCATCCCCAGCATCAGCACGTTGCCCGAACACAAGTCCGATATCGAGAAAGCTGCGCAATGGCTGGTCACGCATTTACAAACCATCGGGCTGCAAAATGCGAAAGCGTACCCCACCGAAAAACACCCGGTCGTGTACGCGGAGTGGCTGGGCGCACTGGGGCAGCCTACGGTTCTCATCTATGGGCATTATGATGTCCAACCCGTCGATCCGCTGGAGCTATGGAAGAGCCATCCCTTCAAGCCCGAAGTGCGCGAGAATTATCTCTATGCCCGTGGATCGTCCGATGACAAGGGCCAGACGTTCGCTCATATCAAAGCGGTCGAAGCGTACTTGAAGACAGCGAAGCGCCTCCCCATTAACGTAAAATTTCTCATCGAGGGCGAAGAAGAGATCGGCAGCCCAAGTCTTACAAATTTCTTTTCTTCTCACAAGGAGCTTCTCAAGGCCGATGTCGCGCTCATCTCGGATTCACACATTCTGAGCCCGACGCAACCATCCATTGTCTACGGGCTGCGCGGCATGACTTATATAGAGATGGAAGTCACCGGGCCCGATCACGATCTGCACTCGGGCTCCTACGGTGGCGCAGTGCCTAATCCGTTGAACGCACTCGCGGCGATCGTCGCAAAACTACATAACGAAGATGGAAGTGTTGCGATCACAGGCTTCTACGATCGCGTGCGCAAGCCCAGTCCCGAAGAGCAAGCAGAACTAGCGCGCCTGCCGTTCAATGAGAAAGAGTTTTGCAAAGAAGCCGGCATTCCCGCACCGTGGGGCGAGAAAGGTTTCTCAATCGTTGAACGTTTGGGTGCGCGCCCGACGCTCGATGTGAACGGGATATGGGGCGGCTTCATTGGCGCTGGTGCCAAGACGGTCATTCCTTCTAAAGCATCAGCCAAGGTCAGCATGAGATTGGTGCCCGATCAAGACCCACACGAGATCGCCAAGCTTTTCCAGCAATATGTTGAGAAGATTGCACCGAAGACAGTCTCTGTCAAAGTCCGCGCGATTCACTTCGCTGAGCCGGCGATCGTCGACCGAAAGATTCCCTACATGAAGGCAGCGACCCAGGCGTACAAAGAAAGTTTTGGAGCTGAGCCGCTCTTCACCCGCGAGGGCGGAAGTATTCCCGTGGTGACTCTACTCAAAAAGCAACTCGGGCTCGATTCGATCTTGATGGGCTTCGGGCTTTCGGACGATCGGCTGCACTCGCCGAACGAGCGCTTCTACTTGCCCAATTTTTATAAGGGCATCCAGACATCGATTCACTTTATGAGTTTGTTGAAGAAATAATTTACTCTTTCACCATCACGGCTTTGGTGTAGGCGAGCCGAAAGCCCGTGCGCTCGACGTTGCGTTGCGATGCGCTGTTGGCCGGGGAGACCAACGTGTGCGCCAAATCACACCCGGCTTCTCTCGCGGCGGCGAGCCGTGCGTTGAGTAACGCCGTTTGCACTCCTCTTTTGCGAAACATCAGACGCGTGCTGCCGCTGCAGAGTTTCGCGACGCCCTCGTGCAGGAGCATTGCTCCGCCGCCGGCGGGATTGCCATCCACCCATGCGAGAAAGCATTTAGCGGACTCACTGTGCAGCGTGGGAGCAATCATCTTGAGCATCTCGGGAGTGAGCACATCTTGTTCTGAAAACCCTCGCGCGACCGTTTGCAGCCATAGCTCTCTTTCTTTGGGGTTGACGAGCGTTACACGAAGTCCGGTAGATAGCGCTGTAGTTGATGCACTTTCTGATAACGACAGAACGTACACATTGAAAAATTTTTCCAGGCGGTAGTTGCGTTGCTTGAGCTGTTCAAAAAGAGAAGCATCCGCTAGTACAAGGCCACGTTGATCTTTAGCGAAACGATATGGAATATGCTTCTCCATAAGCAATGACAGACATCGGCGATTCCTTAAACATCACTGTGGCGGTGTACTAGCGGGCAGAGATGAACTCCGGACGTTACGCCACGGCTTCGATAAAAATCTTCGACGAACTCTAAATCTTCATGGGTGACCGGGTTGTGTAACCCTAGGCCGATAGCGCGGTTTCCGGGAGCATCGGCCCCGGCATAAATGGCGTGGCCTCCGGCAACGGGCGCAATAGCACTCTTAACCTCCGGTCGAAGCTTGCTCTGAGCGCGAGCATATTCGCTCGCGCGCCAAGCGCTCGACGCTTCGAGCCGACGAGCCACAGAGAGATCGACAAAGAACATGACCGTAGGGATCAAAACTCGCCGCGCATCGCCGTCATGATCCCCGTCAAGCCCTTGCGCCAGGGCGCGATATATTTTTCCGAAAGTTCCATGCGACCCGAGATGAGCTGCATCTGGGCATCGGCGGGGTTTTCGTAAAGGTCTGTCGCCTGCCCGATCTCGATCTCCCAGAGATTTTCATCGCGTACGAACGGGCGGATGCGAATGACGTTATGCTTGTCCGGCGCAAAGCGAATCTTCGAGAAAGGGATCATCCCTTCCACTCTGGAAATCCCGCTCGTTTCAACCCTCATGATCGGGGCCAGCTCCTCCGCGGGATTGGTCTGCGCGCTCAGTAAATCCGCGAGCCCCGCCCTCAAACTCTCGACGAGATAGTGATACCCGTTCAGATAGAACGACCATTGGCCGTAGGCGCGATGGCCGACTTGGCTCACTCGCGCGATCGTCAGTCGCTCGATCTGACTGAGTGAATAAGTCGAAAAGCTTATCGGTCTTTCCATAATTTAAGCTATCTTTCAAGGGCTATACAGACGGCTTCCCTCACTCTGAATCACAGAAGACCCGAAAAACGAATTGCTGTTTTCCGTGTCTTCTGCGGGATTTCCGTGATCTCCGTGATCCTATTTTCTTACTTCGCTGGCTCGATCGTCACTTTGGTCATCTTCACGTCTTGGAGCGGGTGACCGTCTTTGCCTCGGGAATCATCGATCGGTACGCTGCCGATCGCTTTCACCACGTTGAGCCCATCGGTCACGCGTCCAAAGATCGCATATTTCCCATCCAGAAAGCTTGCTGCCCCTAAGGTGATATAGAACTGACTCCCCGCGCTGTCGGGATCAGACGAACGAGCCATGGCCACCACTCCAGGACTGTCGTGTTTGAGGTCGGGAGCAATTTCCAGCTTGATCGTGTACCCCGGTCCGCCGGACCCATCGCCGTTGGGGTCTCCAGTTTGAATGACAAACCCCGGAGCAACTCGATGAAACTTTAGCCCGTTATAAAATCCCTTGTTCGCAAGATCGATAAAATTCTGAGCGGTCTTCGGCGCTTTGTCGGTGTACAGCTCAAATTTGAATGTGCCCATAGTCGTTTCGACGACGGCAATCGGTCGCTTCACTGTTTTACTCTCCTCTGGCATCGGATTTCCGATACTCTCTTTAAGTTTAGTAAATTCTTCTCTAAGATTAGCAATCTCAGAAAGATCAGCTTTGTTGTTAAGCTTGGCTTCAAATCCCTTTATTTGATCAGTAAGCGTCTGAAGATTTTTGCTGGCCATTGTTAACTGGTTGTTGATATTAGTCAGCCATATAAGCATGCCTACTATCAAAACTGCTAACACGACCAAAGCAATCGGATAAAACTTCTGTGTCATTGTGCTCCTTTCACTCAAGTGGCATGAGTATACGCGATCTGCGACTCTGCTCGCAATCGCCGCCACACCAGTTTTTCCAAAAGCCAAGATATGAGAGTAGGTTTGTGAATTTGAGTCTAATCTTTGAGCTGAGTTGAAGAAGCTTGATATGTTCCCCCGTAACAGTATCATGGTAGCTACGTTTGGTTAGAAGAGCGAAAAATCGTCGGAGATAGTTGCGCATTTTATGTATCCAGATCTAGATTGGCCGGGAATGATGCGAGCGAATCAAAGTGATCCCAAACAACCGTTCGACATCGACGCGGCCATGCTGCGGGTCGCGCAGGCGGTCACACCCTATCCAAAGGCTGCACTGTTTGAGCTGGCAGAAGCGGGGTCCAACTCGCCTTTTGAAATTCTTGTAGCCTGCATCATCTCCATTCGAACTCTGGATGAAGTGATGCTGCCAACAGCGCGCCGACTTTTTGCCCACGCCCGCACCCCTGAAGCCATCGCCGCACTCGGCCCGGACGCACTCGATGCACTCATTCGCGAGTGCACATTCCATGAGCGTAAGGCTCGCCAAATTCACACCATCGCCGAGCGTGTCGTCGGTGAGTATAGGGGAAACCTACCCTGCGACCGGAATACCTTGTTGTCGTTAGTCGGTGTTGGCCCGAAGTGTGCTCATCTGGTGTTAGGCATCGCGTGTGATGAGCCACACATCAGCGTAGATGTGCACGTGCATCGTGTCACCAATCGTTGGGGGTACGTACAAGCATCGACCCCGGAACGCACCCTTGCTGCTCTTGAGGAGAAGTTGCCACGCCGCCACTGGGTGGAGATCAACCGCCTGCTGGTTCCGTTCGGCAAACACATCTGCACAGGTCAATGGCCTCACTGCTCTACGTGTCCTATTCGCGGCATGTGCCAGCAGGTCGGAGTCGTGACCCATCGCTGACGCGACTTGCACGCTCGATGTGGAGCAATAGAACGCGATGCTGCCAGTCTTAATAATGAAGTGGGCATGCAACTCAGTGAAACACGCTCGGTCTGTGGGAAGTCTCCCGAGCGTGTTCGGTATTGGGCGGGTGCCGGGGAAAGGGGAAGGGGAGTCTATACGAGTGTGCGGAAGAAAGTCAATTCTGAAGGGCAAATGTAATGTTCATTACTTTCACTTTTTTTCTTGACACGGAATTAACTATTTTTTCACTTCACGAATTTATAGCAAACGCACAAGGTTTTTGCTAATCGATAGATCAAGAGGGTGTGGGCTGTCGAGGAGGGTTTACCAGTATTTTCCAATTGAAAGATGAGCATGAAGACGTGAGTCGTTACTTCAGTATACCCAGGTCTGGGAAGGAACGAAAGAGCTCGGCCTTGCGCTGCTGTAGCCGTTGCGCAAACTCCGTATCACTCTGCTCTCGCGC
>JACOSB010000047.1 GCA_016179105.1 Candidatus Acetothermia bacterium
GACGCCATGATCCAAGACTACATTAGCGAGCAAGAGGGCGAACCGGTTCATGATGATAGTCAATTTCGAATTGACGATACTCCGAACCCCTCGCCTTCAAGGCGAGGGTAGTTCAGTTCTTTGTCCGTACCGTCAACGCCAACGTTAAGAATTTTGACGAGTACGCCGCGTCCGTCCGGGATCTCGTCGAGCTTCGGTTTTGGCAGCTCGACCAACCGAGCCGTATGCTGTTTTCGAGGCGTAATGCCAACTGCTTTCATTCTCTGAAACTCCTTTCGTTACAGAACTTTAGAACTTTCACTAAGATTGTCCTCCGCTTTGTTGGATCAATTTCGCGACCAATGCCGTCCAGCCGGTCTGATGGCTCGCACCGACGCCCGCGCCGGTGTCGCCGTGGAAATACTCGTGGAATGGGACGTAGTCCCGCCAGTGTGGATCGTTCTGAAAATAGTCATTGTGGCCAAAGACGGCACGATGCCCTTTAGTGTCTCGCAAGAATATATTCATCAAACGACGTGAGATATCAGCTGCGATCTCATCGAGTGCGGCCCACTCCCCAGAGCCGGTCGGCAATTCGGCTTTCAACGATTCGCCATAATAGTGGTGGTATTTTTGCAGCGCCTCGACCATGAGATAATTCACAGGGAACCAAATCGGTCCACGCCAGTTCGAGTTGCCGCCGAACAACCCACTACTTGACTCCGCCGGCTCGTACTTCACTGTGTAGATTTGCCCACGAAGATTAAACGTGTATAGTTCTTTCTCATGATTTTTCGAGAGCGCACGCAGGCCGTAATCCGACAAGAATCGAGCCGTATCCAGCATTCGAGGGAGAATGCGCTTGATCTTCTCTCGATCGACCATCGTGAGCAGGCGTCGACCGCCCTCGCCGGGCATGGTGAGCGAGGCGATGTTCCGCACCATCTGAGGACGGTACTTGATGAACCACTCGACGCGCTGCTTGAAGCGGGGGAGCATTTCCAGCAAGTCGGGTTCGAGTGTTTCTACAGCAAAGAGCGGGATGAGTCCGACGAACGAGCGCACTTTCAAGGGGATGTGGCTCCCGTCGGGAGCATGGAGCGTGTCATAGAAGAAGCCATCCTCAGGATCCCAAAGACTAACGCCCTCGCCACTCAGATTGTAAATCGCGTGGGCGATGTAGATGAAGTGTTCGAAAAACTTTGTGGCGACGTCTTCGTAGGCCGGATTGTGCCGAGCCAGCTCGAGCGCGATCGCGAGCATATTCAAACAGTACATACCCATCCAGGCTGTGCCATCTGCTTGCTCGATGTAACCGCCCGTGGGCAACGGCGCGCTGCGATCGAAGACGCCAATATTATCTAGCCCGAGGAAGCCGCCCTGGAAAATATTCTTGCCCTCGGCATCTTTACGATTGACCCACCACGTAAAATTGAGCAAGAGCTTATGGAATGCTTTTTCCAAAAATTCGATGTCGGCCTTGCCCGTCATGTTGCGTGTGATCTTATACACGCGCCAGACAGCCCAGGCGTGCACCGGCGGATTGACATCACCGAAAGCCCATTCATAAGCCGGGATCTGCCCGTTGGGATGCATGTACCATTCGCGCAACAACAGAATGAGTTGACGCTTGGCCCACTCGGGATCGACCATTGCAAGGGGAATCATATGAAACGCCAAATCCCATGCGGCGTACCAAGGATACTCCCATTTGTCGGGCATCGAGACCACGTCCAAATTATAAAGATGTTTCCAGTCAGAGTTGCGTCCGTGTTTGCGCGATTCGGGCGGTTTCGGACCCGAGGGATCGCCTTCCAGCCAGAGCGCGGTGCTGTAGTGATAGAACTGTTTGGACCATTGCAACCCCGCGAACGCTTGTCGCTGCACTAGTTTTTCATCTTCGGTCAATGTCGAGCTCTGTACGTTAGCGTAAAACTCATCGGCCTCTTGGATGCGCTGCGCGAAAATTTTCTCAGCATCTTCAAACGGATTTTTGTTCTCAGCGTTCGTGAAACGAACATAGACCGTAAACGTCTCACCGGGCTTCACCATCGCTTGGAAGTGTGCTGCAACTTTGGTGCCTTTGCGCTCAGGGTTCACTCGATCTGTCTGGCCGTGCACAAGGTAATCGTTGATGCTGTCCTTCACATACGGAGTCTCATTCGGCCAATTGAAGAGCCGTTCGGTGTTCGTCTCGTTTTCGGTGAACAACAACGCCTCGGGCAAGGCAAGCCTTGCTCCTACATTGGTGCTCACATACCACCATCGTTTTCCTAGATGCTTGTGCTCGGCTTCGACAGCCGCGTCACCGATCGCACGCAGCTCCGGCTTAGTCGATTTGTATCCCCACGACCAGGTGTTGCGAAACCAGAGATGCGGCAAGACGTGAATGGGTGCTGAATCCGGCCCGCGACTGACCACAGAGATTTTGCACAGAATGTCTTCTTGATCGGCCTTGGCATACTCGACAAAAACATCAAAATAGCGATTTTCCCTAAAAGATTTTTCAAGGGCGTCATAGAGTTCGTATTCGGGAGCGTCACGCCCGCGCCGGGCATTCTCTTCCTTCAAGCTACTATAGGGAAACTCGACCTGCGGGTATTTGTAGAGCATCTTCATGTACGAGTGCGTGGGCGTGCTGTCCAGATAAAAATAATACTCTTTCACATCCTCGCCATGATTACCCTCTTGGCCGTTGAGACCATAAAGGCGCTCTTTGATAATTGAATCTTTTTCGTTCCAGAGCGCGACTGCCAGACAGATATTTTGGAAGCGATTGCAGACTCCCGCTAAGCCGTCTTCATTCCATCGGTAGGTGCGACTACGCGCATGATCGTGAGGGAAATAGGCCCAGGCGTTGCCGTCAGCGCTATAATCTTCGCGCACCGTTCCCCAAGCGCGCTCGCTGAGGTACGGTCCCCAGTTCTTCCAGTCAGCCTTGCGTGCCTCAGAGTCTGCGAGTCGTTTATGCTCTGACGTTTGAGGTTGAGACATCGTATGCTCCTTAGCCATTTACCACAGAGATCATAGAAAGTGCAGAGATTTCCTCAGTAGAGGCGAGATTACCTTGCTCCTACGTTCATTGTTTTCTTGTTCGCTCGCTTCGTACTCGCTATTTTCTCAGCCCTTGCGGACTTACTCACACCCAACCGCTCCATCAGATGGTCTCCCACGCGGAGTGCGTTGGCCATGATCGTGAGCGCTGGATTCACCGCTCCGCTCGAAGGGAAAAAGCTCGCGTCAACCACATAGAGATTGTCTACGTCATGTGCTTTGCAGTTGCGATCGAGTGATGAAGTCTTTGGATCATTCCCAAATCTGATTGTCCCGTTTTGGTGAGCCACGCCCGCGAGCGGGATGCGTTGACCAACGTAGAGATTGCGTGCGAATAGACCTTCGTGACATTCATGCCCGTGGATTTTGCACCGACCTGATTCCTTCAAGATTTGTTGCAATTTGTTGGTAAGACGCTTGTGGCCTTCTTCGTTATTTGGCTTGTATGAGAGCACGATATTGCCCTTGTTATCGAGCGTCACACGATTGTTCGGATCGGGCAAATCTTCTGAGGTGAGCCAAAAATCGAGAGAGTGTTGAGCCATTTTGTCGAGCGCCCACCCTGGCGCGATCGCCGGCGCACCCGCCTTCAGTGTGTCCAAATCCAGTTTGCCGACAAAAGAAATATGGCCCATCGGATACGACCATTCTTCGGAGCCAAGATAGAAATCATTCAGCGAGAGTGATTTTTGAAAGACCGTTGGGTTCGGACATTTAGAGATGGCCATCATCACGGAGTTGATATGGCCCATGTAGTGACGTCCCACAACGTCAGAGCTGTTGGCTAAGCCACGTGGATACTTATCATTGGCCGAACGCAAGAGCAGCGCCGCTGAATTGATCGCTCCACAAGAGACGACAACGAGATCAGTCGAATATGATTCAGTTTGGCCATGGCGCTGTACGATTACTTTAGACACTTCGCGGCCCGAAGGATTCGTCTCCAACTTGGAGACGTAAGCATTCGTGAGTAGAGTTACGTTCTCGTACTCAAGCGCAGGATCGACGGCACACACTTGAGCATCAGATTTGGCGTTAACCAAACAGGGAAAACCGTCACACGTGTTGCAACGGATGCACTTGCTTCGCACTCGATTCTGCTCATCTAGCATGATACCGAGCGGCGTATGGAACGGTTTTAGGCCCAAGTGCTTAAAGTCATCAGATAATTGTTGAAGGCGCGGCTCGTGGCTCACCGCCGGGTGCGAATACGGACCGCTCGACCAAGGTTCGGTCGGATCGACACCGCGCTCGCCGTGCACTTGATAAAGCTTTTCGGCTCTCGTGTAATACGGCTCCATTTCGTCATATGTGATCGGCCACGCGGGCGAAATGCCCCCAGCATGTTTGATCTCGCCAAAATCCTCTTCGCGCAACCGAAAGAGACCAGCTCCGTAAAATTTCGTGTTGCCGCCAACGTAATAGTTCGTGTGCGGGTGTAGTTCTTTGCCGTCTTTGTTGTACCAAATTTCTTTAGTGTTGTACTTGCCCTCGGCGTTGACCGCCTTTGAGCTCCAGTTGTCTTTCTCGCGCGGCACGTAATCGCCGCGCTCGAGCAAAAGAATTTTTTTGCCCGTCGGCGCGAGCGCGTACGTGAGCGTGCCTCCACCCGCTCCAGAGCCGATGATGATCACGTCATAGTGAGTACTTCCCGGCATATTTGCCTCCTTTGCGCGTTCGCTCCTTAAACCGCTCCGACCAATGCAAGCCCTGATGGAGATTGCCTTGTTCCAACCGTCTCACGAACGAGGCCGCGACGAGTCTCAACTCTCTGTTCCAAATCTTGCATCACGTTCATGAAGGCCATGAACGCATCATAGGGCGTCTCATAGGGATTGAAGTATTTGTGCACATCGCCGTCCGCGAACCACTTGGTGCAGATATAGTAGAAGTGATCGCTCGTCGAGAGTTTTCTCCATCTCTCAATCAAGTCTTGGTCGCCCGTGGCCATCACGGCGGAGCGCAGCTTGTACAGTCGCTCGTGCGCCGCATTTTGTAAGCGATTGCCGAGCCAAGCACTCAGATCGCGTTCGACATCGGCCCACGACGTCGGCGTCGGGAACGAGAGAGTCCCCGTCGGAGTGCGGCCGGCGAGTTCCGAAGGATTCACAAATTTTAAGCCACGACGCTCGGCCTCAAATGGAAAGTGACGCAAGAAATCAAAAATCCCCGTCTCGGCCCACTGGTGCTCACCAAACGTCTCATAGTCCATGAAGAGATTAACCGTCTCGCCGAGGCTGGCAGCAACCCAGTTCACGTATTTATCGGCAGTGACGGGCCAGCCTTCCCAGTTGCGCTCAGAAAATCGAAAACCGACATCATCGCTTAAACGATAATTGCGAAGCAGAAGTTTCAAGCCCGACGCATTCGTCGTCTCATAAACGTAATTGGGTGAGCGCCACTGAAGAACTTTGTCAGCGCCCTCAGCCAAGATAGCTTTGAAGCCCATATCGGCAATGAGTGGCGCGAGCTCATCAAAATAGATCAGTTCGGTGTTACGGAAAACTCTCGGGCGCTGACCGAACAAGCGCTCGATCGTGCCACGGTGCAGATCGACTTGTTCAATGAACTCGTCTTTATGACCGATGGCCGAGAGACTGTGATAGTATGTTTCCCCCAAAATCTCAACAGAACCCGTCGCAGCCAGTTCTTGGAAGCTGGCGAGCACTTCGGGCGCTTCGGCAACGAGTTGCTTGAGCAAAGCACCGCTCAGGCTAAACGCCACTTTGAATCGCCCCTCTGTACGCTTAATCAGATCGAGCAAGAGTTGATTTGTCGGGAGATAGCACTTGTGCGCGACTTTTCTCAAAATGGCGCGATTCTGCTCGTCATCGAAATAGTGCGTTCCGTTCCCGATGTCAAAGATTCGAAATCTCTTCAGACGATACGGCTGGTGAACCTGAAAATACATGCAAATGTTTTTCATGAGGCAACCTCCTGTAGGATTCTGTCGTTGGCCATTTCAATAGCTCGTTCATAAACTTCTTTGACACGCTTCGCGGGTTCATCCAATCCTAGTTTGGGACTGGATACTTCTTCCAGGCTGCGCTCGCGCAGCTCTTCGTAGAGTTCTCGGTGTCGCAAGATGCCGACGACTTTGTTGGTCATCTCGTCGATGTCCCAGAAATCGACCTTGAAAACGTTTCTGAGTGCTTCAGCAACGCCGGACTCTTTGGGAATGATCACCGGCGTCCCGCTCTTGAGGCTTTCGAGAGCTACTAACCCAAACGGCTCGCTGACTGAGGGCATCACGCAGACGTCAGCCATCCTAAACATTTTGAAAACGTCAGCGCCCTGTACGGCTCCTGCGAAGTGCACTTTTTCCGTCAGCCCCAGCTCAGCGGTTCTTTCGATAATTTGGGGGAGCATATCGCCGCTGCCCGCCATAACAAAACGCGCGTCGGGCACAAAGTCAGCGACTTTTCTGGCCATCTCGATGAAATAGTCCGGTCCCTTCTGGCGCGTGACCCGTCCCAAAAAGAGCACCACCGGCTCGTCTTGCTTAAACGGCCGGGGTGGCTCCAGGTGATATTCGGGACGATGCTCTTCGATGCCCCAATGGACGACCTCAATTTTTTCTGAAGGGAGTCCGTAGTGACGAGTCACTAGACGCCTGAGTGCGTGGCTGTTCGCAATGACTATATCCGCCGCGTGCATTCCCTCACGCTCACGGCGATAGATTTCAGGATTGGGATGATCGCCGGAGCGGTCATATTCGGTCGCGTGGATGTGCGCAACTAGAGGCTTTCCAGAAATTTTTTGCGCTTCGATAGCGGCTGCGTAAGTGATCCAGTCATGTGCGTGGATCACATTGTGCGGTTCTTCTCGCGCGATCCCAGCAGCGATTGAGGCAAAGCGCTCGACTTCTTCAAAAATATTTCGTCCGTACACGGATTTGCCTGTCGTGGCTGCGCCTTGCACCATCTGCGCATGAGTGACCGTGTACTCCTGTGCTGTCATGTATGGTCCCAAGAGAGCGGTCACTCGGCGCGTCCTGAGTAATTGCGTGACGCGAGTTGCAGTGCTGACCAAGCGCAGTCCGATGAGTTCAGAATGACCGACAGGGAAGGGCACGACGAGAGTCACTTCGATTCCTTGGCGTAGGAGTCCTTTGACCAGTCCCAGAGTCGCTGTCGCGAGCCCTCCGGCTTGGTACGGTGGAAACTCCCATCCGAACATCAAGACTTTCATCTTCCCCACGCTTCCCCAAATCTTCTCCAGTGAACACGCAACTGGTTACTATGATTACGTCCTCATACGGCCCAAACTTCCCGATCGAAATCTGAGCCGGGGCAGCCTGAGCAAACTGCCCCGGTCCGATGGTTTAGAGTGACGCGAGTTTTGCAGTTCCGAAAAGAACGCTAAATTGCTTGCACCACACAATGACACCGTTGTACTGGGAAAGATCCGTGCCCGCCGGGATCGCATAACTTTGCGATCCGATGTTGCCTTGGAGCTTGCCGAGCTCAACGTAATCTTTCACGTCGCCGTTCTTGATGAGACGCACGTACAAGTCGGGGCCATTGGAGGCTTTAAAATCGTCCTCGAAGCGCACGCGCACTTCATTCTCCTTCGTGCGGATGAACTTGGCGGTGCCCTCGGCCTTGTGGACGATCGCGTCCGCTCCCACAAAAGTTCCCTGCGCCAGCACTTGGACTCTTGTGCTATCGAGCTTCTCGCTGACCGTGACGTTAATGAAGAGCGGAGAAATTAAGTAGTACGCGATCGGACCGATGATCAACAAAGCAATGACCACCAAAGTAATCTTTGCCCGTTTACTAAGCCCTCTCTTCTGCTCGATCATCTGCTCTTGCGCCATCATGCCCTCGCTCGGAGTCATCTTGGGTTGATTCATAGTGTTTCCTCCTTGGAATGAATCTCTTTGCCGATATTGATTCCGGCGGCTGTCCGGCCGCCTACACCCACCTAGATGATCTAGCGTAACCCGATCTTACCTCACCGCCGATCGTTCTTTAGGAATGTTAGTTGGCAGAAGAGAAATCAAAACATTTTTCGACCGAGACGTAGATATAACCTTTAGACCCAATTTTCACTCGCTCTCCATCACAGCAAAAGCGGTCCGTCAGCGCCTCATCGCCTCGAAGCTGACCGAGAGTGATCTGCTTGCGCTTGTCGCGATGCACACGCGCAGCTTAGGCTCGATTCCGGGCACGAGCGTTGCCTTGAGTCGCGCGTTGGCCCAAGCCCTGGCTAATCGTTTTGAGCAGTAGGAGCACACCCCTTGAAATTAGTTCATCAATGTCTTATATACTGAAGAGACACATATCCATCTGGAGGGTGTAGCGAAATATCGATTTTTCATCCAGGAGGGATGGTTATGCGAATGTTCGCTAAGTTTTCGAGCCTCGGGATGGTCTTGTTGGTCTTCGTTTGGCTCCTTGGCGGCTACGGACAGGTAAGTCAATCGCAAGCCCCTTGCACGGTCAAGCTAGAGTTAGCGCACGTGGTCCAGCAGGCGATCAATGATGCCGCTGAGGGCGCTGTAGTCTGCCTCGCTAAGGGGACGTTTTTTGAAACTCTGGAGATCAAGAAGCGCCTGACACTCCGGGGCGCAGGACGGAATCAGACGCTCTTGGAGCCGAGGGAGTCGAACCTACCCAATCAATCTGCCGTGCTCATCGCGAGCAACCCAGAGATCGACGTTGTGATCGAAGACCTCACGATCTCCCGTGCTCAGGTCGGCATCACGGTTAAGGGCAATGCCAAGTTGACACTGAACAACGCTCAGGTTTCGATCAACACCAACTTTGGGCTCTTCATCGATAACGCTGCGGTGGTCAACGTCTCCAACTCCATCATCTCCGATAACGCAAATGTCGGTGTCTTAGTAGGGAACACGGCCCGGGTGAGCTTCCAAAATACACAACTCTCCGACAACGAGGGAGAAGGGCTTATGGTCTGGGGGGATTCCGCTGCGAGCCTTACTGACTCCCAAGTCATTAACAATGGGCATAGCGGTCTCCAGCTGTGCTCGCCCTTCTTAGGGGACTGCTCGGCTTCTCTCGATGTGCGGGGCAGCACCATCGCGGAGAACGGGAGAAATCTTGCTTGTCTAGGGAAGGACTTGCTCTGCAACGGCATCGAACTTCGGCATCAAGGTCGATTGCAATTGACAGACTCCATAATCAAAGACAACACGGATTGGGGCATCTTAGCTTTCATCGCTCAATGCAGCTTCAAGCCCGAAGAAGTGCAACTCGTCAATTTCACGGGCCAAACTTCTTTCTCTGGTCAAAATACGGTCACGGGCAACAACAAGTCGGGCAATCAGAACGGGAAGGGTAATCCGGGCAATCATCCGTTCAAGAGCTTGCCCGACGGGCAGGTGTGTTTGCCGTAGCGACTCTAAGTCCTTTCAAAACTATTTAGACTGTCACCCCGAGCGGAGCGAGGGGGTCTCAAAGCCTGCCTCAAATACAGAGATTCTTCGCTCTGCCCAGAATGACAAGATCACCCCATTTGAACCCTCTTTAATCCTTCACTCTTATCCTCTTCTTGCCAAATCAGGAGGATTTCTCCATACTTGTGCCATTCCAGAACGAAGCTACCAGTGCGTCGTCCTGGATTTTAAGCCTTTTTTAATCCCTCTCTCCTACCCTTTACGCTGAGCAGCAACGAAATCAAAGTAAGGAGGAAACAACCATGAAAGCTCAGCAGCGCAGCAACGGAAACCGGAGGATCAGCCGACTTGGGCTGGTTCTGGCTCTAACAGGGTTCATCTTCTTGGGGTTGAGTAGCACCCCGAGAGCCGAGGCGCAAACCAGCGGACCTTTAAGTCAATACAAGGACAACGTTCATCTGATTTACATCGTAGCACGGTACTCTGTACCCACCGGCACAGTCTTGGTGCTCGATGGCGCGACCACAGCCACGGCCATACGCTCCATGCGCGGTGAGACGTTTTATCTGATCGAAAAAGACCATGTAGACCCCCAATACTTCTATCGTGAGCGACAAGTTCCGACGGGCACATTTCTCTCGTTTGTCTTCTTCGTGGACAAGTTTGACCTTGTCTCGCTGCTTAGGGGCAGTTCGGGCGACCCGTTCGAGGTCTTCAAAGTATCGGATCACTACGCCGTGCTGCGGGAACTGCGCACGCGTAACCTCCCCGATGTAGAGATCGCGAGCGATCCACAGGAGAGCGAGTCGGCCATCATCCTCTTGTCAAAGGGAAGAGACAACCCTCCGACGTTTACCGAGACGCCCATCACGATTTCTCAGGCACCGGCGGACTCACGGCTCTTCTTCATTGCCTTAGCGCAAACGGAAGAACAAGACACACATGGCGCTCCTGTTTTCGTGCAGCGTGAGGGTGCGTGGCGCTTGGCGGGCATCCGCGTGGCGCATGGACGCAGTACGCAGGCCGATCAGAGTGCGGTGGCGAAATTGCCGTCGCTCGATGAGCTGACATCGAAACCGTAGCGACAAAACGCGAGAGAGGCCGGGGATTTCTCTCCGGCCTCTGTGCTCATTTCAAAGGAGGAGGGAATAACTATGCGAGTGCACGTCTCTGGGTTGGGCTGGCAGTCGTGGCGCTGTTGGTCTCAGGGATCGGAGTACACGCGATGGCAGAGCCGAAGCCGAGTGATTTCTTTCTGGAGGAAGCACTAACAGGCAACATAGGAGCAGCCGCGGGAGGAGGGGTTGTTGCCTTGGTTACATGGCTAGCATACATGAGCTGCCCCATGAATGATTATGGAGCATGCGGTCGCAGCGTTCTCTTCCAAGGAGTGCTAGGAGTGCCTGTGGGAATAGTTGCAGGAGCTACAATTGGAGTGGAGACCGATGGCTCTATCCACGGTGTGTCGGGAAACTTGGTGGGAGCAATAGGCTTGGGAACCATGGGGGCTATCGCAGGGGTTTTCGCAGGGGCTATCGTAGGGGCTACTATCAATGCTTTGTTGGGTAATTGGCCCTTCTCGACAGTTCGTTTACCTCCAGAATTTGTCTTCCCAACAATAGGTCTGTCAGTTTGCATAGGAGCTGGATTTGGCGCAGGTTTTGGTTACAACATCGGAGCCAAGATGAAATCCGAAAAGAGCAAGCCCGTGGGGCTGAGCTGGCATCTGCCGCTGGTTGCTCTGAGATTCTGAGAGGTGAAGACTATACGAAAAGCGCGTCTATGAGTCGCAGGGACGATCTTGGCAGTGTTGGCCTGCGGGTAGGAACGACACAGAAAACAACGAATTTCCTAAACTCAAGGAGGCATCCCATGGAACAAGACGATACTCTTACGTTCAGTTTTCACGGCGAACCCACGCCACGCTTGCACGCTTTGGCCCAAGGACTAAAAGAAATCCTCGAGGTCCACGGCTATCAGTATGCCCCTCTCGCTCAAGCCCCTCGCTTGGTCTTCAATTTTATCGATTCTGAAGCGCCTCAGACCTACCGTCGTCGGGCTCAAGCGACGTTCGTGATCTCGCTCATGGAGAACCACCACACGCCGGCGGACCCCATCGCGGCGTTCTATCCGTATCTGGTCCGGGCACTTTCGAATATGCTCATGGTCTACACGCCGGGCCAAGGCGCCCGCTTTCTGACGCTGGAACTGGGGCACTACGTCGAGTCCGAAGGAGAAAGATTCTACGAGCGGTTGTATGAAAGAATTGCCCCCATCGCGCGCTCAGTGCTCGTCATCGATAACCATTTTGAGCCCGATCTAGAACCGGAGCTATGGGAGGGAGACAAGCTGACCCGGGCGCTACACTACGCGGGCCAGAAGCTGGCCGAATGGGACCTTCTGCCCGCCCCCTTTCGGATTGATAAAATTTTGCCCCCCGACGACCTCAGACACGTCAAGCGGCTCTACGGCATTGGGGGCCTTTCCTACGGAAATCTCTCGGTTCGGAAAGATTCTCGTCGGTTCTGGATGTCTGCCTCCGGAGTGGACAAGGCCGCTCTGAGAAAAATCGGCCAGGACATCTTGATGGTGAAAGACTATGATCCGCGCGAAAACGCGATGGTGCTCTCCGTGCCGCCACATATCCAGCCGCGCCGCGTCTCGGTGGACGCGATTGAGCATTGGATGATCTACCGCGAGCATCCTACGGTCGGCGCGATCATCCACGTGCACGCCTGGATGGAGAAAATTGCTGCGACACAGTTCAATTATCCGTGTGGAACCTATCAATTAGCGGAGGCCGTCGCGACAAAAGTGCGCGACCTGCCTGACCCGGTACGCGCGGTGGTCGGACTCAAGAATCATGGGCTTACGATCACGGGTCGGAGTCTGGAAGACATTCTTGAACGCATCGACGGCAAGCTGCTGAAACAAGTTCCGATGATCTGAGACATAGGTGAAGCGAGCCCGCCGCGCTCAGCTGGCGTCTGCCGCTGGTGGCGTTGAGGTTCTAGCACTCGTCTATGCGTCAGTTAGCCCCGGTTGAGCCTCAGCACACTTTCAACTAACATGAGCGAGGAGCAACTTATGCAAAACGTACACGAATTAGCCAAACAAGTCAGCTACCTGAGTGCCACTGAGAAACGAGAGCTCGTGCGTCTAGTGCCGGAATTGCTCCAAACAGATGAAGAGTTCATGCTGAAACGTTGGCATTCGGCACAAGAGGACTTAAGGTGCGATCGCGTAATCGAAACAACTACAGCCGTCAAGAAGGCCAAAGCACGACGCCGCGCTACACGGTAGTGCTATCTCGCGCCGCTGCCAAAGATCTCGATCAATTACCCTTGCGATTGCTTGATCAGCTAAAGAGCAAGCATTTTCTGGCTTTGGCAATTGACCCTCGTGGCGCAGGACGCCCAAAGAAAGGCCAACTTGCAGGGCTGTATGGATATGAGTTTGGCCCACGTGGAGGCTACCGATTGTTGTATGACGTCTTAGATGAGAAGCGCTTAGTCCTGATCATCGCTATTGGCCCACATGACCAAGCCTATCGGCGGGCGACGCGCCGACGTTAAGTGTCCCTCTCACTTCGATTCAATCACGCAGCTTATGCGATTTGCGAGTTTTCAGCTCCGTACTAGATTTGAAATACAACCAACTTCGTGATCGGCTGCCTTTTGTCCCCGCCGTCCTCGCCACGATCGGCTACAATTGGAGAGCCAAGATGAAATCTGACAAGAGCAAGCCCGCCGCGCTGAGCTGGCATTTGCCGCTGGTTGCACTGAGGTTTTAATGACATCCGCTATAGGAATACTACCTGATCGCTCAGTTGCAAGAAGATTAAGCTTGATGAATTCTCACATTACCCTAGCCCACTCGTCTACGCAGGGCTTCATAGAAACCTTCGCGCGGCCCGATCATAAGGACGAGTACCAGCCGATCGGCCGGGTAAATCTCATAGACGATGCGATATTGTGTGCCTTTGTAACTGAAGTGATAGGACCAGAGCCCCTTCAGATCATGAGAAAGTGATTCGGCTTGATAGGGATCTTCTTGATCTTGATCAGATGTATCGTTTTGAGCGGGACTGACAACGGCTGCTCCAACTTACGAACGTCTTTCTTAACTGCTCTATGAAAGGTGAGCTGATACACGCTCTATGCCAAGAAAAGTTCTTCTTCAGAGAGAGTCTTGCCGCTTTTCAATTCGACGCGAGCTTTCGCCCAGCGGCTTTTGAGCTCAGCCTTGAGCTTGGGATCGAGAAGAATGACTAGAGTCTCGCGCTCCCCGGGAGTGAGCTGTTTAAGGGCTTGTGCGATCTCCTCCAGCTTCAATTCGACTTCAATTTTGGGCATGCAATCTCCTAGAATTCATACTAGCAAAAGAGGCTGGTTGCAGTCAAGATCGAAATTTCGGGAAGCAATTTAGTGTAAACTGCATATGCTCTTGATTTAAGGCCCTTTTAAGCCTCGCTGACTATCATAGAGCACGGAAGGAGCGTGAGCGCAGATGCTCAGCAGAATCACACAGAAACTCATATCAGTCGGGGTGATCGCAGCACTGCTGATTATGACCATGCAGGCTGCATTAGGGGCACCAGCGCAGAGCCAGCCCAAGCCCAGTGACTTCTTCTGGGAAGAGGTCGGTATGGGAATGCTAGGAGAAGTTTTAGGAGCAGCTTTAGGATTTTCACTCTTTGCTTGGGTAGACTATGGTTGCCCTGGAGGTATCCTAAACTTTTTTGGGATGAGTATCTGCAAAACTAGCGGGGGCGGAGGAAAAGGGTGGACAACCCTATTCGGGGGCTTGATAGTGGGAATTCCTGTTGGAGCGAGTCTAGGTGCTATCCTGATTGGCTCCCAGAACGGTGTACAAGGCTCTATCATCTTCACGGTCGCTGTTGCTTATGTAGGCATGATCGGGAGTATGGTGGGCATGGAATTTGTGGCTATGGTAGTAAGTCAATGGGTTCATTGGGTTAATGTTCAACCCGGCTTCACCATTGCGATTTTGTTGGGTGGTGCCACTGTGCTCGCTGTGACTGCTATTGGTGCTACCATTGGCTACAACAACGGAGCGAAGATGAAAGCCGACAAGAGCAAGCCCGCCGCGCTGAGTTGGCATATGCCGTTAATCTCCGTAAAATTCTGAGGCTGTTTACTTCCTTCAAACAAGGAGCAACTATGCCTCGGCATATCTTTCTCACGGGCGGAACCGGACTCGTCGGAGGGTCTCTTCTCCCACGGCTGATGAGAGCTGATCCACGCGCAAAGATCACGTTGCTCGTTCGCGCTGCTTCGGAGGAAGAAGCTCAAACCCGCTTGCGTGCCATCTGGCAAGAGTGGGTTCCGCATACCGATTTTCGCCAAGTGCAGCATCAAATCCGTACGCTGCGCGGTGATGTCACGCTTCCACGATTAGGACTTTCTGAATCAGCTTTTAGAGAACTGGCTTCCGAGGTCACAGAGATTCTGCACGCCGCCGCAACCGTGAAGTTCAATCTGCCCCTAGAAGAAGCCCGCTCAATCAACTGTCTCGGTACAAAAAATATCCTCGAACTCGCTCAGCAAGCTTCTAAATCAAAATTGAGACATATCGGTTCCATCAGCACAGCCTATGTGTGCGGCACTCGTACTGGAACTATTCTTGAAGATGAGCTTGATTGCGATCAAAGCTTTGCGAACACTTACGAGCAGGCCAAATTCGAATCTGAAAAAAATCTGGGTGCGTTCCAATCAGAATTGCCACTCACGATCTTCCGCCCCAGCATCATCATCGGTGACTCGAAGACGGGCAAGACGACAGCATTCAATGTCATCTATTATCCCCTTAAACTTTATTACAAGCGCCTGCTGACGATGGTTCCCGGTGATCCCAAGACCAAGCTCGATGTCGTGCCCGTGGATTATGTTGCCGATGCCCTCTGTCACATCTTGCTGAGCCCAAAACATATCGGGAAGACATACCATTTGGTAGCGGGTCCCAATCATTCAAGCAGCGCTGGAGAACTGTCGAAGCGAGCGACCGCTTACTTTAACCGAGTCAGCGCCGAAAAATTTGAACCCATCCAGTTCATCCCGCTCGAAACCTATCGAGCGTTTCGCCCAAGCGCTCCCCCATCTTGGCAAGAAGTGATGAACAAGATGGATTTCTACTTGCCCTATTTGGTCAACGAGCATGATTTTGATGATACGAACACTCGAAGTGCGCTGGCAGGCACGGGTATTCATGTCCCGCCGCTCTCGGATTATTTTGAGAAAACTTTAGAGTACTGCATCGCGACCAACTGGGGCGCAGTTCGTTAATTTCTATGCAGAGCGAGATCCGCACAAAAACATTCTTCGACAAGATTCGTTACAGCCAGTGCTGGGAAGACCCCAAGCTCTTGTACGAAGGACTCCGAATCACTCCGGAAGATGATGTGCTCTCCATCAGCTCCGGCGGCTGCAATACGCTCGCACTCTTATTAAAAAATCCTCAGAGCGTGACAGCGATCGACTTCAATCTTTCACAAAACTGTTTGTTAGAGCTGAAAGTGGCTGCATTGCAAAACTTAGACTATGCAGACTTCATCGCCTTCTTGGGCGTTCGACCGATAGAGCATCGCTGGGAGCTCTATCAAAACATTCGTGTGGGACTGTCCCCCACTGCGCGCGGTTACTGGGATACTCAGCGCACGATGATCGAGCAAGGTGTGCTACACGTCGGTCGCTTTGAGAACTATCTCCGTATGTTCAGACAAACGATCTTGCCGCTCGTGCACACTCATCGGACGATTGAGCAACTACTCTCACTGAAAACGCTCGAAGAACAAAAATGTTTCTATGAAAGTATTTGGGATAATCGTCGTTGGCGGTTTCTCTTCAGAGTTTTCTTCGGGAAACTCATGCTCGGCCGACTGGGCCGCGATCCCGAATTCTTTAAGTACGTTCAAATTGAGAACGTCGGCGAGCACTATCTCCAGCGGGCCAAATACGCACTCACAGAAATCCCGATCCAAGGGAATTTTTATGCTGAGCACATCTTGACGGGCGCTTACTCCAATCTCGAACAAACGCATCCTTATTTGATTGAATCCAATTTTCAAAAGCTGCGCGAAAATTTAGCTAAACTGAAAATTGTCACGGGTGAACTTGAAAAATTTCTGGATGAAAAACCCGAAGGGTCTTTCTCTAAATTCAATCTTTCGGATATTTTCGAATGGATGTCACAGGCAAACTACGAAGCGCTTTTGAGAGCGATCATGCGCGCCAGCCGCGACGGTGCTCGGCTTTGCTACTGGAATAATTTAGTCTTGCGCGAGCATCCGTCTTCCCTCGACGATCGACTGCAAAGCCATCGTGAGCTTGCTCAGCAATTGCACTTCCAGGACCGATCGTTTGTTTACAGAAATTTTGTGGTCGAGAGTGTGCATAAACCATCGGCTGCCGATGCCCTAGACACTATCAGCACCATAAGTGTAAAATGAACTTCGTTATGAAGAAAAAACTCTTGCAGCTTACCTGCCTAATCAAAAAAGAAGGAAATCAGTACTCGTCTCTTTGCTTGGAACTGGATGTAGCCTCTTGTGGCAAGACACGAGAGGAGGCATTTGCAGGGCTGAAGGCAGCTATCGAGACGTACGCCAATTACTTAGTCGAAGAAGACAGGGAAGAAGAGCTCTACCGCCCTGTCCCTCAGCAAGCGATCCGGGAATTTCTGCTAGGAGAAGTAGAGGAGAGAAAACTCATCACCGTCTACGCGATGCCATTAGAATTCTCCTATGCTTCGTGATCTTTCCAGCGATGAAGTAGCCGCCTTGCTTCAGAAGATTGGCATCATATTCAAGCGACATGGGAAAGAAGACATCTACGGAGGATATTTCCGCGGGAAAGTTCGTACTGTGATTGTGCCTCGAAATAAGAAGAGCATCCCCAAAGGAACTCTTGCCAGCATCTTCCGCCAAGCGGGCATTACACGAAAAGAGGCAGAGAAATTATTCCATGAAGAGAAGATTCACTAAAGAGCTGCACTTTTGCGATTGCCCTTTCGTCTACAGAAATTTTGTGGTCGAGAGTGTGCGTCCCTGATGCGCCGGTTTGCTGAAATAATTCTTCGCTATCGACAATGGGTCTTAGTCGCGTGGCTCTCCATCGTTCTCATCGCTGGACTCTTCGCAGCCAAAGTGAGTCAAATCCTGCAAGGGGGCGCAGACGCCATCCCGAGAAGCCAGTCCGACCAAGTAACGAAAGCGATCAAAGAAAAATTCGGAGCAGGCACACTTTATCAGTTTTTGGTCGTGATGAAGAGCGCTGGACCTAACGTGCACGATCCGAGCTACGAAGCGGCTGCCCAGAAACTCGCCGACGTGCTCACCTCCCTCCGCACCGTCCGTGCTGTCAAGACCTATTGGAACACGCACTTGCCGGAATTCCTAGGTCGCGACAATCAGACAGCTCTCGCGGTCGTCACGCCCAACGTCGATACTTACTACAATGCCGAACTGATGACCAAAGAGTTGAGGTCCGCGATCCAACGCGCAGATATGCCTAAAAATTTTTCCGCGTATGTCACCAGCATGACAGCAACTCTCTATGACCTAGATGAACACTCTGCTTCTGATCTGCTCGAAGCCGAGCGGATCGGACTGCCCATCACGCTCATCATCTTGCTGATCGTATTTGGGTCTCCATTAGCCGCTGTGCTTCCGATCATCCTGGCGCTCGCGGCAGTAGCCATTAGCCTCGCCGGGCTCTTCTGGCTCAGCCAACTTTTCCCCGTGAGCATTTTCGCTGAGAACGCCGTCTCCATGATCGGGCTGGGTGTCGGGATCGATTACGCGCTTTTTATCCTGAGTCGCTTTCGGCAAGAGCTGTCTCAAGAGCACTCCATCTCAGAATCCGTAGCACGCGCCGTCGAGAGCGCAGGTCGTGCGGTTCTCTTTTCCGGGGCAACTGTGGCCATCGGATTTCTCGCGCTCTTTTTGGTGAATGCGCCCTTCTTACACGCGATCGCGCTCGGCGGCACCTTTGTGGTGATCGCTGCAGTGGCAGCGGCGCTCACGCTCTTGCCGGTTCTGCTCTCGTATCTCGGGACTTGGGTCAATTGGCCGCGGCGCGTGCAAGTCAACCTGCACTCACACGAAGAGAGCCAAAGGCTGTGGAGTCGTTGGGCCGAGCGGGTGCTGCATCGACCGTTGGTCTTCTTGAGCGCCGGAATACTTGTACTCGTTCTCTTAGTGGCACCCATTTTGCGGCTGCAGCCTTGGAACGTGGGCGCCCAACATCTGTCGCCGGGGTTGGAGGCGCGTCAGGGCTATGAGTTGCTCGCAAAAAATTTCTATGCCGGCTGGATGGGCCCGGTCATCTTGCTCGTCGCAGCAGAGCCCGGCAAGACCGTCTGGGATGAGCGAAACCAGAAAGCCATTTTGGATTTAAGCGAGCGACTGAGTAAAGACAAGCGCGTCGCCCAAGTGCAAGGATTCTCTCAGCTTTTGACCGCATTACGACAAGTCGGTATCTCGGCTCACCTCGAGCGTGATCTGCCCGAATCGTTGCGATCTTTGACGAGTGGGATTGTCAGTCCTGATGGACGCACAGCGATCCTCGCGCTCGTGACGACGAGTCCTCCTGAGAGCCGTGAGACGATGAGCTATGTACGAGAGCTACGCAGAGATTTTTGGGCAGAAGCAAGATCGTCCGGTCTTAAAGTAAGTATCGGCGGCGCAACGGCAGTGATGGCCGATTTTGACCAAGAGCTCTACGGGAGTCTGTGGCGCGTCGTGCCCGCTGTGATGTTTCTCACATTTGTAGTCTTGCTCGTGCTCTTTCGTTCGCTCTTGCTCCCGCTCAAAGCGACGGTTCTTAACTTGCTCTCGGTGCTCGCCGCGTACGGATTTTTAATTTATGTCTTTCAGGATGGAATCGCTGCAAGCTGGATCGGACTTGAGCCGCCGGGAGGGCTGAACTCATTCATAGTCTTGGTGCTCTTCACTATTCTGTTTGGACTCTCGATGGACTACGAAGTTTTTTTGCTCAGCCGCGTTCGTGAAGAATACGAAGCAACCGGCAACAACGCTCAAGCTGTCTCTATGGGTTTAGAGCGAACGGCGGGGATCATCACGAGCGCGGCGCTGATTATGGTTTCGATCTTCGCCTCGTTTGGGTTCACCAAGCTGGTCGCGACGCGTGAGTTCGGCCTGGGCTTGGCGTTCGCCGTAGCCCTTGACGCTACGTTGATTCGCTTAATTTTAGTACCGGCGTTGATGGCACTTCTAGGCTCATGGAACTGGTGGCTGCCAGGGTGGAAGCAAAAAATTCAAGAACTTTGATAACTCATGCTTTATCATATAATATAATATGGTGATTTGAACATGCCGAAGAAACCTATCACGTTGACTCTTTCCGATGAAGTGCTGGAACAACTGGAAATGGTCGCCGAACACCAGAAGCGTTCGCTCAGCTCTCAGATCGATCTAGCTCTGAGGGACTGGTTACATCTGAAAGAAGAGCTGCACCCGCAGTTCATGGCGGACATCAAAGAAGCCCTGCGCGGGGTCAAACGCGGTCAAGTCGAACCAATCTGGAAAGGATAAATCGTGGGTGCCCTGCCCAGGGAGCGAAAGCCCTACCAGCAATTGGCTTATCCTAAATACAATCAGACCAAGAAGAAACTACCAGAAATCCTTCGCAAAGAATTGAACCTCCAGGAGAACTTAATCGCCCAAAACCCACTACTCGGAATGCCCAAAAAGGGCGAGCTGCGCGGTATCTATGTGCATAAGTTCAATCTTTTGGGGCAAGAATACTTGCTCGCTTATAGGCCCGATCACAAGGCGAAGGCCATCATCTTCCTGGCGATCGGAGGTCACGAGAACTTCTATCGTGATCTCGCTCATTACTTGAAAAAACAGGAAAACTAGAGGCGCAGCACTCGCACTGATAAATGCTCCGCCCCTACTCCAAATATGCTTACGGGTTTGACGTCACCGTTCCCACATAAATGTTTTGATTGCGGCATCCACTGTTGAGGGTCTCAGCTCGATTCGGATCACAGGGCGGATTCGCCACCGGCTGTGGAGCCACATCGCGGTTGTCCGTCCACGCGATGTGTGTATGTGTGCCATCGGATGCAATTCCAATATAGTCGCCAATAAAGGGCAATGTGCCACCGCCGTAGAGCCTCAAGTTCGGGTTGAACGATTTGTCGGTCACGCGCACGCTCGAAGTCGGGAATGAGACGGGGCATCCGCTGAGCGCTTCAGCATAGTACACATCGAGCGCCTCTCCGATAAAAGCGCTCGGAGCAAATCTGGGATCGTTGCGGCTGTCGTACCACGCAATCCTCAGCTTACCATTAGAAGCCTTCAACGCGGGCATGACCTGATGCCCATTTTGAGCATCACCCGTCACTTGCACCGGAGTTGACCAGTTTTGCCCCCCATCGCTGGAACAGCTGATCACGACCCGTGATTTGCCGGAGCCCCCATCATGCCAAGCGACGTAAATTCCCTTTTGGTCGGCGGCGATGGTGGGGAATGACGCGGAACGGAACGTGTTCGGGTTGTTGCGTGCTTGGTCGAAGGGCGTAATGTCCTGAACGGAACTCGGCGTGGTGAACGATTGGCCACCGTCGATGGACTTCACAAATTTGATGGTGTCCGTCCCTCCGCTAAAGAGCCGCCAGACGAAATAGACCGCTCCGTCCGGCCCCACCGTGATCGCGCAGCCCTGCGGGCTGACTCCCGTTAACGTTTGAAGCGGGGCAAAGGTGACCCCGTGATCAGTCGAGCGCGTAAACGCCACGGTCGGTCGGTTCGTAGCGCCGGTGCCAAAGCGCGTGACGCCTATGTACAGATTGCCGTTGTATTTTCCTCCGGCCGTATCGACGGCCATGCAAGGCTTGTCGGGGAAACCGGTGATGTCGAAGGCCAGCGTCGTGCGCTCGTACTTGGCCCCGTGCTGGCTGTACACCGTCACGGACGCATAGTCATTGTTCCTGTCGAAGACCAGTCCGCCATAGAAAACGTTGCCCAAATTATCAAAGGCAAGAACTGCATCGCCGTTGGACCCTTTGTCGCTGAGAGGAGAAGCCTTGCCCTCAGGGGAAGTGTCGCCGGGAAAACCGGGGATGAACGAGTTGGCCCAGGTCTTGCCGCCATCGGTCGAGCGATGGTAGCCAAACCAGCCTACGCCGATGACCGGAAGCATACGGGAATCAAACGCGCCAGCCACGAGAATAGTGGGGTCTTGGGGGTCGACGGCGATGTCGGGCTCGGCCTGCTGCCGATGGAAACAATCGAACGTTGGATCGGGCTTGGCTCCCGCTGGGCACGGCACGTTATTGTTATCTCGGATGACTTTAACGTTGGGGCTCACCGAGATCGTCTGGGTGCCGGTTGACGCAAGAGATAGAACGAGACTGATCCCTACAACGACGGCCAACAAGAGAATCTGTCTGAACAGCTTGCTAAGTGATGGCATAAGCCCTCCCAATTTTTGGGTGTTAATTGCTTTTATCAAATGGAAGCAGAGAAATCAACTTCCGAGTACTCTTCTTGGCAATCCCCTGGGGCTTATGGACCAAAGTAAGATTTTCACCCCCAGCCTCATCTAGGTGATTGAAGATGCCCAGCGAGGCAGATCAACATACCCATGAGGAGGAGATTATGAGACCGAAAGCGATGTCGATGAAGAGTACGGAGATGCCCAAGAAGGGCCGAATCAAGAAAGCCATGATGGCCGACGAGAGCATAGCCATGGCTGTCAAAGAAGAGTCCGCGAGGCCCGCAGTGAAGATGGTGTCAAAAAAAGAAATGTCAAAGGAGAAGATGATGACAATGCAGAGCACTTCGGATATTGCCGCTAAGCTGGATACGCTCGGTCGGTTCGTCACTCGCTACGGTTTAGTGATCGTTCTCGGATGGATCGGCACACTAAAATTCACAGGCTATGAGGCGGAAGGCATTCAGCCGCTCGTCGCCAACAGCCCGTTGCTCAGCTGGACCTACAATCTCTTCAGCGTCCAAGCTCTTTCTAATTTGATCGGCTTGACCGAAATCATCGCTGCTCTCCTGATCGCGATCCGACCTCTATCTGGGAAAGTCTCCGCGATCGGCAGCGTGCTCGCGACCGGGACCTTCCTCACGACCCTCTCGTTCATTCTCTCAACGCCCGCAGCCGCCGTCTATGTGAAGGATGCCAGTGGACTTACGGGATTCCCTTATCTCTCGGTCCTGCCCGGTCAGTTCTTGCTGAAAGATTTCGTGCTGCTCGGCGCGTCCATCTGGACTTTGGCTGATTCTCTAAGAAATAGAGCTTAATACTCGCTTCATTGGCGTGCCGTAGGGGCGAGGTTACCTCGCCCCTACAGACGCACATTTCTGAAGAGGAGACTGCTTATGTTAACCCCACAAAGACGCGACGTGTCCGCCGGTGCTGTCGCAGGACTCTTGGGTGGCACTGTATTGAGCATAGCCATGGTCACTCAAGGCAATCTACCCGGATTACTGGGTCTTAAATTGCTGGACCTTGGCCAGGCGCTGAATCTCGTTGTCATCGCGCTGCACTTGCTCATCGCCGCGCTGCTGGGGATGGGTTTTGGCGCGATCTTTCGCTATCAGCCTGGCGGTTACGCCGCCACCATCAGCAGCGGCTTGCTCTACGGGCTGCTCTGGTGGATCGTCGGCCCGCTGACCTTGATGCCCCTCTTGCTCGGCCAAGGTCCTACCTGGTCTTTGAAGGAAGCCAACGCCGTCTTCTCTAGTTTGATTGGCCACTTACTCTATGGCGGCATTACTGCATTTAGTTTTTATTTGCTTATCTCTCTTTACTTGCGCGCGCGCCCTGAAACAGAAACAATCACTCCTCCACCTCAAGCGCCGACCAAGCGCATTGTGATCTTGGGTGGCGGCTTCGGCGGTGTGAGTACAGCCCAACGCTTAGAAGAACTTTTTGCGCGCGAACCGAATGTTGACATTACTTTGGTCAGCCAGAGTAATTATCTCCTCTTCACCCCAATGTTGGCCGAAGTGGCGTCGAGCGGGCTGGAGCCGCAGCACATCAGTGCCCCCGTGCGTGCCTCCTGCCCGCGCACGCACTTTGTCCGTGCCGACGTCGAATCGATCGACACCGATGAAAAAATCGTGCGCGTGCGCGTCGGGAAATCAGTTGCGAGTGAAGCGCTTTCGTATGACCATCTTGTGCTCGCGCTCGGATCGATCCCCAATTATTTTGGACTGCCGGGTTTGGAAGCGAACTCGTTCACTCTAAAATCGTTGCACGATGCGACCAAACTGCGTAACCACGTGATCACTCTATTAGAAGAAGCAGATTCAGAGCCGAAGGCACAGAAGAGGCGCGAGTTGCTCTCATTCGTCGTCGCGGGCGGCGGCTTCGCCGGCACCGAGATGATCGCGGAACTTTTTGATTTCGTCCATAGCGTGCGTCGTTACTATCCTCATATTCAGAGCGACGAGCCTCGCTTCGTGCTCGTGCACTCGCAGGACAGAATTTTACCCGAACTGAGCGCCGAGCTTGGGGCCTATGCGCTCGACAAATTACAAAAACGCGGCATCGAATTTTTCTTGAACGCGCGTGTCGCCGGAGCAACTCCAGAGAAAGTGATGCTGAATGACGGCCGTGAGATTCTCACCAAGACGCTCGTCTGGACGGCGGGCAATCAGCCGAACCCTGTGCTAAAGACGCTCCCGTGCGAGCACACCAAAGCCGGCGCCATCGTCGCCGAGCCCACACTTCAAGCCAAAGGGTTTACGAACCTCTGGGCTGTCGGAGACTGTGCTCAGATCCCGGATGTGCTGAATGCTGGAAAATTTCATCCGCCGACGGCACAGCACGCGCTGCGCGAGGGCAAAGTTCTGGCTGAGAACGTCGCGGCTGCGCTACGAGGCCAAACTCTAAAACCGTTCAAATTTAGGACTATCGGGATTCTCGTCGCGCTCGGCCATCGCACGGCCGCCGCAGAAGTTCGCGGCCGACGGTTCTCGGGCCTCTTGGCGTGGGTCATGTGGCGTACAATCTACTTCAGCAAGCTGCCCGGTCTAGAGAAGAAAGTTCGCGTCGCGTTCGACTGGGCGCTCGATCTCTTCTTTCCGCGAGACATCGTGCTCACCTCGAACGTGCTGACTCCAACGCTCACTCAGATGATGGGCACGACTCAGATGAACGGCATAACTCCAGCAAAGCCAGCCACGGGAATGGCAAAGGAGAATTAGTATGAAGACGCAATTGCGAGAAATTTTGAAGAGTGCTATTTTGCCCGGAGCGCTTGCAGGTTTAGTCGGTGGCATTGTCTTCGGTCTGGCGCTGTATAAACTCGGCGCGCTCTCGATGATTGCCCAGCTTGTGGGTGGCAGTACAGGAAAAGTCGGAATCGTTGTACATTTAATTATTGCTGCGATTATTGGATCGGGCTTCGGACTATTGATTTGGCATCAACGTGCCGGCATCGGCGAGACGCTCTTCTGGGGACTCACTTACGGAACGCTCTGGTGGTTTTTGGGCCCGCTCACGCTCATGCCTCTTTTCCTAAAAGGCACGCTGGGTTGGGACCTCGCTTTTGTGCAATCCGCTTTTCCCAGTTTGCTAGGACACTTATTCTACGGAGTCAGCACGGCGTTGGCCTTTGTTCTCATCAAAAGAGACCGCATGGCTGAAGAGCCTTCATTTGGGTCAGTTATTCGTGGATTGTTGGCAGGTGTGCTCAGCGCATGGTTTTTGGGTTCGATGCTCAACGCCCAAGGACAACTCAGTGCCTTCGCCGCGATGATGAATAGCGAATCTCAACTCGTCGCGTGGATCACACTCTTTATCATAGGGGCGCTCGCAGGACTAGGATTTGTCTTACTCTATCCCCGCTCGACGGACACCTCGGGCGCGGGGCTCATTCGCGGCACTGTCTACGGATTCTTATGGTGGGCCATCGGCGCGTTGACCCTCCTACCTTTGATCGGCGGCACAGGCTTAGCCTGGTCGCTCGACGAAGCGCGACACGGGTTTGCGTTCTTGCCTGGATTTTTGCTTTTCGGTGCTCTGCTCGCCCTGCTCTATCAGTGGCTCGATGTCTTAGTGCGACTTTTGCTCTCGGATGAAATCGGAGAGAGAGAAGATGAGGGCATCGGCACGCTCGGCTTGCGCGCGCTCGGCCGTGGCGCGCTTGCGGGCATCGTCGGCGGTCTGATCTTCACCCTCGTGATGATTCAAGTCGGATTTCTCCCCACGGTCGCCAGCTTGATCGGTGCACAATCTGCTTTCACCGGTTTTATTGTGCATTTGGTCATCTCCATCTTGATCGGCGCAAGCTACGGGATTCTTTTCCGAAAACAGAGCCAAGACCTTGGTTCTGCGCTCGGCTGGGGCGTCTCGTATGGATTCTTCTGGTGGATTCTAGGGCCGCTCACGTTGCTTCCCATCTTACTCGGCGCAACGCCCGAATGGACGGTCGAAATCGCAACCAAATATCTCGCGAGTCTGATCGGTCACTTATCCTACGGAGCGGCGCTCGGTATTATTTTTTACATCATGGAAACCCGGTTCAGCCCGTGGTGGGTCTCGCAGCATCACGCGCAGGCGGCCCGCATGGGACGCCGCAACGCGCAAGCCCTCACATCAGCGCCGGCGCTCTGGGCCTTTGTGGTCGTGATCGCACTTATCGTGCCGATCGTCTTGGGTAAATAAAAAAATCTGGTAGAATGACTATGAAGACGCTTGAATACGTAGAGAGCCTAGAGATGATGAAAACGAAAAGTTTAAAAGAGATCCAGATTGTGCCCTCGATTCTGAGCGCGGACTTTGGACGCTTAGCGGAGGCTGTGATCGCGGCTGAACAGGGCGGTGCGGACTCCGTGCAGATCGACGTGATGGATGGGCAGTTCGTGCCTAATATTACGGTGGGTGCGCCGGTCATCGCGGCGCTCCGTCCTGTCACAAAAATACCATTGGATGTGCACTTGATGATCTCAGAACCCGGTCGTTATATTTCAGACTTTGTCAAAGCCGGCGCGGACATCATCACGGCGCACATCGAAGCCTGCACGCACGCCCATCGGGTCATTCAACAAATAAAGAACGCAGGCGTTCATGCAGGCATCGCACTCAACCCCGCCACGCCCGCCGTGATGGTCCAAGAATTACTCGATGACGTGGATCTCGTTCTGGTGATGACCGTGAACCCTGGCTTCGGCGGTCAAGCTTTCATTCCCACGACTCTGCCTAAGATTCGCACGATTCGCGCGATGCTCGACCGGCGCGGACGCACGAATGTGCCCATTCAAGTCGACGGCGGCATCAGCACCGAGACGGCTCCCCTAGTAGTCGATGCGGGTGCACGCTCGTTGGTTGCTGGGTCGTCTGTCTACAATTCTCGCAGCTCGGTCGCCGACGCGATCAAGGCTCTTCGCCTAGCCGCTGCGAACGGGCTCACTCCGAAAAAACCCCGATAATAATTATTTTTTGAGAGATTTTCTATGAAGACCAATCAGAACCTTTTGTTGGCGGGAGACCTCGGCGGAACGAAGACTAATTTGATGATTTTTTCGTCTGAGATAGGACCACGAGAGCCGCTCAAAGAAGCTACTTTCCCCAGTGCACAATATCCCAGCCTTGAAGCGCTTGTGAGTGATTTTTTGTCTCAAGCAAATCTGAAAATCGAGCGCGCGAGCTTCGGGGTCGCCGGCCCGGTTGTTTCTGGCCAAGCCAAGATTACGAACCTCCCTTGGGTGATGAACGAGACTCAACTTAGCAAAGCTCTGAATCTCTTCTCGGTGCGATTGTTGAATGATCTGAAAGCGATCGCCTGTGCTGTGCCTCACCTGCAGCCAGAAGATGTCGCTACCCTGAACGCAGGCGAACCCGTTAAGGGTGGCCCGATGGCTGTCATCGCTCCCGGCACGGGTCTAGGCGAAGCCTTTCTCATCTGGAACGGCTCACGCTACCGAGCGCACGCCTCCGAGGGTGGCCACGCAGACTTTGCTCCCAATAATTCTCTTGAGGCCGAACTCTACAAATTTCTCGAAAAGCACTTTGGACACGTGAGCTACGAGAGAGTCTGCGCCGGTATAGGCATTCCGAATATTTACGCGTTTCTCCAAGAATCCGGCTATGCCGAAGAACCAGCGTGGCTTGCCAAGCAGCTTGCGACGGCCAAAGACCCGACACCCATCATCATGAACGCGGCGATGGATGGAAAAAGGCTGTGCAAGCTCTGCACAAAAACCCTAGAAATCTTCGTCGCAGTGCTTGGAGCCGAGGCAGGCAATCTCGCCCTCAAAGTGCTTGCGACGGGGGGCATTTATTTGGGCGGTGGCATCCCTCCGCGCATCATGCCCGTTCTCAAGCAAGAGCAGTTTATGAAATCTTTTCAGGGCAAGGGACGCTTATCAAACTTGATGGCCAAGATGCCGGTGCATGTGATTCTGAACCCCAAAGCCGCACTGCTCGGCGCGGCCTACGCCGGACTGGAGAACTAAGATTATGCACGACGTGCCCATGATGCCACCTGCCATCTCGTTCAATTTTGAGTTTTCTTCTTTCGGTCTTGATCTTCCCGCTGAGGGCTTTGACCCTCTTGCGCCGCAGCGAGTCGATGGCTATGTCTTCAACGATGACGCAGCCGATGCAGGCGATGATGGCAAACGATAGATTTTGAATCCCTCGTGCTGCCCCGCTATAGTGGCTAGTATAGATGGGTAGGAATAAAGATATTCGTGATAAGATCGAGTCACATAAGCTGATGATAGCGAGCCCTGAAGTTAAAATTCGCGAAGAGCCCGCCAAGAGATTGAACGACTAGAGGAAACCTGGCCAGAGTGAACTACTCTGCGAAAAATGTTTACTCGCACGCTCCGGACATTATACACAACGCTCGATGCTTGACGCGTGTGCTTCCCTATCGTATCCTCAATTGTGAACTTAGTTGATGAAAGGTTGAGTCGCGGGCACGTTACGTCAGATTCAAGCCTTGGTTCACAATGGGCTTTACTACTTGACTGAACATGCTGATAGCGAAGCAAGTGCTGATGGTTTTAGTATCTTTGATATGGAATGCGCTATGCTCACCGGCAAGATTCGACGAATGTGGCCACGTACTGGCAAATACGAAATTGTTGGTTCTTCCTCAGACGGGCGAGCCCTCGGTATCGTCTGTCGAATCACAGATACCGGCAAGGTGCGAGTGATCACAGTCTATGAAGACAAACCGAAAAAAACCAGATAACGGAAAATCTTCCAATGGTTTCTGGGCAGGAGAACGCTGTGAGTACTGCTCTGGCTCGATAGTTGAAAAACGTGTTACGCTACTCCGCAAGATAGGCAAACAATACGTGCTGATTGAAAATGTCCCCGCTGGGGTTTGCATTGAGTGTGGCGCTCGCTATTATGCCGCCAATGTGCTGAAGATGGTCGAAGAAGCTCTGCGTGACCGCAAACAAGCTGATCGAGTGATTGAACTTCCTGTATATTCACTATCAGTTTAAAATCATCCAAAATTCTCTTTTGATCATTAAGGTAAGATCACTCACTTTCCCCCCATCTAAATCAATGAAGACGAATATTACAAAGATTTTCAACACCAGTGCTGCAGGAGGATTTTTTTATGAATGAGCGTGTTCAAGAGATTCTAAGTTGGTACCACGGCGAAAACCCCGGCGTCCTCACGAACCTAGCCCGACTGCTCAACCACGGAAAACTAGCAGGCACCGGAAAACTTGTCATTTACCCGGTCGACCAAGGCTTCGAGCATGGCCCGGCCCGCAGCTTTGCTCCCAACCCGCTGGCCTACGACCCTCATTTTCATTTTGAATTTCCTATCGAATCGGGATGCAACGCCTACGCCGCTCCCTTGGGCTTTCTCGAAGCCGGTGCTGCGGACTTCGCCGGACAGATTTCTCTCATTCTGAAACTCAATAATCATGACGTTTTGCAAGATGAAAAAGACCCTCTAGGCGCTCAGACGGCTACCGTCAAAGACGCTCTGAGACTGGGTTGCGTCGGCATTGGGTACACGATCTATCCCGGCACGGCCGAGCGACGCTTACAATACGAGCAACTGCGAGAACTCACCCGAGAAGCAAAAGCTGCTGGCTTGGCCGTCGTCGTCTGGTCTTATCCAAGAGGTAGTAGCTTAAGCAAAGAGGGCGAGACAGCTCTTGATGTCACGGCTTACGCTGCGCACATCGCGGCCGAGCTGGGCGCACATATCGTGAAAGTGAAGTTGCCTACTGCACATCTCGAACAGAGTGAAGCCAAGAAAGTTTATGAAAAGTACGAGATCCCGCGTGAGACGCTTGCTGATAGAGTGCGCCACGTCGTCCAAAGTACATTCAATGGACGGCGCATTATTATTTTCTCCGGCGGCGCGAAGAAAGAAGATGATAACGCTATACTTGATGAAGCCCGCGCGATTCGCGACGGTGGCGGATTCGGCTCGATCATTGGCAGAAACATATTCCAGCGCGACAAAGCGACTGCCTTTCGCTTACTCGACGGAATGATGAAGATTTACAAAGGAGAAACGAAATGATCGCTGCGAAAGAGAAAGCTATGGACACCCAAGCGCTTGAGCAACTGAGCATCAACACCATCAGAACACTCTCGATGGACGCCGTGCAGGCCGCCAACTCTGGGCATCCGGGCACCGCCATGGCGATGGCCCCGGTCGTCTACACCCTTTGGCAAAAATTTCTGAGATTTGACCCGAACGACCCGATCTGGCCCAATCGAGACAGATTTGTCCTCTCGATCGGCCATGCTTCGATGTTGCTCTACTCGCTCTTGCATCTCACCGGCGTCAAAGCCGTCAATTCTAAATATGAAAGACCGGGCGAGCTCTCGGTCACGCTTGAAGATATTAAGAAATTCAGACAACTCGACAGCAAGTGCCCTGGGCATCCCGAATATCGCTGGACCTCGGGCGTCGAGACGACAACTGGCCCGCTGGGACAGGGCGTCGCGACGAGTGTCGGCATGGCCATCGCCAGCAAGTGGATGTCAGAATATTTCAATCGCCCCAGCTTCAAGATGTTTGATTATGACGCCTACGCGCTCGCGGGCGACGGCTGCATGATGGAAGGTGTTTCCAGCGAAGCGGCTTCTCTCGCAGGCCATCTCAAGCTCAACAATCTTTGCTGGATTTATGACAACAACAAAATCTCGATCGAAGGCCATACGGACTGGGCTTTTACGGAGGACGTCGCTACGCGTTTTATGGGCTATGGCTGGAACGTCACCCGCGTCGGCGATGCCAATGATCTAGAAATGCTCGAAAGAGCCTTCAAGATATTCAAGAAGACTACTGACAGACCGACACTGATGATTGCCGACAGCCATATCGCGTACGGCTCTCCCAACAAACAAGATACGAGTGCCGCGCACGGCGAGCCGCTCGGCGAAGAAGAGATCAAGCTCACCAAGCGCAACTACAGCTGGCCCGAGAACGAGAAATTTTTAGTCCCGGACGAAGTTCGCGAGAATTTTAGAAACGGTATCGGTAAGCGCGGCAAAGAGTTGCGTGACGCATGGTTCGCACTCTACGAAGTGTACAAGAAGCAATACCCAGAGTTAGCCGACCAACTTTATAAAATGCAAACCCGTCAGCTCCCCGAGGGCTGGGATAAAGATCTCCCCAAATTCCCAGCGGATGCGAAGGGCGTCGCAGGTCGTGATGCCTCCAGCAAAGTGTTGAACGCACTCGCGAAGAACGTGCCTTGGTTGCTTGGTGGCTCGGCCGACTTAGCACCCTCGACAAAAACGCGACTTACTTTTGAAGGAGCTGGAGACTTCAAGGCTGATAATTGCGCCGGGCGGAACTTGCATTTCGGAGTACGGGAGCATGCGATGGGTTCGATTTTGAACGGACTCTCGCTGAGCAAGATCCGCCCCTACGGCTCCGGCTTCTTAATCTTCAGCGACTACGCTCGACCCGCGATTCGTCTGAGTGCACTGATGGAAATCCCGGTCATTCATATCTTCACGCACGACTCGATTGGCGTCGGCGAAGACGGACCGACGCATCAACCCGTCGAGCATCTTGCATCGCTGCGTGCGATTCCCGGTCTGATCACGCTCAGGCCTGGAGACGCGAACGAAGTCGTCGAGGCCTGGAAAGTGATTATGAAGTTACAGCACGAGCCAGTCGCGCTGATTCTCTCGCGTCAAGCTCTGCCTACACTCGACCGCAGCAAGTACGCTCCGGCGTCGGGTGTCGAGAAGGGGGCCTATATCTTGGCCGATGCTCCCACCGGGAAATCCGATGTGATTCTGATGGCTAGCGGCAGCGAAGTCTCGCTCTGTGTAGATGCCTACGAAAAACTCAAGGCCGAAGGGATTAAAGCCCGCGTCGTGAGCATTCCGTCGTGGGAGCTCTTCGAGCATCAGGGTCAAGAATATCGCGAGAGCGTGTTGCCTCCGAATGTCACAGCCCGCGTCTCAGTCGAGCAAGCGTCAACGTTTGGCTGGGCGCGCTACGTCGGCATGAGTGGAAACTCTGTGGGCATGAAGACCTTCGGCGCTTCAGCTCCACTGAAAGAGCTTCAGAAAAAATTTGGATTCATGGTCGACAACGTCATCGCTGCGGCCAAAGCACAACTGAAAAAATAGAGAACTTCATGCAGGCCGAAGTGTGCAAGACCGATCGGACTTTCCAGCCGAATCTGGTCTTTGCGCTTCTGCTCGGGAATTTCACTCTCATCGGAATCACCATCGGCGTGCAAGGGGTGCTCTGGGCCGAGCTGATGTCGGCACTGCTCAGTTAGTGTCCCCTGCGGGGATGGTCGAAACCCCTCGCCTTCAGGCGAAGAGAAGTTTGTGGTAATATGGTCGCGTGCGAAAGTATCGCCTGGGAGCGCACACGAAGCATGATCTGAAGGTTCACTTGATCTGGATCCCCA
>JACOSB010000048.1 GCA_016179105.1 Candidatus Acetothermia bacterium
AACAATTGCGTCATGAGGGTATCTTGGGTTTGTTTCACAGCTTTTCCCTCCTCCATTCGGGTTCGATTCATCCCCGATCTTGGAGGGAACAGCTTTCTTACGCCCCTCCCAATTTACAGAACTTAGTGTACACAGCCGAGATGGGTCAGTTCAGAACGACGAAGCATGGTATCTAAGAGTGTGAGCACGATAGCCCAGTTTCGTTTGCCCGTCCAAGTGTTACGGTCGATGGCTTTGAGTAGTGCTTGGACTTGTATTTCTGCGAGGACATAGGGATATTGCTTGGGCACCCGAAGCTGTTTGACTTGCTCCAGGGGACTCTGCTGAAGGTATCCCTCCTGCACAAGCCAGTTAAAGAAAGCTCGGAGCGCGCGGAGACGGATATTGATCGTGACTTTCGAATAATCTTCATTGAGTCTCGTTTCGATCCAACGGCGAAAGTCTCCTGAAGTTAGTTGAAGTAGCTCCACATTGCTACTTCCAAGAAAGCCTGTGAGGTCCTGAAAGGCTACGTGATAGGTCTGTATCGTCTTGGGGCTTCTTCCCTCGATACGAGCGAAGAGCGTAAAGGCTTCTATTGCTTCAGGCAGACATCGGATGGTATGATTTGAGTTGAGCACTGGCCCCTCCTATTTTTAGGGTCAGCCAGTGACTCAGTAGACAGAAGGGGTGACTTTCTCTTTGAGTGCTGGGCGAGCGCGTATAGGAAATAACGAGCGACTGCACACTGGTAGGGAGACAGCCACCTGATAAAGAGGTGGCTTCCCAAGCCAGGTGTCGCGGGTTCGAATCCCGTCGCCCGCTCCAGATTCCCGCCCAGTTTCTAGGATTTCCGGGAGATGCTCGCTGCTCTATAAATTAAGAGGGATTCAAATGGCACGCGAAGTCTGGCTCTTGAGTTTAGCTTGGATAATGACAGCGATGCTCGGAGGCTGTTCATCCACGTTGCCTTCTGAGCCATCGACTGGGTCAAAAAACCTCTTTGTGAACGGGAGCTTCGAGCAGGGTACAACGCCGTGGTTCGCACTCCACGGCAAGCAATGGGACGGGTTTTCCATCTCTGACCGTTATGCAAAAGAGGGAAAACACTCAGCGTATCTGGCACTTCGTGCGAGCCAAGAGACCGAGGGCTCTAAAGTTTTTGGGTTAATCCAAGAAGTCAGCCCCAAAAATTTCCCCCAAAGGATTTCGGGTTATTATCGAATTGAGGGCTGGAAGCGCGGCACGGCTAAGCAATATCTTCAGTTTGTTGTAATCGTTCAGGGAGATTTTACAGAGACACGATTTAACAATTATCAGATTCGCTACGTGCTCACCGGGGTCAACCAGCCTCCGCTAAAGATTGCTAACGCGCACTATATCTTTCTTGGTAAGGCAGAACCCCAGCAAGGGGCATGGGTGCGTTTCGAGAGAGATCTAAGGGCTGACTTCAAACAAGAGTGGGGCCGTGTCCCCGGGGAGTTCGGGAACCTTCGTATCTTGTTTGAGGCTCGCTATGACGGGAAAAAAGCGAACGAAGGCGAAATCTCTGCTGATGCCTACTATGATGATCTTTACTTGGGCGAGTGAAAAATCCGCTTGGTGAGCGAGGATAGAACGAATTCAGTGTTTATACGTACTTTATGCTAAAGCTCACTTGACATTCAATCGACAAGGGTGTATAAATACTTAAAGCAGGAACCAAGAATTATAACTTGCGAAGAAAACGGAGTGGTTTTCTTGGCAAGAAAAAAAATATAGGGAGCTTTTGCAAAAGGTAAACCTTTCGTGAGATAGGGGCACAAAGCTACAGTTCTCTAAAGTTAGAGAAGGCTGGGCTGCCAAAAGCTATCGCTGGGGGTAGCGCTTAATGAGCTCTCTAAAGGCAATTCCTGAAGGCAAGGGCCAAAGCTGGTGTAGCTTTTCAACCTTCTCATACACTAAAAGCTTTATCTATCCTTTTTCACTTGTCTTTCTGACGTATCCAAAACCCTTTCAAGAATCCTCAAGAGAAAGAGCTATGATAACTCTCAATTTCTACTACAGGAGGGAAGATTTTTTACTTTTGGCATTACCAGGAACATAGATTAGTCGTTCCCTGAAACTTAAAAAGTAAAGGGGCGCTTAGAGAACATGAAAACTACTAGAAGCCTTCCCAGGAATCTACAGTCTTGTTTCCTAAGTGCCCTTTTATTTTATACCACAAAATCGAATCCATGTCAATCCCTGATGTTTGTTGTTAGTAACATCCAATCTAGGAGTTTTGGGTATCTACCGCGTGCAGGACCGCCGATGCGGGGGCCTTGAGTCTGCGAACGTATTTCCACACAGCAAAAGAGTTAGTGGAGGGACGGCAGGTTGAAAAAATGTCGGCCGAACAAGACGAGGTCTAAGAGAGCCAACGAAAAAAAGGAGGAAGGGCCATGCGAAGTTTAGTCTTGGGTTGCAGTTTATTCTTCTTATTACTCGCGGTGCTCATCGTGGCTGCGTCTAGCGATGCCGCGCCGATTTCCGGCGTTTTTCAGGTGGACATCGTCATCCATGCCTTGACGTGCGGTGTGGACAATGACGGGGACACCTTCGTCGATGAGGACGGACCTGATGGAGTCGACAACGACGGGGACACGCTCATCGACGAGGACCCCTGCTTCAAAGTGGACGACACGGCCATGAAGCTGGAGGTCGACCTGGCCCTGCAATTGACCATCAGCGGGCTGCAGATCGGCAGCACGACCGTTTTCACCTTCAAGGGTGTGGAGTATCAGGCTTTCACCTTGGCGGCGACGATCGGGGCCTTATCTATTAGAGACGCCTTCATCTTCGCCCCGGATATCGTCGAGATTGAGTACGTGCGTACGAGCCGAACTCTGTCTCTGCGTTATTGTATCAATGCAGCCGCGCCGGGGGACGTCACACCGCCCTTCTTCGACTGCCCTAAGACCGATAGTTTGCTGTACTGGCTCATCGAAGCCTCCGCCGAGCGCTTCCACCCAACGGTGTCCAATCTGAAGTTAGCCCAAATCTTCGATAGCAAGGGAATGCTCGATCCCATCTTAATCTTCCGCAAGAAGATCGTGGAATTATCTCTCAACATCGCAGGCTTAACGTTCAGCACTCGTGCCATGTTCGCGAACCTGGGCACCGCTGCTGCTCCTTCTTACACCATGGGCTTCATCGCTGCGGCGGAAGGACAGACGGTCAGCGGAGTGACTGTGCGTGCAGAGTCGTGGATTGGTGCACGCCAGGGCTTAGAGTGCTTCGGCGAGTGCAAGCCCGTGGAGCGTCTCTACGGGGGCAAAGTGATTTCCGGGGCTGAATGCCCTGGTGGCAACTGCTTCACCATCCAGGAAGAAAAGCTCTTCATCCGCAACCTGACTCTCGTTGGTGTGAACTTTAATGTCCGCGCCGAATTTATCTTCTTCTCCGACCCGAACTATAAGGCTTGTCCGAACTCGGGCATCTGCTTCGTCGAGATTCAATCCCAGGGCAAGGTTTCGCCGTTGAATCTCAGCTTCACCAATGAGCTGCGTCTGGACGGCACGCTCAACCCGCGCTTCGATGAGCTTACCACCACCGTAAAATTCGGGGACGTCTCAGTGACGATCGAGTGGCTCTTCTACCCGCAAGCCATCCCGTGTGGGTTTAGCTTATCCTGTCCTTGGGAGGCTCAAGTCGCGGAGATCATCAGCACCTTTGACCCACCGGGCTTGACAGTCACGAGCGAGCTGCAGTTCTGTACCGAGCGGTTGTTTAGCGTTTTGTGCGGCTTTGGAGGCGTACTCCAGCATGATATTTATCTGAGCGCCAAGGTGGGCAATTTCACCTGGGATGCGCGATTCATCTTTCTTGGTTTGATCAGTAACTTCTTCCAGCTCTGGGTGGACACGAGCTGGAAGGCGGGAGAAGTGACGTTCACGAACTCGATTGTTTTGGCGACGGACGCCGTGGAAGCGCTGGCCTTCGGGATTCGGGTGAGGTTCTAACCATGTGCACTCATCATCAGAAAAACGACGTCATCAAGGAGGCAGGAACCATGAGGACTTCATCCGCGATCACTGAGAGAATTCAGAGAAAAAGCTCCCAGCGCCGGGTGGTCTTATGGGCGCTTCTCTTTTTCTTATTAGGTGTCATTCCGGCTCTGGCGGTGCATGATCCAATCGATCCGGGGCTGTTCGAGCTGGATGCGAATATCGTCGACGATGTTGCTCCAGGTGGAACGGAAATCCCGACCGACTGGGGCGATCTCTTTAGCGGGGGCAACCCCGGCGGTACTCCTCTGACGCTGCCCACTAACGCAATTTCTTCATTCTTCGCGCACGATGGTTTCTTCACTGCTGGGGCTGGCGGTCACGACGGATCCACAGCCGACGTGACCTTCTTCGCGACGGGCACCAAAGATACCCTGGAAATCAATACAGGCTGGCAGTGCACCATAGCGAATAACCCGACAGACAAGGATGACATCAACCATGTCTATGCCGCCCTCTTCAGAGCGACCAGCGCCACCCGCAACAACCACATCATCATCTACATGGGCATGGAGCGGTTCGATAACACCGGGGCCGGCGAGATCGCCTTCTGGTTGCTGCAAGACTCCACGGTCGGCTGTACTGCTCCCGCGACCGGCTCAGCAAATTTCACTGGCACTCACCAGACGGGCGACTTGCTGGTCGTGTCGGAGTTCACGAACGGCGGCGTCATCAACAGCGTCAACATCTTCGAATGGGTGGCAGGCGCACTCAACACCACCGCGATAGCGACCGGTGTGGACTGTGATGTAGCCGCCTCGACGGACAACGTCTGCGGCAACGTCAACACAGCTTCCATCACCTCGCCCTGGGCGAATAAGTTCAAAGGCGGATCAGCCTGTACTTCGAACTGTACCGTTGGCGCATCCGAGTTTTTCGAAATCGGGATCGACGTCACGGCGCTGATCCCCAGCTTCAACGGCTGCTTCACGGGCATCTTGGGAGACACCCGTACCTCACCGTCGCTCACCGCGGATCTTAAAGACTACGCACTCGGCGTTTTGAGTTGCAAGTCAACGCCGACGGTGACGACGGACATCCACGACAGTAGCCACACCGTGATCACTTCAGCCAACGTCGGCTCGAGCGTGCATGACAAGGCTACCGTCTCTGGAACCGCCGGCACGCCTACGGGCACGGTGACCTTCAGTCTCTACAACAACACCACCTGCTCGGGAACCGCGGCGTCTACGGAAACCGTTACGCTCAGCAGCAGCATGGCCGAATCCAGCACCACGACGGTGCCCAACACCGGCTTATCCTATAAAGTCAGTTACAGTGGCGATACTTTCTATAATTCTGCCGTTGGACCCTGCGAGCCATTGATGGCGGTCAAGCTGAACCCGACGGTGACGACGGACATCCACGACAGTAGCCATACCGTGATCACTTCAGCCAACGTCGGCTCGAGCATCCATGACAAAGCCACCGTCACCGGCAGCGTCGGGACGCCCACGGGCAGCGTCACGTTTAATCTCTACAGCACCCAAGACTGCACGGGCAGCTTCACCACGCAAACCGTGACATTGAGCAGCGGCATGGCCGAGTCCAGTGCGACCACCGTGCCCAACACCGGCCTGTCTTACAAGGTCAGCTACAGCGGCGACTCCAACTATAACGCTGCGACGAGCTCCTGCGAGCCGCTCACACCCGTTAAACTCACACCGACAGTGGCGACCGAGATCCACAACTCCAGCCACACGGTGATCACCACAGCGCCGATCGGCTCGAGCGTGCACGACAAAGCCACTGTCACCGGCGGCGTCGGGACGCCCACGGGCAGCGTGACGTTTAACCTCTACAGCACGACTGACTGCACGGGCAGCTTCACCACGCAAACCGTGACATTGAGCAGCGGCATGGCCGAGTCCAGCGCCACTACTGTGCCCAACACCGGTCTGTCTTACCAGGTGACCTACAGCGGCGATGCCAACTACACCGCTGCTACCAGCTCCTGTGAACCGTTGCCGGCGACCAAGCTCAACCCGACCGTGACAACCGACGTGCATGATTCCAGCCACACGGTGATCACCACAGCGCCGATCGGCTCGAGCGTGCACGACAAAGCGACCGTCTCTGGCAGTGTGGGCACACCCACCGGCAGTGTGACGTTTAACCTCTACAGCACGACTGACTGCACGGGCAGCTTCACCACGCAAACCGTGACATTGAGCAGCGGCATGGCCGAGTCCAGCGCCACTACCGTGCCCAACACCGGCTTGTCTTACCAGGTAACCTACAGCGGCGATGCCAATTACAACCCCGCCACCAGCTCCTGTGAACCGCTCCCGGCCGTCAAGCTCAACCCGACCGTGACCACAGAGATCCATGACCCCAGCCACGCTGTGATCACCTCAGCGTTGATTGGCTCCAGTGTCCATGACAAAGCTACGGTCTCCGGCAGTGTGGGAACGCCCACCGGCAGTGTGACGTTTAACCTCTACAGCACGACTGACTGCACGGGTACTTTCACCACCGAAACCGTCACACTCAGTAGCGGCATGGCCGAATCCAGCGCGACTACCGTGCCCAACACCGGCTTGTCTTACATGGTGACCTACAGTGGCGACGCCAACTACAATCCCGCTACCAGCTCCTGTGAACCGTTGTCAGCAATTAAATTGACTTCCACAGTGGCGACCGAGATCCACGACTCCAGCCACACGGTGATCACGTCAGCGCTCATTGGCTCGAGCGTGCACGACAAAGCGACCGTTTCCGGCAGCGGCCCCACGCCCACCGGCAGCGTGACGTTTAACCTCTACAGCACCACCGACTGCGAGGGCAGCTTCACCACGCAAACCGTGACATTGAGCAGCGGCATGGCCGAGTCCAGCGCCACCACCGTGCCCAACACCGGCTTGTCTTACCAGGTGACCTACAGTGGCGACGCCAACTACACCGGAGCCACCAGTGCGTGCGAACCGTTGAATGGGACCAAACTGGTACCCCCCATAACGACCGAGATCCACAACTCCAGCCACACCGTGATCACCTCAGCGCCGATCGGCTCGAGCGTGCACGACAAGGCGACTATCTCCGGCAGTGGCCCCACGCCCACCGGCAGCGTGACGTTTAACCTCTACAGCACAACCGACTGCACGGGTACTTTCACCACCGAGACCGTCACATTGAGTGGCGGCATGGCCGAGTCCAGCGCCACCACCGTGCCCAACACCGGTCTGTCTTACCAGGTGACCTACAGCGGCGACGACAACTACACTGCTGCTACCAGCGCCTGTGAACCCTTGTCAGCAATTAAATTGACATCCTCAGTGGCGACCGAGATCCACGACTCCAGCCACAACCCAATCACGTCAGCGTTGATTGGCACGAGCGTGCACGACAAAGCGACCGTTTCCGGCAGCGGGCCTGCTCCCACTGGCACAGTGACCTTCAAGCTCTACAGCACGACCGACTGCACCGGCAGCTTCACCACGCAAACAGTGACATTGAGCAGCGGCATGGCTGAGT
>JACOSB010000049.1 GCA_016179105.1 Candidatus Acetothermia bacterium
AGTATGCCAGTTCCAGCTTCGTTGTCGCGCCCTCAATCGCATGACCCATCTGGGGATGCCACAGAGTCACCGGGTGGATTGACCGCCTGCCACGGTCAGCGGGAATCTACTCTTGATTAGCTTTCATGCACCAACGCCACTAGAGACTGTAGTCACGAGAGGCGCGCGGTCCATCGGTAGCGAGCCACGGGACTCGTGAGATGCTTGGAGTCTATAGTTTCGAATATCTAAAGGAGGAGTTACATGTCGATACGTCACCAGGTTGCTCGGGTTCGGCGCGATCTTGGCTTTCATTGCCTTGGCTGCAGGACATAACGGACAAGCCGGATTCGCACAAGCCCCCTGTACGGTGATGGTCAGCGCCGGCTCGCCGATCCAAGCGGCGATCGACAGCGCCTCAGCGGGAGCGGTGATCTGTGTCGAGGCTGGCTCCTATTCGGAGAATTTGACCATCCGCAACAAGCAAGACCTGACTTTGCAGGGCGCCGGACGCGATAATGTGACCCTCGACGGTAGCGCTGGCATCGCTACCAAGAAAGCAGCGATCGCGATCGAAAAGAGCGAAAAGATCACGATCCAAGGATTTAAGATTGTCAACAGTCGCCGGGCGATCGACGCCCTCAACACCAAGCAACTGATTGTCACTGATAATCGCTTCGAGAAGAATCTACGGCAGAGCCTCTTGCTCGATGCCTCCGAGGCAGAGTTGCGCAACAATCTTGTACTCAACACTCAGAAAGACATCGACGGAGAGAATGGCATTGGCATCCAGACATTCAATTCTGTGTTTGCCCTTGATAACGTAACGGTGTCCGGGAGCGCGGCCGAAGGCATCAGCGCTCAAGGAGACCCTTCTGAACTGGGCTCAACACTCACGATCCAAAAGTGTACTTTCACCAACAACGGTCGAGCGATTGCATTGACATCGCACAGCAAAGCGACGATCCGGCAAAGCACGATCACCGATAACGGCGACCTGGCGGGCATTGCCCTCTATGAGAGCGCGACAGCGACGATCGAAGACAACACGATTCTTCGTAACGGCTACGCCGGGGTCTTCGCGCAGGACTCCACGGATGTGGTCGTCACCCACAATCGCATCGCGGAGAACAAATCGGCGAGAGATAAGAAAGAAGGAGGCGGCGTTGTTCTGCGCGATAATAGCCATGCCACGATTCGAGACAACACGATCTCCGGCAATGCACAATTCGGAGTGGCTATGTTTCATCGATCGCAGGCCACACTCGTGAACAACACCATCGCAGAGAACGCCTCCCGAGGTATCAATCTTGCGGGTAGCGCACAAGCCACCATTCAAGAAAATACCATTGCTCGAAATCAAGCAGATGGGGTCTTGTTGTTGGAAAGTGCTCAAGCCACGATTCAAAAGAACGCCTTTGCGGATAACAACAGCCCCGGCATCAGTATGCGCAACAACTCTCGCGCCACGATCGAGGAGAACCTCATCACGGGGAATATATTCGCGGGCATGCATCTAGCCGAAGCTTCAGAAGCTATGATTATCAAGAACGAGATCAAAAGCAATAGAGCGGACTCTCAGGCATAGAACGGTCGCGGCATCAACGTGGTCGCGAACAGCAAGGTCACCATCCGGGGCAATACGATCATGGGCAATCCTTCCTCGGGTGTGCTGCTCTTCGATAACGTACAAGCGACCGTCACCGACAACACGATCGCGAGCAATGGAGTCGATGGCATCGGCATCGGCTTTAGTGGGGTTACGAATGACATGGTGCGGGCAGAAATTTCCAGCAATCTGATTCAAAATAACCGCAACTGTGGGGTTGCCGCGGACAACGATGCCGGCATCACGATCACCGGCCAAAGCAATACCATTACGGGCAACCGGAATGGACAATTGTGCGGCGACACGAGCAAATTCCCGACGGGATTCGGGGGCGGGAAGTGAGGACACACCAGGAAGGAATCTATGATGAACGCTCCGTCAGATAACTTGGCAGCCACCGTACAGTCGCTAGCGATTCAGGGATCTTTTGAGCCAAGCTCTGGTCCAGAGTTATCAACGGACAGTCGAGCCCCTGAGCCAGCACGACATAGCACGCATCGTACGCCGTTACGCCCTGTCGTTGCGCGAGCTCATAAGCTCTTACAGAAAGCTCACGCGTGGGCACGCTCTCGATCTCCAGCTTGGCCAAGTCCTCCAAGTTCTCTTGCGCTTGTCGAGCGTCGTAACCAGAGCGTCGGGTGTATTTCCACAAAATATTCGCACACTCGATGTACATTAGGTCTGGAGCGAAGAACAAAGGAGGCTCTGGCTCGGCCAAACACCAGAAAAGCTTCCAGGCATTCGCAGACTCGGGTTCGTCCAGAAAAAGAAGGATGGTCACGTTGGCATCGACAACGGCAATCTCGCTCATCGCTCACGGCTCTCGCGCAGCAGATCGAAGCTCGAAGGGGCACCTGCTTTGGCGGGACTGAAGCGTCGGCGGCGTTGCAGGGATTGCAAGAGTGCTTTCTGACTCGAAGGAGGACGCGCAAGCGCTCGCTCGAGAATCATGAGCACTTCAGCACTGAGAGATCGCCCGTCGGCCTGAGCACGGGCTTTCAATCGCTCATAGAGTTTGTCGGGAACCCGGCGTACGTGGAGTGTAGCCATTCAGATCAGAACACCTCGCGGGTCATCTTAGTGGGCACGGTTGCACAATGCAACCTTCTGTCATCGCAAGCAGCTCATCTTGCGAAAAACTTTTATGAGTGAACCGAATTCGTGAGACGTTTATGAGACGCTCGGAGTTTATACTTCGAGTGTGAACCTAAGGAGGTGCGCATTATGCGCATTAGTAAATTCAAGCTGTTCGGACTGGGAGTAGCCTTGGCGTTCTTCGCCTTGGCGGCGGGACACGTTGGATACATCGGGTAGCACAATGAGGCCAATGCTCTATAAGTGTCAGTTCTGAAGGAGCATTCGCTATAATGCCCAAGGGCTGCTCGCGAGCGAGAAAGGTCTAAATCCTATGCCACACAGAATTCTCCAGCCTACCCAAGCCAGCTCATGGCGCCGGATCGTTGTTCTTGGTCTTGTCTTAGCCAGCATACTCACACTGACTGCCAGCTTCAGTGGAGCCAAGCCAGTCAAGCAGATAAATGCAGCGCTCGCTGGGAATAGCCCCCGAGAGCTCAGAGTGCCCCAAGATTTCCCGACGATCCAAAAAGCCGTCGAGGCCGCTCAACCCGGCGATCTCATCACGATCGCCGAAGGCGTCTATCGCGAGTATGTGACTATCACCAAACCACTCACGCTTCAGACGGATCGCTCCAATTATGTCTTGATTGTGAATCCGCCCGACTTTAAGCCGCGATCGACGGTCTTGATCTGCAATGCTCAGGGTGTCGTCCTCAGCGGCTTGAAAGTCACGCACAACGCGATCCCACCCTGGGCGGCCATCGCAGTTGAAGCGGGCCCACCGGGGTCGTTGACCGCCATGACCTTGAAGCAGGTCCACGCATTCGGAGCCCACGGGGGCGGGATCCGCATGGGATTTGCCACGCTGGAAGACGAGCTTCCCCGTGAATGCCGGCCTTCCGGCTCACGGGGTCGAGTCGATGTGACGATCAGCGATTCGCTGCTGGATGGAAATCCCTGGGCGGGCATCTATGTCGAGGGAGGTATCGCGCCGGAATCCACCCTCACCGTCGAGAATAGCTCCATCGTACGCAACGGTATGGGCATCGGATCGCTCTCCGGAGGGGCACGACTCGCAGGCTTGACCGTGCAGCACAGCATGATTGCAGAGAACAAGAATGTCGGCGGAGGCTTGGCCAGCCTGGGCGCCCTGCGTGTCGAAAAACTCATCTTGCAGGATAACGCGATCATTCGCAATTCAAGCGGTGTGTATGTGTCCGCCGGTAGTGCTGAGCTTCAGCGTAACTTGATCTGGCAGAATGAGGGAGTAGGGGTTCTGATCGATGCGCCGGCATTTCGGCCATCAATCTTCGATTTGCGTGACAACATCATCCGAGAAAATGTCGGTTGTGGAGTGCAACTGCAGATCATTCCGAACGTGATCCCGCGGGTGACCGGCAGCAACAACGAGATTGCAGGGAACCAAGCGGGCGACTTATGCCCGGCGGACTTTGCGTGGCCGGAGGGGTTCAAGAAATAAGGCCCAGGAGCGCGGATGTGAGATTCTTTTCACTCTATTATCATAATTCGTGAGACGCTCGAGTGCTATACTTAGGCTGTGAGCCGCAAATCGTGCGAACCAAGGAGGTTATCATGAAGCCAAGCAGTACGAGACAGCTCAGTCGAGCCCAGTTCTTGCGGGCATTCGGACTCTCCAGTTTGGCAGCGCTCATGCCTACTGGAGCACTTAACTACTCCGGTATTGACGTGCCAGCAGTCAGCGCTCAAGACGATCCTATCGAAAAACTCTTCGCTGAGTCCTTTGTCATCGATGGCGTTGTAGTCCCGGATCGCAGCAGCAGTGATAGCTCCATCCCGACACGCCCAGGAGAGATCAAGCAGCTAGTGGGCATCAATATGGGTGGTACGGACGTTACGGGAGTTGACCTAGCGTCTGCAGTCAACCTCATGAACCGATGGGACAACTTTATTCAACGTTTTGGTAACGCCTTGATCAAAATCAAGACAGCTAGCGACATCGATACTGCACAGACGACGGGGCGATATGGGGTGATTCACTACGCACAGGACCCGCAACGAGAGTTTTCCTCTCAACTTAAAGGGAGCGTGCAGCTCTTAGCTCAGTGGAAGAGTGCAGGCTTGCGCATCCTCCAGATTGCTTACAGTAATGGAAATGACCTTGGCGGCGGTGATTACCCTGAAACTAACGACCAGCCTCTCACTCCCTTGGGAAAGCAAGTCATCCAAGAGCTCAACCGCCTGAGGATGGTCATCGATCTCTCTCACACGGGGAAGCGTACGACGCTCGATGTGGTGGAGCTGACCAGCCAGCTGGTCACCGCGAACCATACCTCCGCGGAGCGTGTCAATATTTGTTCCTGTCCTGAGCGCGCTTTTAGCGGACGCCCTCATCCGCGATCCAAATCGGATGAAGAGCTGAAGGCCATCGCAAAAACAGGCGGGGTGATCGGGGTAACGATAATCGGGAGGTTCATCGAACGAGCGCCCATGCCTCGCAGCATCGATGATTTCGTAGCCCATGTGGATTATATCGTGCAACTCGTGGGAATCGATCATGTCGGCTTCTCAAGTGACGCTAGTCTAGATGGCTCAATTAAGTACCCGCAGTTAGATTACGTCGACCAGTACCTTAACAGTCCCCAGCGCTGGAAGCACGTGGTGCGCAGGCTCTCCGAGAAAGGCTACAAGCGAGAAGACCTCCAGAAGCTCATGGGGCTTAACTTCAAACGAGTTTATCAGCAGGTGCTGGATCCTTGATGCTAGAAAAATGGAGATGTGGCTGGACAACGTGCTTCGATGAGGCGGTAGCGACACAATAAATATCCCGACGGGTTTTGGGGGAGGGAAGTAGAGAGAGTGATCGGATTCTTCTCATTCACAGTTCAGAAGACGTTTGTGAGATTCTCAATGGTTATACTTAAACCATTTGAGTCTTGAAGAGGAGCTTCTATGCTCGGTATGAAGAATAAGTGGTGGTGGCGATTAGGCCCGGCACTCGTGCTCGCCGTGATCATCCTTGCCAGCGCACAGCCGCTAACACCGGCGCAGCCGCAACCAGGCAGCGATGCTGCCATCTACGCACTGATTGACACTGTGCGAGAGCGTGCAGCAAAGATCCAAATTGACGGCAAAGTCAATGACTGGGAAGGCATCCCCGCCTTTACTGACCCGGCGGGCGACGCTCAAGGCGATTGTTCACGAGACCTCGTGAAAACGGCTATTGCTCCCGGGGAGAACGAGCTCTACATATTGCTCGTCACGGCGTGCAAACCTTCTCTGGACGATCGTACCTTTTGGTTCAACGTAGACTATCGGGGGATTACTAAAAAAGCTTGGACTTATGATTATCGGATTGGCATCTCTCTCCACGGACCGCATGGCTTCAGGTATACTGAGGAAAATCAACCCGAAGTGAGAGCAGATTACTCGGACGTCGCGGAAGCAGCCATTGACGACGTGGTGGAAATCAAAGTTCCTTATACCGCCCTGGCACGGCACCTGCCTCCGGCTATGGCAGAACAGCTGAGAGGCGACAAAGCGCGTTCGTGGGTCCGAGTCTCACCGTTTGCCTATAACAATAGAACGAGACAGTACATCGATTATGGAGCGACGGTGGCTAGTTACCGGCTCATCCCAACCCCGTACCCACTCGATCAACCTCTGCCACGTTCGGGAACTGCGCCACTCGCGATTGAGCTACCTCTGAATGGCAAATGGGTCATCTGGCAGGGAGCCTTCACCTCTCTTTTGGATGCGTCGCATCACGACATCTGGGCCTATGATTTAGTGAGTGTAGATCAGGCGCTTGCTCCTTCACGGGTATACGACAGTAGCGATGGATCGTACAGTCACCACAATGAAGATTACTATGGTTGGGGACAACCCATCTTTACTCCCGTGGTTACCAGAGTAATAAATGTGCACGATGGGACGCCAGATAATATCCCCCCGCAAGTACCACAAAATGCTGCGGTCTGCAATAATGTTCTTTTGGACATCGGTGCCAATGTAGGCTTACGCCTCTGTCACTTTCGTCAAGGGAGCGTAACTGTTACCGCAGGCGAGCAGATACCAGCAGGTAAGGTGGTAGGCTTGACGGGTAACTCGGGCGTTTCCGGCTGGGCGCATTTACATATGTCGTTCGAGCAGCTTCCTGAAGCCAGACTCACGCTGCCGATGGCATTGGCGAATGTACGCGTGAGCCTCAACCCCGCACCCGACGACCCGTGGACGAGAGATTTGGCTACATGGGAACCACGGGTAAGCTTTTTCGTGGAGCGCTTAAAGCCAATGACCTTGAAGTGACGTTTGTGAGACGCTCAAGGAGTATACTAAAGAACATCTCAAGCCAAGGAGGGATATATGCTAAGTGCAGATATGAAGAGACGAGCCTTCCTAAAATTTCTTGCGACCGGAGCCTGTGCCTTGTTGCCATCGGTGTGGACTAGGTCCATTGTAACTTGGTCACAGACGCAGCCAGAGAATCTCGATACGTTGCTTGAGCCAATCCGATCGAGCTCAGGGATACCGGCGCTGGCTGGTGCCTTCGTGCAGGGCAAAGATCTGATTGGGCTCGGAGCCGTTGGTACACGCAAGCTCGGTGGGACCGAGCGCGTGCAACCGAATGATCGCTTTCATCTAGGCTCGGACACCAAATCAATGACGGCCACACTGCTCGGCATGCTCGTGGAGCAAGGCAAATTGACGTGGGAGACGACCATTGTGGAGATCTTCCCCGATCTGAAGGACAAGATTCGGCCCGAGTTCCATAAGCTCACGCCCATTCACCTGCTCTCCCATCGAGCAGGAATACCCGGTCAGGCCACACCGGGGCCTTACGGAAGATTGCACGATCAATTGTGGAATCTGAGAGGTCCTCTTCCGGAGCAGCGTCGCGCGGTGATCGAATTGGTACTCTCTCAACCACCCGTCTCTGAGCCCGGTTCGATGTATAACTACTCGAACCACGGTTTTATCATCGCGGGTGCATGGGCTGAGCAACTGACAGGAAAGCCTTGGGAAGAACTGATGCAGCAGATGCTCTTCAAGTCGCTTGACATGAAGATTGTGGGGTTTGGTGCACCCGGCACGCCCGGCACTGTGGACCAGCCTTGGGGCCATCTAAACTGTGTGCCGGTGGCTCCCGATTCGAGGAACCCACCCTCGGACAACCCTCCCGTGCTGGGGCCCGCGGGCACGGTTCACTCCGCGATGAGCGACTGGGCAAGCTATGCCTCGCTGCACCTGTTGGGCGCGCAGGGCCAACCGGGCTTGTTGCTCAAACCGGAAACGTTTCAACAGCTTCACAAGGACTGGTATCAGCAGGGATATGCCCTGGGATGGATAGTCATCGAACGCAGTTGGGCGGGTGGGCGTGCGCTCACTCATGCAGGGAGCAACACGTATTGGTATGCGAACATTTGGATAGCTCCACAACGGAATGCTGCTTTCTTGGCCGCAACGAACGTGGCTAACTGTCCGGCACAAGACTCCGGCTTCCGAGCCACGGATGCAGTGATCGGGGCGCTGATCAGGAAATATCTCTAAGTGGTAGAAACTCACGACACACTTTGAGCGAAATTGCAAAGCACTCGGTTGAACTCCGTAGGCTTCTCTTCCATGACTCTGTGCCCCACACTCTCGATGATCTGAAGCTCTGAGCGAGCGAGCTGGCTCTTCAGATATTCTGAGTATTTGACGGGCGTGAGTTGATCGTGACGGCCGCAAACAATCAACGTTGGCACAGCGATTTCTGAGAGTCGATCCATCATGTTGAACCCATCACACGCGCGCAGGTCACGACCGAGCACTGCTTGACCATTGCGGAGCATTTGTTCGCGTGCACGTTGCATCAGCTCTGGCTTCGCGGGTTGCAAGAATGACCAATTGAGAATCAGCTCCACAGCTTTGGGAAAATCGCTGTCGATCATCTCTAAAATTTGGGGGTGCACTCTCAGTTTCGCACCGGCCCCAATGAGCCCAAGCCCGGCTAAATTTTTCGGTTTTTTAAGAGCTACTGTCTGGACGATCGCGCTGCCGAGCGAGTGGCCTACGAGAAAGACTGGCTCGTTTAGTGTTTCTATCACGGCGAGCACATCGTCTACATATGTTTCCATCGCATCGCCCTCACGCTGGGCGCTTAGGCCGTGGCCGTTCAAGTCTATGGCTGCTACTGAAAAATTTTTCTGTAAATCTTGGGTCTGAAATTCCCAGAGCGAATGGTCGCAACCGGAACCGTGCACAAAGAGAATAGAGCGCCCAGAGCCGTTCATAGAGCAATAAACTTCGGAGCCATCAACTTTTGCGCGGGGCATTTTTCGGTTCCATTGCTGCGCTCTGGCCTTCGACGACGATCTTGGAGAGATCGCCCAGCGTAAAGAAGAGCGCGACTAATTTATTGAGAAAGCCCAAGCGATTCTGGCGGAGCTCGCGGTCTGGAGCCATGACTAAGACTGCATCGAAGTACGTATCGATGGGCGCTTTCAGTTTAAGCAGTTGCTCGATGATTCCAGCATAATCTTCGTTCGGAGCGAGCTTCGCGATCTGGCTCTCGGCTTTTAAATAGGCGCGCCAGAGATCGCGTTCGACTTCATCTTTGAAGAGTTGCGAATCGAATTCTCTGAGGGAAGAGTGCCCTTGCGTGATGTTGCGAGCGCGAGAAAAACCAATCACAAGCTCCGTGAATTCTTTCTGTCCGCGAATCTTTTCCAAACTTCTCACCTTGCGTAAGACGCGAGCAGAGTTGCCATCGCGTGTTGCGAGCACGGCGTTCAGAATATCGTAGGGGACGTTGTACTCTTGCAGCAAGATTTGATAGAGACGCTCGCTGAAAAATTCTTCGACTATCTCAAAGCCCTTGTGCTTGCCCAAGAAGCTGTACATTTCTTCTGTGTCTCGCGTGAGCTGGAAGAAGTCGATATTCAATTGTTTTTCGAGCGCGATCTTGATGACGCCGTTCGCTTTTCTTCTCAAGCCAAACGGATCACGAGAGCCAGTCGGCGCTTCACCAGTCAAGAGCAGGCTGACGATCGTGTCGAGCTTGTCAGCTAGACTGACGGCTGTGCCCACAGCACTTTCTGGAATCGGGTCGCCCGCATTCTTCGGAAGATGATGCTCGCGAATCCCTTGAGCGACAGCCGAAGGCTCTCGGTCAAGCGTCGCGTAAATGCCCCCGACGATGCCCTCTAAGTCAGGGAATTCACCGACCATCGAAGTCACTAAATCGGCCTTACATAGGAAGGCCGTCTTGTCGATCTCGGGCAATTGCCCGAAACCCGCACGCTTTCCAATTTCGACGGCCCAGCGACGGGTGCGCTCGACTTTGTCCCAGATCGTGCCCAATTTTTCTTGGTAGACCACCGAGCGTAAATCTTTGGCAAAATCAGAAAGTTTTCTCTTACGATCGTTCTCGAAGAAGAAGCGTGCGTCAAAGAGGCGCGCCTTCACGATGCGCTCGTAACCGGCTTTGATTGTGCCATCTGTGTCTTCGGGACCATCGCGGAAGCCGACGAAGTACGGCAATGCTTGGTCGCCCGCGACGAACGGAACAAATTTTTGGTGCTCGATAAGTGTAGAGGCCAAAACTTCCTTGGGCAGACTCAGATACTCTTGCGGGAATTTTCCCAAGACTGCCGTTGGATGTTCCATTTGATTAGCAATCTCTTCGAGTAATGACTCCGGCGCTGTGTGTTTGGCTTTGAACTGAGCCGTGTGCTGGAGCAAAGCATCTTTGACGATCCGCAAGCACTTTTCTTGATCATAGATGACACCGTTCGCTTCGAGTTTTTCAAAATATTCTACAATAGTTTTGACAGGAATTTTACGCTGACCGAAGAAACGATTGCCCTGGGTTTCGGGAGCTGATTCAAGCCGACCGAGCGTAAACTTAATTGACTCTTCGCCGTACAGCCCGAGCAGCCAGCGAATCGGGCGGATGAATCTTAATCCCGAATCATCCCAGCGCATCGTCTCGGGCAATGAGATCTTTTTTATCAGTGCTGGAAGAAGTTCAGTCAGAAGTTCGGGCGTGCGCTTGCCCTTCACTAATTCCTTGGCGTAAAGATACTCGCCTTCGTCTGTTTTCTTAACAATGAGATCAGAGACAGAAAGGCCTTTGCTGCGCGCGAAGCCCTCGGCAGCTTTGGTCGGATGACCCTGGGTGTCAAAGGCAGCTTTCTTCGCCGGCCCCTTCACTTCGCGCTCGATGTCGGGCTGCTGCTCCGAGAGATTTTGCGCTAGAACCGAGAGCCGGCGCGGGCCGTAGTAAGCTTTGACACTTTCGAACTCCAAGCGATTTTCTCGGAACAGCTCTTGAGCGAGTGTAGCGAGTTGTTGGCCTAATTCAGGCACGACTTTTGGAGGAATCTCTTCGACACCAATCTCTAACAGAAAATCTCGACTCATGAAATTCCTCTCACTCAGCAATAGCCATGGACTTAGCTGACAGGCTGGGCAGGCTCAGACGCTTCAGCAGCTTTGAGGCGCTTCACGTAAGCGCGGGCGCAGCTTTTGGAAAGGTCTTGGACGCGTTGCATGAAGCGCTCGCGCTCGGTCACGCTGATCGCGCGACGAGCATCCAAGAGATTGAAGAGATTCGAGCACTTGCACGTGCACTCATACGCCGGGTAGACCAAATTATTCTTTAGACAGCTCTTCGCTTCGGCCTCGTAGAGATCAAACGATTTGAAGAGCATCTCGGCGTTCGATTTCTCAAAATTGTAATCGCAGCGATCTTTCTCATACTCTAGAAGCACTTCGCCGTACGTATGATCCGCGTTCCATTTGAGATCGAAGGCGCTCTCAACACCCTGCAAGAACATCGACAATCTCTCTGTGCCGTAGGTGATCTCCCCGGTCACAGGATTGAGATCGATCCCGCCCATTTGCTGAAAATAAGTAAATTGAGAGATCTCCATCCCGTCGAGCGAGGCCTGCCAGCCCAACCCCCACGCCCCTTGGGTTGGGCTCTTCCAGTCGTCTTTCTCAAATTTGAAATCGTGTTTTTTTACGTCGAGTCCGAGATAGGTTAGACTCTCCAAATAGAGATCTTGAAAATCGTCCGGCGCGGGTTTCAGAATGACTTGATATTGATAATAAAACGCCATGCGCAAGGGGTTATCGCCGTAGCGTCCGTCGACGGGGCGGCGCGAGGGCTGCACATAGGCGACCTTCCAGGGCTTCGGGCCAAGCACGCCGAAAAACGTCGAGGGGTGAAACGTGCCCGCCCCGACTTCAATATCAAAGGGCTGCTGGATGAGACACCCTTGGGAGCGCCAGAACTCTTCTAATTTAAGAAGCAGATCTTGAAAATACATAGACAAAATTGAAGGGACTCTTCACGCCCCGAAGAATCCCTGTGCTCTTTCCAAAAAACTATTTTCCCAGATTCGCTTTGGCGACCGATACCAGTTGGTCAAACGCCTTGGAATCGTGGATCGCGAGCTCCGCGAGCATCTTGCGATTGAGCTTGATGTGCGCTTTGTAGAGCCCGTTCATGAAGCGAGAATACTGCATCCCCCGAGACCGGGTCGCGGCGTTGATGCGCGTATTCCACAGAGTGCGAAAATCGCGCTTCTTCAGCTTGCGTCCGATATACGCATTGCGCAGCGCGTGCATCACGCGCTCGCGCGCGATTCGGAAACAAACGCGGCGCTTGCCCTTAAACCCCTTGGCAAGCAACAGAAGCGCTTTGCGCCGATTTTTATGTTTGGGACCGCCCTTGACTCGCATAGTCTGATCTCCTCACTAAATCCAAAACAATTCTATTACTTATGCTTATGCAGACAGTAACTCCAAAAAAGTCTTGCGCAGTTGACCCTGGACGTTCAGCTCGCGGGCCTGACGCTTGCGGGATGCCGGGCGCTTCACCAACTTGTGGTGAAATCCCGTTTTCGCACCCAGGACCTTCCCGTTCTTGGTGACCTTGACGCGCTTAGCTAGGCCCTTGTGTGCTTTCTTCTTGGGCATGGATCTCCTCTCCTTTTTCTGCCTGCATTTCTTCTACGAATTCTTCTTCCGTGGCTTGCCCGCCCTTGCCGCTCGAGGGAACGAGCAACATTTGCAAATTGCGCCCGCGCTCCTTGGCTTCTTGGTCTACTTTGCCGACGCCGGCAACGGCCTTCGTGATCCGATCCAAAAGCTCGCGCCCGCGGTCCATGTGGACGATCTCGCGGCCACGGAAGTTGACCGTGACCCGGACTTTGCTGTCTTTTTCGAGAAATTCCCTAATATGCCGGATCTTCGTCTCGAAATCATGCTTTTCGATCTGGATCGTCATGCGAATCTCTTTCAATCGGCGCGCCCTCTGGACTTTCTTCTCGCGTTTCTCTTGGCGGTATCTGTACTTGCCAAAGTCGATGATCCGACAGACGACTGGATTCGCTTGCGGCGCGACCTCGACCAAATCTTGTCCGCGTCGTCTGGCTTCGGCGATCGCCTGGGCCAGGGGCATCACTCCGACTTGATTGTTGTCCGCGTCGACGACACGGACTTCCTTGGCTCTGATTTCCTCGTTCTTGCGAATGTTGTGTACCTGACTGATGTTTTACCCCCTCCAAATAAACCCAAGATAGCAAATGCGAACCGGGTTTGTCAAGCAATTTTCGCCTCAGTTAAGGCGAAGCATGGCTTCAATCCAAAATAAAATGCTTCGCCCTGCTTAGAATCAAGCCGACGGAAAGCCCTCCTCTGGGGCAAGCGATCCAGCTCCTTCTTCATAGTCTGCGAGTTGATAGGTGAACTCATGCTTGCCGATGCGCACCGAACTGCCCGGACGCAGGCCTTGTCTCACCAATTGCGCCCAGATGCCCATCGCCTTGAGTCTTTCGACCAAGTACTCCTGCGCGTCCGGCTCCTCGAGCGAAAGCCGTGCCAAGCGTTCGACGCCCTGGCCCTCGATATGAAAAACTTCTCCATCGAAATAGACTTCCCAGCTGGGGTCGCCGGTAAGCTTATAGACACGTCGGCGTCTGAGTTCCGGGTCGAGCGGCGCGCGCGCAGGCTCTTTCTGCTTCATCTCGAGGACCTTTTCATAACACAAGTAAACTAAGCTGCGTGTGCCTTCGCCCGTCGCTGCCGAAATTAAGTGGATTTTTTTGCCCTGCTCGGAGAACTTTCGCACAATCGCTTGACGCTGTGTCTCATCCAAAATATCAATCTTATTGCCGACGACGATTTGGGGCTTTTGCGTCAATTCTTCCGAAAAAGATTTGAGCTCCTGGTTGATAGTCTCATAATCTTCGAATGGATCACGCTCTTCGACGGAAGCTACATCGATCAGATGCACGAGCACTCGGGTGCGCTCGACGTGTTTTAAGAATCTGTCTCCAAGCCCCTTGCCCGCGTGCGCGCCTTCGACTAGGCCGGGAATATCGACAATCACAAAATCTCGATACTCGTCGACTTGAACGACGCCCAGATTAGGCACGATCGTCGTGAACGGATAGGGCGCAATCTTGGGGCGCGCGGCCGAGATCTTTGCGATGAGGCTCGATTTCCCCACATTCGGGAAACCGATAATTCCAACATCTGCCAAGAGTTTCAGTTCTAATTTAAGCCAGCGTTCTTCGCCCGGTTGGCCCTTCTCGCGAATGCGCGGAGCTTGTCTGACAGAAGTCTTAAACTGATCGTTGCCCCGGCCGCCCTCTCCGCCGCGCACGATGACAATTTCCAGATCGGGCTCGCTCAAATCACCCAAGATCTCTTGGGTTCTTAGGTCTTTGACTAGCGTACCGACGGGCACGGGGATAATTAGGTCTTGCCCATCGGCTCCGTGTTTACGATTCTTGCCTCCGGAGTCGCCGCTCTCGGCGCGATAGTGAATCGTGTGCTTGAACTGTAAGAGCGTATTGACGTGCGGGCTAGCTTTCAGAATAACATTGGCACCACGACCGCCATCGCCGCCATCAGGGCCGCCCTTGGGCCTGAATTTCTCGCGACGGAAGCCGATCAAGCCGTCACCGCCGTTGCCACCGATCACACAGATTTTTGCCTCATCGATGAACATAATTGAATTTAACCGCCAAGGCGCCAAGGACGCAAAGATTCAAAACCATTGAGCATTTTCTTGGCGCTCTTTGTGCCTTGGCAGTTCCATAAGAAGATTCTAAATAAAAAGAGACTGCCGATCTCTACGCAAAACGTTGGCAGCCTCCGACAAAAAACTACTCAGCGACGACGTGCACTAAGTGGCCTTGGAAGACGACTTTGCCGTCTTGCTTGGCAAAGAGCGTGTGGTCGCGGCCCAAGCCGACACCCTTGCCGGGCCGAAAACGCGTACCGCACTGCCAAACGATAACGCTGCCCGTCTTTACACGCTCGCCACCGAAGGCTTTCACGCCGCGCCGCTTCGGGTTGCTGTCGCGCCCGTTGCGCGAGCTGCCGCTGCTCGTCTTCGTCGCGAAGAGCTGCAGATCAAATTTTCTAGACTTGAACATTACTGCTAACCTCCTCGACCTTGAGGTACTGCGGGTACTCGCGTTCGAGCGCTTTGAGCCCCAGCACCATCGTGTTCAAAATCGCATCGATCTCTCTATTCAAGAAAATGTCTCGTTCGAGCCGACAGTAAAGCCGTCCCTTTTCTTGCTCGACCAAGGGATTGAGTCTCAGATATTCTTCGAGTCCGAGCACCGTCGTCTGGACGAGCGCCGAGACGCCCGCGCAGACAATATCCTTGCTCTCAGCATCATACCCCGCATGACCCCGGCTGCGAAACTCCGTGATACGACCGTCAGCATCTCGATAGATTTCTACCTCGGTCATCCGCGGATCTCCTTGATGACGGCTTTCATATAGGATTGGCGGTGACCGAACTTGCGGCGTCGGCGCGTCTTGCGCTTATACTTGAATCCCAACAGCTTCGGGCCACGATCACTCTCGACGATCTCAGCCGCCACTTTGACTTCCTTCAGATAGGGTTGGCCTAGCTTTAGACTTTCTCCGCCGACGGCGAGCACTCGGTCGAACTCGACCGTCGCTCCGGCTTGGATGCCTTTGAGCTTCTCGATGACGATCGTCTCGCCCTCACTCACACGATACTGCTTGCTACCGGTCTCAATGACCGCATACTTCGACATCTGCGATTCCGTCCTTTGCTTCTGCGATTTGCGATTGAGGATTCCACCTCAGTTAAAGCGTTCAAATTGTAGCGGACGGGAGCCGCTTTTGCAAGAGCAGAGCGTGTTTATCATTACGGTAGGGGCAAGGCTTGCCTTGCCCCGTAGGGGCGACCGGCCGGTCGCCCCTACATTCCCAGGTGAAGTTGCCTCGACACAGAATCTCCCGTAAGATGACCGCGCCATGAGCTCGCGCATCATCCAGATTCCCATTCCGAACCCATATTTTGAGGGCAGTAGCAACACGTACGCAGTGGAGATTGGCGAAGGAAAACTTCTGCTCATCGACACGGGCATCGGTACTGATGACGCATTCGCGCACTTTCGCCGTGACCTCGAATCCCATGGCTATGTGCTAAAAGATATTTCGGTTGTGTTTCTGACGCACAAGCACTCAGACCATTTCGGAATGGCCCATAAAATCCGAGAAATATCGGGAGCGAGAGTATATGTGCACGAGGACGATTGGAACGATGTCGCGCACTATACCGAGCGTCGCGATGAAGTCGCTGAGCTGTACCGAAAGACGATGCTGTTCTGGGGAATCTCTCCAGAAGCTGTACAAATGTTTTCAGTCATGCGCCAGAACTTTGATGCCCTGGCGCACTCCGTCCCGGCTGAGAAACTGTGCGATGGACAAAAATTAAAAATTGGAAATTCACAGTTTGCTGTGATTCACACGCCGGGGCATACGCAAGGGTCTGTTTGTTTCCTCTGCGATGAGAAAATTTTCACGGGCGACCATCTCTTGCCTAACTACACGCCCAACATCGGCGCGACGGATATTACCGTGGGAAAGATGCTGAGTAAGTTTCTGAACTCATCAGAAAAAATTCGACCTTACTCAGAGCTCGAAGCACTGCCGGGGCACGGCAAGAGCATGAAGAACTTTGCTTCTCGCATCGATACGATTGTGCAACATCATCACGAGCGTCAAGAAAAAATTCTCCGCATACTCTCAGATCGTAAGCCTCATACGATCGTCGAGATCGCTAGGGCGCTCTTTGGTACGATGCGCGAGCATCATCTTCTTTTGGGGTGCGGAGAAGTTCATGCGCACCTGGAAATGTTGCAGGAAAAGGGTTGTGTTGAGTTGAGAGAAGAGAATCGGTTTGTGCGCGTTGATTGATCCGAGAAAGTGATCTTCGATGAAAGAGCTAAAAATTTTTGCTGGCCGAAGTCACCCAGAGTTAGCCCGTGAAATCTGCGCGCACGTGGGCGTCGAGCCGGGCCAGATCAGCTTTGTCACATTCAGCAACGAGAATCTGAAAATCAAGATTGAAGAGAATGTGCGCGAATGTGATGTCTTCGTCATCCAAACGTCTTGTTCACCGGTGCACGATCATTTGCTGGAACTTCTTATCATGATCGACGCGCTCAAGTATGCCTCGGCGGCGCGCATCACGGCCGTCTTGCCGTACTATCCCTACGTGCGCTCTGATAAAAAAGATGAGCCCCGTATCTCGGTGACGGCGAGACTTGTCGCCGACTTGCTCCAAACAGCCGGGGCCCATCGCATCTTGACGATGAATCTGCACGCGAGCCAAATCGTCGGCTTCTCACATATCCCCGTCGACCATCTCGATGGAATTCCCGTCATCTGCGATTATCTCAAAACTCAGCCTCTGGAAAATTTTGCGGCCGTGGCGACCGACGTCGGACGCGCGAAAGTCACCGAAGCCTATGCGCGGCGATTGCATATGCCCGTGGTCATCTTGGATAAGCGGCGCTATGCCGACGACGAAAAAGCCGTGATTCGCCATGTAATCGGCGATGTCTCCGGGAAGAACGCCATCTTTTTCGATGACGAAATTCTGACGGGTGGATCTATCTTCGCGGGAATCGATGTCTTGCGAGAACGAGGTGCGATGCACTTTAAGGCCGCATGTGTGCATGGTGTACTCGCGCGAGATGCCGTTACTCGCCTAGAAAATTCAGTGCTCGAAGAGTTGGTCATCACCAACACCCTTCCCCAACGGCAAACGTCGCCCAAAATCAAGACGCGCTCGATTGCCCAGCTCTTTGGGGAAGCGATCAAAGCAATTCACACCGGGAGTTCGGTGAGTCGGCTGTTTTCGTAATCTTTAGACATAACTGAGGCAGACTTGAAACCTGCCTTACTTCACCCAAAGAATGATGACCTGAACCAGCCCAATCAATCCACCCAGAATCGCTCCGAACCAGGTGATCGCGCTTAGTTGATGCCCTATGACGCGCAGGACCAACTCTTCAACTTCTTCTACCGAGAGTTTGTCGACTTCACTCGCGATGAGTTTTTCCAGATCGATCGTCTGCAAGATCTGAGGCAGCTCGCGTTGGAGCAGTTCTAAAAAGCGTTCGGTCGCAAGATCACAGGCTTTATCAAAAAGCTCCGTAGAGACAAAACGCTCTAGCGTGCCGAGCGGTTGCCGTAATAATTTTTCAAACTCGCTCCAAGCGATTTGGGTGAGCGCCCGCACAGTCTTTTTTTCTTTGAGCAGCGCGAGCAGTTGCGAAGCGATCCAATCGTTGAGTCCTGCCGACTCAAGTAGTCCCGGGGCCAATTCTTTCAGAGATTTGGATTGTGCCGTTTGGAGTTGTCCACTCAGCCACTGGCTTATCTGAGTTTGAAATGAAGGTTGCTGGGTCAGCTCAGCGAACCACTGAGTCGTGCGTTCTCGCAAAGGAGCGATCGTTTCGCGAGTGATATTCAACTCCGAGAGCCGCTGGGCGAAGAAATTTTCTAGCGCATTCGTGAGTGACTGGTGCACGCGCTCGTGCACTGCCCGTTGCTGGACGAGCTGCCGCAATCGCGGAGCTGCTTCGTCCAAACTTTGGTCGATGCGCGTTTTTAGTTCTTCGGCGCTGATAAGATATCCTTCGAGAAAACCAAATTTGATGCGATCCCAGAGCGAATCCTCACGAAAGACTTGCGAGAGAGCTGTGTCCACCATCTCATAGACGTGAACCCGAATGCGCTTTTTAATCTGCTCGTCATCGAGCACGCCCACAAATTGGTCCAGAAAATTGGGCAAGTGCTCTTCTATTTTGGTATAGATCGCAGCCTTGAGTTTGGGGTCAAGAAACTCGTCGAGCGACCGATCTTCGCTCAAGAGAGCCGTGATGCGCTCGTCTAGCAACTGATCAATGCACCGATGCAAAGACTCATCTTGAGCGAGTCGGGCGGCCAGCGCTCCCGCGTGTTCGGGAATCGTTCGCAAAAATTCTGAGGGAACGAGGTCGGCCAATGGTTTTTCCATCGATTCATTGAATTTTGTTTTGAGTTGGGTGCGAACGAATAGCTCTAACTCTGGATGAGCCATGAGCGCTTCCACTCTCAGCTCTAGCTGCTTCTGTAAGGTCTGTAATAACTGCTGCCAGGTTGGTTGAAAAGATTCTGGGATGAGCGCTAGAAGACTCGGCCAATCGCGCTGGAGGAATTCTTTGAGATATTTTTCGATCGTCGCACGGACGCGTGCGCGCAGTTCTGGTTCGGCCAGTCGCTCGGCAAAGGCCGTATCGGTCAAAAGATGTTCACGCATCGCGTGACCGAGGCTGAGCGCTAATTCTTTGCGTCGCTGTGGGAAAAGCCCCGGCGTGAAGGGCACGCGCCACCCCCAGAGCCGCCACGCGCGTCGCGGACGAAACAACATGCGAATCGCGACCCAGTTGGTGATGTAGCCCACAAACGCGCTGATCGCTATAATGGAGATGGTTTCGCGCCAATCCATAACCACCTAGATTAATGGATTCCCCGATCCTTGCCAACTTGAAGTCCGCGAACGAGCCTCGCGTGTGACGCGCGCTACATACTCGCTCGCAGGGTCTCTACTATAATGATCGCTGAAAAAGCTCGACGGAGTGGCTCTCTCCTCGAAGGGTCCGCTCCGCAGGCAGATGAGGTGCAACACGTTATGGCAGGTCAAGCGAACATAAGGAGGTTGTGTCGTATGTCTACGCGTCGTATCCAACCTTTCGTTTCTACATCCGTCGCGCGTCTGTTGGTCGCGGCGATCATGCTTTTATCAGTGGTCTCGGTAGGTTTTGCAACTTGGGCGCAGACGACCCCCAAACCCACGCTCAGCATTGTCGTGAGCCCTAATACGGCCCCCAAAGGCTCCAGCACCATCATAAGAGTGAGAGTCGTTGCCAAGGATTTTCCGGTACCTCTGGGGCTAACGAACATTCAAGCCACGATCCAGTGGACCAATACGACGGATCTCGTTCCCATTGCTCCGGGAGGAAATGCGAACGCCATCACTTGTACCCTATTTGACCCATTTCAGAATTTGGTGGGTGCAGCCGGGGCATGTCCTGTGAATAACCAAGGAGCTACGGGTACAGCCTTATTTCAAGCATCGAATACCAACTCTCAGAGCAGGCCGGTCTTGAATGGGAATGTAGTCGAATTCTCATTCACTGTGGGGCCAAACGCCAATAACAACGATAAAGTCACTTTCTCCATTCTATCTTCTGCAAGCCTCCTCGTGCAGTCGGGCACGTTCAGCATCCCAGCAGCTCAGATCAACCTAGAATCCGATACGTTCACAGTGGGGACGGCGTGTCAGTTCAATAGCGTTGATTTCAGCGTAAGTAATTCAAATCCTGAGGTAGGTCAATCAGTCACATTTACTGCCAATGGTGTGCCAAGCTGTGTGACAAATCCTCAGTATACTTGGAGTTTTGGCGATGGCAACCAATCAGGCCCCGGCAACCTGCCATCAGTTTCACACTCGTACGCTGCTGTCAGCACTCCTACGATAACACTGACCGTGCGGGACAATACGAACAATGTCGAGCACACGGCATCTCATCAGATTAACGTAAAGCAACCAGCGTGCAAACCCACGAACGTGACTGTCAACAGTCCCGCGAAGGCGGTGGTCAATAAGAAGGTGACGTTCACCGCCAGCGCAACTCCCTGCCAAGGAACTTCAGTTATCTTTAGTTGGAGCTTCACTAACGGTACTGGCTCGACGACCGGTTCACCCGTTGTTCATATATTCACCAGTGCGAGCCCGGCCAGCGGATTCACTGTCACGCTGACCGCGACCGACAGCGGTACCAATGGTAGCGGAGGCACGGAAAGAGCCACCAAGCAAATCGTTGTTACCGAGCGGCCCTCGTGCGAGAGCCTGCACTGCGCGCTCACCAACTCATCGACCCAGCGACGTAAGATCACAGACTTCGCACGAGACAACGTCTTGCCGTTCGACGAAGTCTGGGATAAGACGAACCAAGCACTCAACCAGCCGAGCAAGAGCTTGATCCAAAAGTTGAAAGACTTGGCCGATGCGATGGACCAGGACGGCAAGGACCAGTTCGACAGCGTAATCGGTGATGTCAGCGGCACTGTCGAGGCGATCAACGATGGGGTCAGCGCGGCGGTCGAAGCGGGCGATGTCTCCGCGACGCGCGCCAAGAACATCGCTGACCAGATCGAGCGCTTCCAAAAATATCTGGATGACACCTTGCCGAACGTCATGGATTCAATCGGCAATACCTTGTCGGATTTACCCAGCGCCTATGATGATGCCATCAGCGCGCTCGACGATAACGACGTCGGCGCGGCCGTGGACGCCCTGGTCAAGGCGCGTTCGCTCGTCGTGAAAGCACGCCAGGAGGTCAATGACGTGCTGACGACGGTGTTGACCAACATGAGCCGGATCGCGCGCTCTGTCTTGGCGGCCGAGCGACTCGCTCGTCGTCGCCAGAGCGGCGGCGGCATCTCCGGGCTCATGGCGCTCGGGACGATCACGCTCGCGCGGATGGGCGATCAATCGCTCGTCTTCCGCGCGCAGGGTGCAGAGTCGGTGCGCATCGAACTGCTTACGTTGACGGGCCGCGTTGTCCTCGTACAACAAGCACAAGAGGCTGAACTGACGCTCGGCGCTAGCACGACACAGACGCTGGCGAACGGCGTATATCTCGCTCAAATCACAGCGATTGCTCTCGATGGAAAGACTACAATGCAGATGTTCAAGTTCGTACTGATGCGATAAACCCGGTAGAATCGAGGCGATGCACCGGGTCACGTTGTACACGAAGCCTTATTGTTCGCTTTGCCACAAGGCTGAAGAGACGATCCTGGGCCTCCAGGATCGTCTCGGCTTTGGGGTGGAAAAAATCGACATCATGCAAGACCCAAAAATTTTCGAAAAATATCAGTACGATATTCCTGTAATTCTGATTGACGGAATCGAGCGCTTCCGCCACCAAGTGACGACGGAGGAGTTGGAGAAAGCCCTTGCCACCTGATAGAAGTTGCTACTTTTGAACCAGTCTCAGCAAGAGTTGATTCAACGGCGTACTTACCCCGAGGCGCTTCCCCTCAAGCGCGATCGCCCCGTTGATGAACTCAATTTCTGTCGGTCGCTTGCGTCTTACGTCTTGTAGCATCGACGAGATATTTTCAGCCGTTTGCTGACAGACTTGCTCAACCCGTGCGATCATCTCTGATTCAGAGAAAGCAAAGCCGTAAGCCCGCGCGACGGCTACCGACTCGCGCGTGATCGCGCGCAAAATTTCTCGCAAGCCCGGGTCCTTAAGAAGAACCCCGTTCGGCACATCGAAGAGCGCGGTCAATGCGTTGATCGCAGAGTTAACAATAAGTTTAATCCAGACAAGTTCTATGACATTCCCCGCCGCGTGCGTCTCCAGGCTAGACTGATTCAACGCGTCGACGATCGACTGCACCGCGGGAGTAGGTTGGCCTTGCCAGCGCCCTAGGTGGGTGACGCCTTTGCCAGCCCAACGCACTCTTCCGGGAGCGAGCAGGGTTGCTCCTTGGGAAGTAGTCCCGCGCAAAAAATTCTCGCGCGGGACTATTCCTAAAATCTCTGTTTCAACGCCGAAGCCGTTCTGCAAGCTCATGACGAGTGGCGCGCGTTGGAGCAGTGAGCGAGTTCCTTGGATGGCCTTTGCGGTGTGATGGGCTTTCACGAAGATAGCGACGAGATCCGATCTCTCCAATTCTGAGGCTTGACTCGTCGCACTCAAAGAGACGCGCTGCTCACCTTCGTTTGTTTCAATGACGAGCCCGCTTTTGCGGATAGTTTGAATGTGCTCAAGGTTCGAGGGATTGTAAAGGGAGACTGAGTGGCCGCTACGCGCCAAGAGCCCACCGAAGAGACTACCCAAGGCGCCCGCGCCGATGATGACGATTTTCATGATGGGTGAAGCGAAAGAAATCGAGTACCGCACTAGACTATTTATCTTTTAGCGTACTCATGACTCCCTTCTGGATTTTGAAACTATGCTCTTCAATCGTAGGGAACTTCCCATTCTTCACTTCATCGCGATAGCTGCGGACCGCTTGCTCAATGATCTCTTCCAGGTTCGCATACCGCTTCACAAATCTGAAGGGGCTTTTCGTTAACCCTAGTACATCGGTGATGATAAGCACCTGTCCGTCGCAATACGGCCCTGCCCCAATCCCGATCGTCGGAACCCGGAGTTGATCGCTGATGAGTTGTGCCAGACGCCAAGGCATGGCTTCCAAAACAATCGAGAAGACACCTGCTTGTTCCAGAAGTTGAGCATCATGCAAGATTTTTTTTGCGGTCGCTTCGTCCCGTCCTTGTACTCGTTGCGCGCCGAACTGCGATTCTCTTTGTGGCGTGTACCCTATATGTCCCATGACCGGAATACCGACACGCACGATTTTGCGGATGGTCTCGACCATCTCCTCCCCACCCTCTAGCTTGACCGCATCAGTGCCCGCTTCTTTCATGAATCTCCCCGCGTTTTCGATAGCCTTTTTCGGCGTGCTTTGGTAAGACATGAAGGGCATATCGCCCACCAGCAGTGCCTGTTGCAATCCGCGACGCACACACTTCGTATGGTGAATCATTTCGCCCATCGTCACCGGCACTGTACTGGGATAGCCGAGAATGTTGTTGCCGACCGAGTCTCCCACGAGTACCATATCGATCCCCGCGCGATCGACTAAAACAGCCGTGGGATGGTCATAGGCTGTGATCACCGAAATTTTTTCTCCGGCGTCGGTCATCTTCTGGATCTGGGGAATCGTGATTTTATCGGGCATAAAAAGTCCTTTCGGAACGATCTTAACAAAATTATAGGGACGCAGCATTGCTACATCCCTAGCTGGGGTGAAGAAAGAAAATCAGCCCGTTCGTACGCAGGATGAGTTCGCTGAAAATTGGTGGTGCTGCGTACGAACGGGCCAAAGAAATATGCGTCCTCAAATTTAGCTTTTCGGGGCGCACCGCCGTGCGCCCCGAAAAGGAAGAAAAAGATCAATAATCCAGATACTTCGCGACTTCCCAGGGCGTAATCTGCAGACAATACTGATTCCACTCAGCGGTCTTGAGTTCGACGAACGCTTTGCAGATCGTCTCCCCCAACGCTTCTTGGATGACTTCATCGGCTTCGAGCGCCTGGATGGACTCGTGCAGGCTGGTGGGGAGTTTCCCGATGCCGTGCTTCTTCTTCTCGGATTCGTTCATCTCGTAGACGTCGTGATCGACTGGGTCGGGCGGATTGATTCTATTTTTGATGCCGTCCAAGCCAGCAGCGACCATGCACGCAAAAGCCAGATACGGGTTGGCGGAAGGGTCAGCTCCGCGATATTCGGCACGCTTCTCTTTTGCGTGCTCGGGGCCTTTTTTGTAGACGGGAATGCGGGTCAACGCCGAGCGATTGCGGCGGCTCCACATGATGTTGATCGGCGCTTCGAAGCCGGGCACGAGGCGCTTATAGCTGTTCACGGTCGGACAACAAATAGCCGCCAACGCGCGGGCGTGCTTAAGAAGCCCACCGACATAGTAGCGTCCGATCTGAGACATCTCGGCATAGCCATCTTTTTCATCGTAGAACGAGGGTTTCCCGTTCTGCCAGAGAGATTGATGCACGTGCATGCCGCTCGCGTTGTCGAGATAGAGGGGCTTGGGCATGAAGATCGCTTTCATACCACGACGGTGCGCCAAGTTTTTCGCCGTGTATTTATAGAGCAACGCATAGTCGCCGCACGTGACGGGATCGGTCGGGCGGAAGTTCAACTCGACTTGGCCGCACGTCGAAACTTCGTGATGATGGTACTCGATCTCGATGCCCATCTTGGTCAAATAGTACGCGAGCTCGTTGCGGAAGTCATGGGTCGAATCTTCGGGGGGCGTGCGGAAATAGCCTTCCTTGGGGCGAATCGTCGTGAGCTCTTTGGAGTAAGGCAGCGGGCGCGGGCCGGCCCACGAATCGCCCTTGCCGCCATTGGGAGTGGCCCACCAGTCGTGCACTAAGTTCATCGGGTCAAAATCATCGACCACGAAGAACTCGATCTCCGGGGCTACGATGGCCGTGTAACCCAGGCTCGCGGCTTTTTCTGCGGCACGTCGCGCGGCGCCGCGTGGATCGCACCCGGAAGGGCCTCCGCCGAAGGCTTCGTAGACATCGCCGAAGAGCACCACGGTCTTTTGGATCGGGTCGTCAATCCACGGCAAAAACTTGGCCGTCGCCGGGTCGGGCTTCCAGATCATATCGCTCTCGTCGATCGACTTGAAGCCACGCACGGAGGACCCGTCAAAGCCGATGCCGCTTTCCCAAGTTGACTCTTTGAGCAACTCTTTCGCGGGCACGTTGAAGCTCTGGATGATGCCGCGCACGTCGCTGAACATGCACTGCACATAGGGCACGCCGTTCTTCTCGATCAACTCCATGGCCGCTTTGGGACTCGACTTCATAGTGGATTTCGTCGCCAAGGTATAGATCCCTCCTGATCAAAATGAAAACTAGCGCCCACTATAGCAGCGTAATGGCCAATTGTCAAGTATTTTGCATCATATTGGACATAGTTATTTTATATAGGCGCTTATTTTGGATAAATGACAGTAATATTTGACAATTATTGGACATATGTTTATACTAAGCTCGCGCTATCTTTAGAGCGATGGGAGTGCGCTGATGGAGAAGGATCTGGACCTGAAAATTTTGGCACAATTGCAAAAAGACGGACGCGCCAGCTGCCGTCAAATCGCTGCGGCGTTGGGTGTGGCCACGACGACCGTCAGCCATCGGATCGCCAGTCTCGAAGCGAATGGCACGATCGCGGGTTACAAGCCCTCGATCGATTATCGACACCTAGGCTATCAGATCACGACGATCACTCTGATTAAAGCCAAGGGCAACAAAATTCCCGAGATCACTGAGCAATTGCGCAAAGACGAGCATCTCCACCACGTCTACGAGATCACCGGCGAGTTCGACATCCTGGCGATCGGCAAGTTCAAAGATCAAGAAAGCATGAACCGCGAGATTAAAAAACTATTAGCAAATCCTTCCATCGAACGCACCAATACTTCAATCGTCTTGGCCATTGTCAAGGAAGGCGCGCCGCTCAAGCTACTCCCCTGAGAAAGTTCGGGATTGACATCCGACACCTCGTCCCTCTATAATCAACGAGTCGCAGTCGAAGACCACGCGTGGATGAGGTGAGAGGGATGGTAGAGCTGCGCGAGTTTAGGATCTTTAGCGATCTGGGACCTAAAGAACTTGCGGAATTAGACGGGCTGGTACGCAAAATCAAGTATGGCCGAGGCGAGATCATCTTCCAAGAGGGTGCGCCCGCGTTCGGGTTTTACTGTATCTTCGAGGGGCGGGTCAAGCTCGTCAAACGCACGCTGGGTGGCAAGAAACAAATCCTAAAATTAGTGGGCCCCGGCGAGATCATTGGCGAAACGACGCTCTTTGACAAGGGCGTGCACGTCGCTTACGCCAAGACGATCGACAAGGCGCTCGTCGGGTTTGTGGAGCGCGGCGACTTCTTCGGTTTTCTCAGCAAAAACATCTCGGTTGCTTTTCGTCTCTTCGAAAAACTTTCCGAGGAGTTGAAGGCATTCCAGTGCAAGCTCGCCGAGCGCTCCTACAACGGGAGCAAAGAGCGCCTGGCGCGCATCATCATCAAGTTGGGTGAAAGCGGGATTGAGCTATCTCGAACGGAGCTCGCCGAGATGGCGGGGGTCTCGTCTAAGACAGCGATTCGCACCCTGGGAGAGCTTGAAGAGCGCGGCGTGATCACCGTCGATGACCGCAAGATCACCGTGCTCGATCCCAAATCGCTTGAGCAGATGGCAGAACCTTTTCCCTTCACGCTCAGCGAAAATCTGATTATTTGAGCTTCGCGTTCGTTCTGCACTTACTACAGAGTGCCAAGAGCACAAAGGCCCGAAGCCAATCGTGAGTTTCTTGGCGCCATGGGTGGTTTGGCCCGCTATGCTTCGTGCGCATGCAGTGAGTCGCTGGACAAACGACACTTGGGTATGGGACACATGTCCTTTCGAATGGGGACCGCGATAGCTACACTAAAACCGTAAGGGAAGCCCAGGGGGATCCCGAAAAGGCAGGCGAATGCGTTTTTCCCTTGTTACGGTTGTTAGGGTGGTAGCAAAGATTTTGGGGCTCGGGTTGCTCTATGGGCTTGCCTTTCTGGTCGCTCTTTATTTACCCGGTTGGTTCAACTGGTCCTCAGTCAGTGCGACCGTCTTGATTTTCAGCGTACCGCTGGTGGCTAGTGCCTTAGTCTACGGTTGGATCGGGGCCGTAGTGGGGGCGCTCGTCAGCCTTTTACTCTCCATTCCCTTCTTGCCTTGGTTAGACGGGATGGGGTTTCAGCATGGTCTTTTTGCCACTTTAGTGTACGGCGGCTTAGCGAGCGCGATGGCGCTCTTAAAGGGATGGCGCAGCTCAGCGGGGACGGCCCATTATTATCACGAAGCTCCGTTGCGTCCGCGCGGGCAAAGCTTGATGAAGCGCTCGCTCAATTTGGTGCAGATCATCGACAAAGAAGGCAACGTTTTTCAGGCCAACGACCGAGCGTTAGAGATGATCGGTCAGCCCAATCGCATCTGGGAATTTTTCCATCCCGATGACCAAACTCGGATACGCGATGAGCTGAACGAGGCCTTCATTCGCGGCGAAACTGGCCCGTTAAAGCTACGCATCGTATCGACCAAGCGCGAGATGATCCCCGTCGAGCTCAAAATTGTGCGATTGGAGCCGACGCGTCGCGAACAACGATTGGCTCTAGAGATGCGCGACATTTCGGCCATCTCAGAATTAGAAAACAAAGTGCGCGAAGCGCAAGCGCGTTATCGCTATTTGATCGAGGATGCGATCGACACGCTCGACACGGGGATCTTATTGTTGGATCGCGACAAGAAAGTCATCTGGGCCAATAAAACACTCGAACAGTTTTTTAATTTAGAGCGCGACGAGATGATCGGCTGCGATGTGCGTCGTGCGTTGCTCGGGGCAAAACCCTCGTTCTGTGCGCCGGAGAATTTTGAGAAGGCGATCCAGGGCAGTAACGATTCGTTCATCTTCAGCATCAAGTGTGGCGCGAACGGTCAGGCGAGCGAGCGCATTTTGGAATACCGCACCCTGCCCGTTTCGACCGAGCGCTACCGCGGCGGACGCATCGACCACTACATTGATATTACCGAGAAGAAACGCCTTGAACTGAGTTTGCAAGAGAAGACGATTCGCTTGGAAGAAAGCAATAAGAAGCTCGAGGAGTTCACGCACGTCGTCTCACACGACCTCAAGGAGCCCTTGCGCACGATCGAAGCATTTAGCCAATTCTTACTCGAAGATTATCCCGACAAGATTGACGAAGAAGGCCAGGGGTATCTCAATCGCATCAAGAAGGCCAGCGCGCGCATGAAGAATCTTATCGACGATCTGTTGAAGCTCTCGCGCATCGGCACGAAGCACGAGCCGTTGGAGAAAGTAGCTGTGCACGAGATATTAGAAGAAGTCCGCGAAGTGATGACGTCACGACTGCAGAGCGAGAAAGTCCAGCTCAATTTGATGCAAGACTATCCGGTCGTGATGGCCAGTCGCACGCGCTTGATAGAGCTCTTCAGCAATCTCATCAGCAACGCGATCAAGTATAATGACAAGACAGACAAGAAGATTGAACTGGGCTGGCAAGAACAAGACCTGTATTATAAATTCTATGTCAGAGACAATGGTATGGGCATTGAATCACAGTACTTGGAAAAGATCTTTGAACTCTTTGAGCGCCTTAACCCGCGCGGCGATGATTACGAAAGCACCGGCGCGGGCTTAGCGATCTGTAAGCGCATCGTCGAAGAGTTCGGCGGGCTGATCTGGGCCGAGTCCGTTTTGGGCGAAGGAAGCATGTTTTATTTCACGCTGCCGAAGAACCCGGCGGCTCGACCAGCGCCCGTAGAATTAGCGGCCTTGAATGGGAATAGCAATGGCAAGGATCTCAGCAATAATGGCCTTAGCAGCAATGGTCATCAGACTCACCATGGCAACCCTCTCGAACCTGTGCCCAACAACACCACCCGCCGCAAGGCGAATCAAGATGATTGAGGTGATCCTCTGTGCGGAATCGTAAACTCAAAATACTGTTGGTCGAAGACAACCCGGATGACGTGAAGATCGCGGAGCGCTCGCTCAAGAAGGGCAATTTCCAGAGCGATCTGTTCACCGTCCAGGATGGTCAAGAAGCGCTGGATTTCCTGCGCCGCAAGGGCAAGTACGCGGACGCCGTGAAGCCCGATTTGATCTTTTTAGATCTCAACTTGCCCAAAGTCACCGGACACGAAGTCCTGGCCGAGATCAAGAAAGACGAGAAGCTGCGCCGCATCCCGGTCATCGTCCTCACGGTCTCGAAGCGCGACGAAGACATGGTGAAAGCGTACAACAGCGGCGCGAGCGGTTACATTAATAAGCCTCCGAGCACGGGCGAGTTCATCAAAGTCATCAATACCGTGCTGGATTACTGGGAGATCTCCGAGTTGCCGCCCGAGTGAAGTAACCCGCAGCGCGCCCGCCGTGCGTTGAAAATTATTTGAAGGTCTCCCTGTGCTTTTATTTGTTTTCTCCTTCTGTTTTACTTTTTCGTGAATAATACTGATGAGATTCTTCGCTTCGCTCACGATGATTGAGCAACCCCAATTGGCTATTTTGGGGACATGGAGCACCATTGGGGCCGACAAACGCGACGTACAGAAAACCCCCAGAGTCCTTTAGATTCGCTGAGTATATGAGTAGACTTTGCACCGATGATCGCTCATAGAAGGGTAGAAGCAGTCCAAGTCCGTGGCGTGGTGCCAGCCGCGCGGGGTTTACAGCCCCGCAAGACGAGGTTTTACTGTGTCGTTCCTGCCAACCTCCTTCGACACAGGTTTTTCCCTCGTCGTTCAATGGCCGGGGTTCGAATCCTCATGGGCAAGGGAAACCTAGACCCCTTCTGCAGCAGCCGGTTCGCGCAAGTGAACCCGACTGCTGGTGGTTGCTAACCTCATTCCCGGGCCGGCGAGCCCCTCTCGCCGGCCCTACCTGCCTTTAAGTTCCCGAATCCGTTGATTATCCCGTTTATGTAGTTAGAACCAATACTCCCGTTGGTGCTCTTTTGAATCACGGGGATCGCGGGAAATGTCGCTGAATACAAGGCAAACGGCTAACTGCTTGACCCAAATCCTCCACCACCCGGCGTGCTGATGCGCACGCGGTCTCCCGGCGTTAGTTGAATCGAGCCTTTGGCTTTGATGGATGTTTCTACACCCGGGCGAATGAGAAGCTCTTTACCACAAGCTCCTGGTTCGCCACCTGCCAGCCCATACGGTGGAATCTTGCGACGGTCAGCTAAGAGCGAAAAGTGCATCGGTTCGAGCGCGCGAATCTCTCGGATCAGTCCATCGCCTCCACGGAATTTTCCTTTACCCCCACTACCCTCGCGAATTTCATAGCGCTCGACCCTCACGGGATAGAGTGTCTCTAGCACTTCAACGGGCGTATTGAGCGTGTTCGTCATATGCGAATGAATCGCACTGATTCCATCTTTGTCGGGCCGGGCTCCGAAGCCGCCCGCGAGCGTCTCGTAGAACGTAAACGGTTCGCCTGTGCGCGGATTGACTCCCCCGAACGTAACGCTGTTCATCGTGCCTTGGCACCCAGCGATCGCTTTCTCGGGAACAGCGAGAGCCAGCGCTCGGAATAAGACATCGACGATACGCTGGGATGTTTCTAGATTGCCTCCGACGACGGCGGCGGGCATCTTTGCATTCACGATCGTGCCCTCGGGAGCATTGATCTCGATGGGTCGGTAACAACCGGCGTTAGGCGGTATCGCCGGGTCGGTGAGACAGCGCAGCGTGTAGTACGTCGCCGACGCTGTGACAGCGAAGACAGCATTCAAGGGCCCTTGGACTTGCGGGGCGCTGCCGGAAAAATCAACGGTGATCTTTTCTCGCTCGATCGTGACCGTTGCGCGGATCGGCACGGGCTCTTCGTTGATTCCGTCATCATCCAAAAAATCGTGAGCCGAATAAATTCCCGGTGCGAGTTGAGCAATGGCAGCTCTCATGCGACGTTCGGCGTAGTCCAGAATCTCAGCGAAAAACGTTCTTACTAGACTCTTACCATAACGCTGGGCAATCTCGATCAAGCGCTGTCGCCCGATCTCGTTGGCTGCGTACTGGGCCCTCAAATCTCCTTCACGTTCTTGAGGCGTACGTACGTTCGCTAAGAGTATCAACCAGAGATCTCGATCGAGCTGCCCCGCGCGCCAGAGTTTTACGGGCGGAATTCTCAACCCTTCTTGAAAAATCTCGGTGGCATCGCCAGCGATGCTGCCGGGGCGCATCCCGCCGACATCAGCGTGATGGGCGCGATTGGCTGAAAATCCTATCAGTTCATCATCGACAAAGATAGGCGTGACGAATGTGATGTCGGGCAAATGAGCTCCCCCGGCAAAGGGGTCATTCAGAACGATGACATCTCCGGGCTCCAACTTTGAAAATTGTTTAAGTGCGGCTGCAACCGAGAAGGGCATCGCGCCCAAATGCACGGGGATGTTTTCAGCTTGAGCGATCATCTGACCCTTGGAGTCGAAGAGGGCACAGGAACAATCGCGCCGTTCTTTGATGTTGGGGCTGTAGGAAGCGCGGATGAGCGCAGCGTTCATCTCCTCGGCCGCGCCGATGACCGAATTTTTCAGAACCTCGAGCGTGATCGGATCGAGCATATGTCTGTGGAGGGCGAACGGCCGTTCGCCCTACGAAAAATTCACGCTCCTAACGCGTACAAACTTCCGTTGTTATTCCCAATAACTAGCTCTAATAAACCGTCGCCGTCAAGATCAGCCAAGGTCGGCGAACAGAAGACGACCCAGCCGGCGCGCGGCACATAGCTCCACTTTTTCGCGCCCGTCTTGCCGTCGAGCACGTAGAGATTCCCGTCGTGCGAGCCGATTAACACTTCCATCTTGCCGTCGCCGTCGATGTCTCCGATGGCCGCCGAAGACTCGACAAAGTCGTTGGTCGGGAAACTCCATTTGATCTGGCCATTGGCTCCGTTGATCGCCAAGACTTTTTTGTCGTTGACGCCGATGACGACTTCGAGCTTTTTGTCTCCGTCAATGTCGCCAATCGCTGGAGAAGAGGGAATGCGCGAGTCGCCACTGACAGGTACGAACCATTTCTGTTTGCCCGTCGCATCGATCGCGTACACGCCGATGCGACTAGAGCCGATCACCGTCTCCAATCTCCCATCACCGTCAATATCTCCCAAGCTGGGAGAGCCTTCGATGGCTCCTTGTGTGTTGTAACTCCACTTGAGTTGACCGCCTGTTCCGGTCAACGCATAGACCTTGGCGTCGAGCGAACCCGTCACGACTTCGAGCTTCCCATCGTTGTCGATGTCGGCTACCGCAGGGCCGGACATGGATGAAAAATCGCCGCGATATTTCCATTTGATATTTCCCGTCGCTCCATCGAACGCATAGATCTGATCTGATCCAATGACGAGTTCGAGCTTGCCATCTTTATCGATATCAGCGATCGTCGGAGATGCCCAGATTTTGTCCAGCGCTTGGAAGCTCCATTTGACCTTGCCCGTCTGGCCATTCAGCACATAGAGATTGTTATCGTTCGAGCCAACGGCGACTTCGATGCGTCGATCGCCGTCAAGGTCAGCGATTGCTGGGGAAGAAAAGACCCAATCGCCCGTTGGGAAACTCCATTTGAGGGCACCGGTCTGACCGTTTACAGCATAGAGCGATTTGTCATAAGAGCCGAAAACGACTTCGACTCTTCCGTCGCCGTCAATGTCTCCCACGGCTGGCGAAGATTCGACCAAGCCGCTCGTGTTGTAGCTCCAAAGCTCGCGGGGCCGTACAATTTTCCCTTTCTTCGCTACCGTGGCCGTATGCGCCAGATCGCGACGGAACATCGTCCAATCGGTAGCTGAAGCGATCGCGGCCTGGCTGAAAACATAAGCAGACCGCGGAGCGAACAAGAGTGCGCCGGTCGCTAAACTGAACTGTAAAAACTTTCGCCTTGAGAAGGTCATCGGGCTCCCTCGCTTTCGATAATTACATTCTCATACGCATCAATTTTAGCGAATTGTCCCGGCATGAGCACGACGGTCGATTCGCGCCCTTCGATGACCACAGGTCCTCGCAGCTGCTCACCCGGTTTTAGATGCTCACGTAGCCAGATTTGAGATTCGAGCCAGCCGTGCCCCCAAAAGTACACTTGACGACTCGACGCATGCACTGGGCTTGATTCGTTCGCCTTCCCCAGTTTGAACCGGAGTGCGGGCTTCGCCGTGCGACCGATCGCGCGTAGGTGTAAATTGACGATTTCTATGGGGCGATCGCGCATCGCGTAGCCATAGAGTTGAGAGTGAGCTAGGTGAAAGCGCTGTGTCGCTTCGGCGAGAGTTTCTTTCGAAAGCCGTTCTTCCCCTAGCTCGACGGGTAACTCATACGATTGCCCACGGTAGCGCATCTCGAGCGTCCTAGAAAATTCGACGCGCACGACAGGCTCGTGGCGCAGCCGTGTCTCGGCTTCTAGTCTCATGCGTGCAAAATGCGCGTCGATCTTCTCTAAGTCCGCACCGTCTGCTCGTTGGATAAACGTCTGGACTAAATCGATGACACAATCAGCCACGAGCAATCCCAACGCCGAGAGCACACCCGCAACCGGCGGCACGATCACGGTGGGAATGCTGAGACGCTCGGCAAGAGCTCCTGCGTGCATCGGGCCCGCGCCGCCAAACGCGAGCAGCGCAAACTTTCTGGGATCGTGTCCACGTTGAACGGTGATGACGCGAATCGCGCGTTCCATTTGCGCATCGGCGATTTCCAAGATTCCGGACGCGGCCTCTTCTAGGCTGAGAGACGAGGGTTGAGCAATCATATCAAATATGGCGCGCTCGGCGCGTTCGCGATTCAGGGTGCGCCCTCCGAGTACATTTTTCTCAGCAAGCCGTCCCAGCAGTAACTGGGCATCGGTCACCGTGGGTTTTTCTCCCTTGCCGTAGCACGCCGGGCCGGGGTCAGAGCCGGCGCTCTGCGGGCCGACGCACAAGCTCCTTCCCGCATCAATCCAGGCCAGGCTGCCGCCGCCCGCGCCGATCGAGTGAATGTCCACCATAGGCGTGCGCACGGGGCGACCTTCAATTGCACCTTCGGTCTTCATTGCGATATTGCCCTTCTGTACGAGCGCGACATCCGTGCTCGTACCACCCATGTCGAATGTGATCAAATGTTCAAGACCCGCTTGGTGGCCGATGAAGCGCGCTCCTTCCACACCGCCGGCGGGACCGGAGAAGAGCATCTGAACGGCTTGCCGTGCGGCTTGCGACGTGGAGACGATGCCGGCGTTCGATTGCATGACTTGGAGTTTTGCCGCGATCTTGAGCTCCCGGACGCGGTCATCCAATTCTTCCAGATAGTGCCCAACAACCGGGCGCAACGCCGCGCTCATCACGGTGGTGGCCGTTCGTTCGTACTCGCGGTATTCGGGCAAGATCTCTGAAGAAAGCGAGATCGGAACGTTCAGTTCTTTTCCCAGAAGAGAACGGACTTGCTGTTCGTGAGTAGGGTTCAGGTAAGAGAAGAGAAAACAGACAGCGATCGACTCGACTTCTCTCAGAAGTGGGATGAGCTGATTGACTTGAGCCGTGTCGAGCGCTTTGAGCACGTGTCCTTGGAAATCCAAGCGTTCAGAAATACCAAAACGTTGCGAGCGCGGCACGAGTGGCGCTGGGCGGTCCACCGATAAATCATACAGTGAAGGCCGGTTTTGTCTGCCGATCTCTAAGACATCGCGAAACCCCGCGGTGGTGAGCAAGGCCGTCTTGGCCCATTTGCCCTCAAGAATCGCATTCGTCGCGACCGTCGAGCCGTGCACGAGGCGCGTGACGGCTTCGGCTTGGGTGCCGAGGGTTTGGATTGCCAATTGTAGCCCATCAATGATCCCTTGAGTGGCTGGCTTAGTGGAAGGAACCTTGAGTAGCTCTAGCTGGCCGGAGGCGGGATCGAGAATGACGAGATCAGTAAATGTGCCGCCGACATCGATGCCGATGTGTATGCTCATCTTCGCACGCCAGTCTAGCAGAAAGCATGACGAAGGCAAGTTTTCGCGCACTTCTATCGGGATGAAGAAAAGTAAAAGTATAGGACAATCTAGTTTGAATCACGGAAAACACGGAAACCCCACGGAAAGCACAGAAGAAAGTCGAGCCGTTTTCCGTGTACTCCGTGGAACTTCAGTGCCTTCTGTGATTCTATGCCCCTACTCTGAATTTCAGTCAAAGACGATCAGGGGACTGGGCTGAGCTTTAATCTTGGCGGTCACTCCTTTACGCTGAATTAATAACTAAAATTCCCGAAGCCAGCCCGAAGTCCCTCCGATTATCCTTCAGGCATGACAGACACACCCTACGCCGGAAGGGAGCCAGAGAAAACTGTCAGACTCACCCCCTTCCAAGCGACCCAGAGGGTAACAACAGCCAAATACACAGAGGAGGAGATCTCAAATGACGACCCAGAAAAACTGCAGCAACGGAAACAGTGGGATCAAATGGATCCACGTTAAAGCGAGTGGGCTCTTTGGCTTCCAGACAGTAGTCATCTGGGCAGGCGAGACGGTCGATCAGTTTAAACAGCTACTCGGTCTGGATGCTCAGACGATGGTCACCGTCCCGACGGCGGGGCTGCCGTTACCCGCTGAGGCCAATCTCTTCGACTACGTCAAGGACTTTGACACCGTGCTGCTTCACGCGTAGACGAACTTGTCAGACTTGCCTCGTTTCGGGCGACTAAGGAAAGTGACGAAACTCAAAACTTGAAAAGGAGGAGTCATGTACGAGCCATTCACACAAGACCTGGGGCGGGAACACTACCGCGAGCTATTGAGGGAGCGGAGGAACGTAAATATCGCAAAAGGTCGATGGGAACTGCGAAAGAGTTTGAGAAGTTTGTTAAGCGGCATGATCGACAAGCTTTCCCAAGGCTTTGCTTACCTTGCCTCTCTTCGTCAGATTCGTCCCAATTCAGGCGACTAAGAAAGTAATGAAACCCAAATCAATGGAGGTGGCGCACATGATGCGCAACAGAATCAGAGCAGAAGAAGGCAAGAGTTTCACAAATATCCCACAGGAGGGGATCACAATGATGTTCAGTCAATTCAGTCGTCGGATCGGCATAGCGATAGTGGTCGGTGTCATCGTTGGATTAGCGATCGGGGCTGTCTCGGCATCTGTCGCCCTAGCACAATCCGGACCCTTCTCGTTAAGTCCAGCGAGTGGCGTCACGACGCCCGGGGGCAGGCTGGACTTCGATATGATCGCCAACCCTAACGACCCGGCCGTCTATAGCATGATTTTGGTTGATGATGTCCAGCCCACTGTTCTTCCCTACGCACCCACCATCACAGTAATTTATCAAGTAGTTGTCGGGGCCGCCATTGTCCCCTCTGTGACTGTGGCCCCAGGGGTTTGGAATCGTGGCACAATATATGTGGGCACTGGTACACCCACCGGCGTCTACACCATCACGATGGCGATTTTTGTTCAAGGTAACAATGGACAAGCGCAGTACTTTGTGAACTACACGCTACAAGTGAGCGGTGGCACTCCTAGTTCAGGCCCTGGCCCCTTGCCGCAGCCAGGTACCGGAATAGCATTAAGGGCTTATATAGCAGCCGATCGCGGTTGTCAGGAACAGGGTCAGAACCCTGTTTACCGTAACGGTGATCCAATCACTGTCCAGATCCGCGTCGACGGAGTTCCGCAAGCTTTCATCACGATTCTAGATATCGTCGAAGGTTTAAGGCCGCAGGTGATCGTGCAGCAAGTGATTCAAGGAAACCGAAATCTGGAAATGCGGGGCCAAATCTCACCTCCCTTCGGGCGTGAGACGCTCCGGATGACAGTAGAAGCCGGAGGACAGACGACTGTCAGCCAGTGCACATTCACCAGCACGCCGTAAACGGGTCGTCGGAGCCGCATGGAGAGGAGACTGAGTTCGTCCAGCCAGTTTCCTCTCCGGAGGCTTTTATCGACTCCTGTCAGACTTGCTCCGTGTCACGCGACTAGGAGAGTAGCGAAACTCAAATAAGTGGAGGTGGCGCAGATGATGCGCGACAGAATCGAAGCAAAAGAGATTAGTAAACACACAGATCTCATCAAGGAGGAGATCAAGATGACGAGTCGCAAATGGGGTTGTAAATGGAGTTTGGCGTTCAAGGCGTTGGCAGTTGGCTTGGTAACCTTGGCAATCTTGGGGGCAGTGCCGGCGATAACGGTTCTGGCAGATGGCTCTCATAATATGTGTCAAGGGCAGCCAGGACCGAATGGCGGGACCCAATGTTCTACAGGCAGCCTCATCATCGGCATCTCAGCGGTGGTCGTGAATGCAACGGACTGTACTACCAGGGCTGCCATCCTCCCTGAGAAGCTGACCTTCGATCTGGTCTTTAGGGAAGGAGCAAATGCACCATACAGTGCGCACGATCTGAAGGCGATCATTGTAAATGCCATAGGCTATGTGCCAGTCACAATCACTAGTTTCGTGCAGATGCAACTCAATCTCTTCTTCTTTGTCCTGAATATCATCTTTGCGGGTAACCAGTGCTTGATGCCAGGGGGTGGACCAGGCCCTGTTCCCGTGGGAGCTTATGAAGACTGCGATTGGAAACTCCAGTATTCTAACGACGGTGGGCTAACTTGGTTAGATTTCACAGACCCGCTGAACCCTCCCAGGGGTCAGCTGAACAAATTTTTCAAATTCCGAGTCATTGCTGTCATTGCTACAGGTAAAAACAAAGGCAGTCTGTGTACCGCAGATTACACATGGCAGGTAACATGGCCAGCCCCACCGCCTGGCACCCCCAGGACGACTCCTGCAGGCGCGCCTACCGGAAACGAGACTGGAAAACCAGTCGACGTGCAGGTGCCCGGCACTCTGACACCCGGTGGTACAGCCAAGCTCGAAATCTGGACCAAAGACAAAAACAATGATACGCAACTAGCTGTCGATGGGACGTTTACTATCATAAAGTAAAGGAAGCAACCAAAGGTGGCTATCAGGTGCTGCAGCAATTGATCACGTTGCGAGTATGGTGGGCGACCTTGGAGCTGCTCACCATACTCCCTTTGACAGGCGAGATAAACAAGGCAAACGATTCAGCGAGGCTTTAGTGCGATGCTCTCTGCAGGTGATTGCAGAGGCTCTCGCCAGCTCAGTGTAGAAGGCAGTATACTATAGTCTGTAGAAGTGGCAGGATCTAGCGATGCACAATGCCCGATCTCAGAGGAGGGGATCATCATGGCGGCTGGTAAGCGGGTCATACAGACAATGGGATTGTTGTTGCTGAGTGTGATGCTCTTGACAGGTCGTGGAGGGTATGGGCAGACGCAGCCTAATACTCTGTTTTCTCCCCCTATATCTATCAACGCGTTTGGCTCTTGCCCCGACGCGAGCGGAGACGCCTTCGCGAAATCGAACGGGAGACCGGTGATGGTGCCAGCGAGTCTGGATTTGCGCCGGGCACAACTGCGCCGCGAGCGCGATGACTTCGGCACCGAACTCCTGAAGGTAGAGTTCCAGGTCTTCGGTCCCCTGCCCCCGACACTGAACGATGCTGGCGATGTCTATTTCATGGTAATTGACTTGGACCGTCAAAAGAACACGGGAGACAGCGATGGCATCTTTGGATTGGGCAAGGATCTGGCGGTATCGGTTGTCTACAGTCGCGACCGCCTCGTGCAAAGCCAGTTTCTGCTCTGGCCGGCGGCGGGTGGCGATGACCCGGCCGTGTTTGACGTCACCCCGCGCATCGACCCTGAGCGACATATTCTCAGTGTACAAATACCTGTATCTATATTGGATGCCCAATACAGTGCCCTGCGAGGAAGCCCGATCCCGCTCGACGATCCCGAGTGGGGGGCCTACACAGAAAAAGAAGCGAGTCTAAAGACCGACCCGCAAACAGCCTGAGACAACTTGTCAGACTCTCATCCTTCCCAGCGACATGGTACAATAGAAGCCGATGGAGCGCTTACTGGAAGACATTGCCGCCCACGGCTGGGCGAAAGAAAGCCGTGAAGCATTCGTGCGGCACTACGACCGCGAGATCGGCGAGACGATCCTTCATCTCTTAGCCGAGTATGGGCTGATCGGAGATCGCCGAGCTCTGCGTAGTTTAAAGAGCTACATCGAGAGTCGGCTGCGAGAGCAGCGAGCTGGACCGGAGCATTCGCTCTGGGAGATCGTCGAGGAAGTATATATGAGCATCTATCGCGAAGTCTTCGAGAAGAAGCTCGTTCAAGACTACGTGACCGGTACCCGTGACGGCACAGTGAAATCTGACTTTGTCGGCTATCTGCGCGGGGCTGTGCGCCAGCGCTTACTTGACGCCCTAGGAGCCGGAGAAAAATCTGAGAAAGAACTCTTCGATGCGATCATTGACAGCAAGAAGCCCGACACGATTCGCAAATATGTTTCAGAAGCGAAGGGACGCTACAGTGAAAAGACGCGAAGTTATCTGCTCTGTAGTCAATCTCTTTCCAGCTCATCCCTTCGAGCCGGCACGGATTATTTCTTTGAACAATTTATCACCCAAAGATATCCGGCGTTGCGCGCGAATCTAAAACCTGGTGATTCAGTGCTTTATCGTCTCTTGGAAGCGTTCATAGCAGAGAACTATAAGCAAGCCACGTTCAGTGCCGACGTTCTTTCTTATGTTGGGAATATCCCAGCGAGTCGGCCCCATCCACACCGCTGGGCCACTCTTGCATACCATGAAGATGATCCAGAGTCATCGGACGAAGAAGAGAAACTCGAGCGCGCCGGGGCAATCGCCAAAACCAAGGACTGGGCCCAAGATGAACGGCTGCGCTGGTGGGATGGGATGCTTCGCTGTTGCTTGCCCCAAACGGCTGATCTTTCAGAGCTAACACGACTGATCGCAGGACTGCAGGACCAAGCCCAGCGCGATACGAAACTCTGTCTGGCGTGTGCAGCGCTTAAGCAAGAAAGCGCTCTTGACCAAAAGGATGATCTTCGCATGTTCCTTGTCTATTATCTGAGTAATTTTGGCGCTCCCGCCGAGCCTGACAAGCCAATCCAAGTGACCAAAGATTCTCTCTGTTTAGAGATGATTCGAGGGCGGGCGCTCTCGTGGGAGCAAATTTTCAAAATTTTTGGTCGGGAGTGCAACCCGACGCGCATCAAGAACAAAGTGCGTCAAAAATACGAATCGCTGCAAGGGAGCCTATCATGAGTCAGGACGATCGCTTCATTGAAGAAATTTTCCGTGGTGAGCTGGAGATGGAGCATCGCGAGCATCCGAGCTTTTCAGTGCTCTGGCAGTACGTGTCCAGACGACTGGATTCGGAATTGTCCCAAAAAATTTCCTTACACATCGCTTCGTGTAGCAAGTGCGTGGCAGATCTTGAAGAGATCAAGAGTGAACAAGCATCGCTGCTGACCGAAGGATCACGTCTCTTGCCGGACCCACTGGAGAGTTTTCCGGAGAAAACGACGTACGCGGCGCGCGGTCGCGCGGCGCTAGCCCGGTGGAGCGAGCTCTTCTTTGGACGAAAAGTAGTGCTCCGGCACGTTCTGATCTATGCTATGGGGAGTTTGGTCTTGTTTGGGGCCAACGCGGTGATCAATAAGCTCACGGAACCACCGCCCAATCCGATCATCTCGCCCGAGCCTTATACGCCAAACTGGTGGGCACTATGGCCCGTGCTCGTCTGGGGCGGGCTGCTCGCGTTGCATATTGTCTTTATAGCGATCTGGTACTGGCGGCGTCGCTGAGAAAGGAGTGTTCTCAATGAGCAAATTGCTTCGCAGTGCCAAGTGGCTGTTGCTTCTGACGGTCGGGTTGGTCTTTACCGTGTGGGCGGCCGAGTGGCGTGGCTTTTGGGGAGGGCAGTCAATCTATCCGGAGACGGGGAGTTTTGAGCGTGGGCGCTGGGAATCGGTGCCGGTCTGTTATCAGCTCGTGAATAGCTCTACGCATCCGTGGACGCCCGCAGAACTGGCCGTGGCACGAGCAGCCATCGCTGAATGGAATCGCGCTTCGAGTGCACTCGCCAATCGACTCTTCGAAAGCGGCAGCTCTGCTTGTGGCAACAAATCCGATATTCTCCTCCGCTGGGAGGGCAACGCGAGCTTCTTCAAAAACTGGGGTGACCCCAACGGTGACCGCGTTCCACTCAACTTGACCGGTGCGATCGGCGCTTATATACCGGCGAGAGTCGCACCGCCGATTGGGATCGAACCCTGTCTTGATCTCCAATCGGCACGGTTTATCGATCGCTGCAGCATCGTTTTTCTCAACATAGACAATCACAGAGGCTGGTTCGTGGACGCTACTCCCGACAAAGATGAGGAGTTTGAACCAACGACAGTGACTCTATGCGGGAATCAGAGAACGGTACTGAAAGCAAAGAAGAGTGGCCCCGCCGATGGCAAGCAAGACTTGTACACGGTAATCTTGCATGAGTTCGGCCATGCGTTGGGCCTAGTCCACTCGGGTGGCTGCGACAAAAACCCGCTCACATTCCAAACACAGGACGACGATGGCGCCGTGATGTGGGAAGGCTCGATAGAGACTCGCCGCGATTTGACCGATCTCATTGGATATAACGAGCGTCGCCATTTCGGCCCGATCGATAACGCCTCGCTCCAAGCCACCTATAGTCTGACGCGAAGCGTCACGATAACAGCGGTAATCGATTTCAACGGCGGCATAACGGTCCCCGTCCCCGGCTTGGCCGGTACAGCCCTCACGCTCGGTTTTGTCTCGGAACGAGCGCTCAACGGCACGCATAATCCGGCCTTTGGAAGCTGCAGCGTGACATTTTCTGGGAAAGGATCGGCTGCCCTGTCGACAGACAGACAAGGCCAGGGCCCGTTCACATCCATCCAAGACATCTCGAGCATCGAGATCTGCACGGGATGCACGGGCAACTCTATGGCATCCCTCGATGCGCAAAATAAGAGCGAGTTGAGTGCTCAAGCTGACCATCTCCAACCCCAAAAGATCTTCTTGAGTCGGTATGAGAGCACCGGCCCGAACGCGTTCAAGGTCGTCAACGAAGGGGGCAGGACTGTCATCAAATCACCGCTCTCGGACAATTCGGCCTGGCTGATCGAGCTGATCTCACGGGATGTGCGACTCAAACTCAGTCAGAAAACGCAACTGCTGGCAAATCTTGGGATCTTCAAAGGCAAGATGAAAAATCTGGTCGAGAGATCTAACAGCAGACCTGAGGTCGCTGAGGCGAAAGTGACTCAACCTGTAGGCGACGGCTTGGGCGAAGTCGAGCTCACTGCGAAAGCCACGGGTGAAACGACCATGGTTTTTGAGTACGAGTTCTATAGCCATATCACGGGTGAGTTCTTAGGCCTCGCGCGTATCCAGACGAAGGTCACCGTCGAGAATTGAGGTCAATCAAATCTCGAAGTCTTCGGTCCGAAATCCCTGAGCTTCGGACACCACTTTTTTGATTCTGAGTTGTGCTTCGCTCAGCTTTTTCTGGACCGAGTCTGCAAGCTTGACGCCCTCTTCAAAAAGCTTGAGCGAATCGTCGAGCGAGACCTCTTGCTGTTCGAGTTGCTGAACGATCTCTTCTAGGCGCTCAAGCGCCTTTTCGAGTTTGAGTTCCATACGAATCTTCCTCCTTCGCTTTCACATCGCAGATGAGTCGGCCATGATGTAAGGTGACTTTGACATGATCCCCCACGGCCACTTGTTTTGCAGATTTGACGGGTTTTCCCTCAGATGTTTCGACGATCGAAAAGCCTCGTTGTAAGACTTTGGCTGGGTTCAAACTTTCCAAGCGCTGCAAGAGTGTATGCGCTCGTTCGTGAGTATTGTGGAGCTTTTGTTTGGTGTTGCGTCCGAGTAGGTCTTCCAGATGATCGAGCGATTGTTGGTGTTCGCGCATACGCTCGATCGGTCGGTGCAGTCCGCGACTTCGTAAGATCAGTTCGAGTCGCATCCGGCATTGATCGAAGTGAAGTTTCTGAGTACGGACCAGCCGCCGATAGGTCTCGTGGAGAATGAGCAAAATTTCGTGTGCATCGGGCACAGCCAACTGCGCTGCCGCCGTCGGCGTGGGCGCACGCAGATCGGCGACAAAGTCCGCGATCGTCACATCGACTTCGTGTCCGACGGCAGAGATCGTAGGGATGTGAGAATCAAAGAGAGCGCGCGCGACCGGCTCTTCGTTAAAAGCCCATAGGTCTTCCAGAGAACCGCCGCCACGGCCAACGATCATCGTATCGATCGGCTTGAGAGTCTGGTGATAAAGATTGGCCGAGCGAATGGAATGTGCGATCTCTTGGGCCGCGCCCTCGCCTTGCACTTTGGCCGGGAAGACCAGTACTTCGACCGCCGGGTAGCGCTGGCTGATGATCTTCAACATATCGCGCAACGCCGCCGCTTCGGCGGACGTGACGATGGCAATTCGTTCGGGAAATCGTGGGATCGGTTTTTTGATGTCTGGGTCAAAGAGTCCCTCGGCTTGGAGACGTGCCTTCAGTTTTTCGAACTCTAACTGGAGTTTCCCGATGCCAGCGGGTTTCATCTGCTGCACTTCGATCTGATATTTTCCCCGCTTTTCGTAGAGTGTTACTTGTCCGAACGCCAAGACTTTTTGCCCATCATTGGGGTCAAACTCTAAGAGTTCGTTGAGGTCAGAAAACATAACGGCGTCGATCTCGGCCGACTCGTCTTTGAGCGTAAAATACATGTGCCCGGAGGTATGATGCCGAAAATTGGAAATCTCTCCCTCGAGCCAGATGGGCGAAAAACCCGTTTCGAGCAAGTCATGGATCTCGCTATTCAGTTGAGAGACGGTGTACACTTCGGCAGAAGACGATCTTTCTTCTGCCTGAGAGATTTTTTCTTCTGGTGGAGATTTTCGCGACCGGGATCGGCGCGGTGCTTCGGCGAAGAACGAGAGCTGCTCGGATTGAGATTTGCGATTCACGAAATATCTTAGCAGGCTTTCCTAGTTGAGGGCAACATAGTAGCTGGATGTGCTAAGAAATGGATCTGTAGGGGCGAGGTGACCTCGCCTCTGCAGAAGATAGGTTGCCTAATCTTCTGATTTTCGTTCGCCCAATTGTTTATCTAAGAAGAGCAGTCCCGTGGGATCATTGCCGCTCTGTTTGAGATGCTCGACGATCTCGCCCGTACTCTTTTCTTCTTCGACTTGCTCAGCCACGAACCAGTTGAGCAACGCTTGCGTCGCGTAATCTTTCTCTTTCACGGCCAGATCATAAATTTTATAGATCAGCCCGGTCACTTTGCGCTCGTGCCCCAGGGCTTGCTGAAATACTTCGAGAGGAGACTCGAACTCGGCGGGCGGTTCGTCGATCGCCGGGAGGACGACGCGTCCGCCGCGGTCATGGAGGAAGTCAAAAAACTTCATCGCATGAGCGACTTCTTCTCGGCTTTGCGCTCTCATCCAGTGCGCAAAGCCTCTCAGATTGAGAGACTCAAAGTAAGCGGACATCGAGAGATACGTATACGCGGAGTAGAGTTCGTGATTGATTTGTTCGTTGATTGTTTCTTGTATAGTCTTGCTCAACATAGTGCGTTACTTGTCTTGTTTGATGCCCGTCACGGTGAAGGGATCGACGGCATCGCGCAGTGCATCGCCCATAAAGTTGAAGGCGAGCACCGTCAGGACGATGAAGATCGCCGGAATCAAGAACCAGGGGTGAAACTGTAGATCAGACTGATGGTTGGCTGCTTGCACGAGCAGGCCCCAGCTGACCATCGGGAATCGGATGCCGAAGCCCAAGAAGCTGAGGATGCTCTCCAAAATGATGACGTTCGGGATGGTGAGCGTCGCGGCCACGACCACATAACTCGTGATGTTCGGCAAGATGTGGCGCAAGATGACGCGCAGATCGCCCGTGCCGACGGCCTTGGCGGCCGTGACGAACTCTTCTTCGCGCAGTGCCAAAAACTGTCCGCGGATCACGCGCGCGAGCGGAGCCCAGCTCACGAGCGCAATGATGCCGACGATGCCCCAGTAGCGCGTGATCGGTTCGACTTTGTAGGCGGAAAGAATCAGCGAGAGCGCCAAGAGCAACGCTAGGCGCGGCAAGCTCATGAAGATCTCGACGATGCGCTGGATGAGGGTATCGACGGCACCGCCGTAGTACCCCGAAATTCCCCCCATCAAAATCCCCACAAAAAATGCGGCCAGGATGACGAGCGGCCCGATGGAGAGCGAAACACGTCCGCCCATCAAGGTCATCGAATAGACGTCGTACCCTTGCTTGTCTGTGCCGAACATGAAGAGTTGGCACGGCGAACCTTCGAGCTGATCGATCGGGACAACACGGCCTTCTTCGCGAGCCCCGAAGAGCCGTGTGCTGGTCTTGACTAGCCCGAGAAATCGGTAATCTTCGCCCTGGGGAAAGAAGTGAATCGGACACTTGACTTGCGGGTCATTTTCCCAGGCATAGACGCCGGGGCGCGGCCGACCGGAGATCGGGTCGATCACTTGGACTTGGTTGATCCCGTAGACGAACGGCCCGACAAAATGGCCGTCTTGATCGAACAGATGGATGCGGCCGAGCATGGGCGGCACGTACGAGAAGTTTTTGTGGCCGCGGCTGTAGTCATACGGGCTGAGGAAGTCGGCAAAGAGTACCACCAGCGTGATCAGCGCGATCACGAAGAGTCCGATCAACCCGAGCTTGTGGTGCTTAAAGCGTCGCCAGATGAGCTTTCCCTGTGAGACGGGCTCGACGATGCCCCGGTCAGAGCTCAGGTCGGATCGGAGGCTCAACTCGGGTTCATCTTTGTTTTGTTGTATCGTCGTGCGCTCATTCATAGCGAATCTTCGGGTCCACCATGACCAGTAAAATATCTGAGAATAGATTGCCCAACAACAAGATCACTCCAAAGAAAAGCAGCCCCGCCAAGATGACCGGCTGGTCTTCGTTCGAGATCGCTCTCCAAAAATTGGCTTCGACCACATGCAGGTCCAAGACGTAAGCGACCACCAGAATGCCCTCAAACGTGAGGGGAATCCAGAAGCCGAGCAGCGAGATGAGCGGGTTGATCGCGTTGCGCACGGCGTGCTTGTAGACGACGATGCGCTCGGTCAAGCCCTTGGCACGAGCTGTCTGGACATAAGGCTCTCCGAGGACGTCGAGCAAGTTGCCGCGCATGTAGCGTACGAGCGAGGCGATGTTCGCCGTCCCGACGATGAGCACGGGAGGCCAGAGATGCCACAGAAAGTTGACTACCTTCGGCCAGTTGTAATGAAACAGATCCCACCAAGGACCGCACTGGGCGGCAGCTTTGCCGAAGGACCAGCATGCGGTCAAAAATTCGTTGTCGAGCAGTTTGCCGACACCAAGCCCAAACCGAGCCCCCACTTGCAAAACGGAAACCATTAGCATAAGGAATAACATGGCGAGCACAAAGTTGGGAAGCGACAACCCCAAAAAACTGAAAAAGTTGAAGAAATGGTCGGCGAAGGAATACTTATGAGTCGCCGAGTAAATCCCGATGGGAATGGCGATGAGCCAACTGAAGAACAGCGTGGTGACGGTGATGATTAACGTGAAGGCCAACGCTTCTCCGTTGATGCCGAAGAGAGCTTGCGAAGCAGGCAGGCGCTGCTCGAACGAATAACCTAAATAGGGATTATAATGGACGAAGGGAAACGTTCCGTCGACGGACCAGACTTTCCAGGCAACCGGATTGGAAGGGTCCTTCTCGTCGATCACGTCCGTACAACAGACGATCCCTTTGAGCCAGAGCGCGTACTGCACGTAGACGGGTTGGTCGAGCCCGTAAAACTTTTCGAGTTGGGCGATGAACGCTTTGGAAAAATTGGGATTGAGCTTGAAACTCGAGACGAAGTCTCCCGGCTGGATCCAAATGAGCAAAAAGGCCAATACAGAAACGATCCACAGGAGGGGGATCATATACAAGACCCGCCGCAAAATGAAGTTCCCCATCTCGACGGAAAGACCTCCTCCTGCGCGATAGCTCGCATCTTACCAAGTCAAATTATATACCGCAACTCGCGCATCGTGACAGTTATATCGTATAGGCAAGGCTTGCCTTACTCCTGTCGTTTTGGCAAAGGGCGAACGAAGCGTTTATTTGCGCTCACTGATTCAATCAGATGCTGCGAATAAACGCTTCACAAGCATCGTCTCTACAAACGAGAAAGGGCAAATGCAAGATTCGCCGCTACTTAGAATCACTGATATAACGAGTTTTTTCAGACACACTCAAAAAGGCTACCCGCCTCGACATTTGCCGTTTAGGCAGTAAACCACGTCTTGGTTTGCCAAAGGCGCGCGGCCGTGATTTCTGAGAACATCGGTGCGATAGGCGAAGAGTGCATTCATTTGGACAATATAGATCATGGGCTGGAACTCGCCGATCAAGATCTGCGCATCGTCCCAAATTTTCTTGGCTTCTTTGATCTCTTGGGCGACCGCTCCGTTGCCATAGAAATCGTCCACTTTCTTCTCGAATTTTTCGTAGTCTACCTGGGGGTTATTTCTCTTCTCGAAAGGGCAGATCACGTTGAAGAAATGGAGATTGCCGTCACAGGTGAAGACGTTGGCACTGCTCTCTGGCACGTATCCCCCGGAGAGACTGGTCAGGATGGCTTCGTAATCGCCCGTCTGCAGCTTGTCGAACAGGACCGCCGCATCCTTGGTGTCTACGTTGATGAGCACTCCAGCTCTGCGGGCATCGTTGGCAATCTGCTGGGCTATCTCGATACGTAGCGTATTCCCAGCGTTGGTGCTCAGAGCGAACTCCAGTTTTCCCGCAGGATTCCCGCGCCCTTGGAAGTTTTGGGGAATCTCACGGATTCCATCGCCGTCGGTGTCTTTGAGTCCGAGCGAGTCCAGTATCTCTCTCGCTTTCACGAGGTCGAAGCTGAATTTGGTTTTGTTGACGCGGTCGATGACTGCCTGGGGTTGGCCCGGGCGCTCGACGTAGTACTCCGAGAGAGGGTTCAAGCTCCAGTAGATCTCGGTGCCCAGGCCGTTGAAGATATTCTTATTAATCGCAGCCCGGTCGGTCAGATAGGACATGGCCTGGCGAAACTCTTTGGCTCGGAAGGCGGCTTGGAGTGCGGGGTTTTTCGCGGTCCAGCTGAGGACCCAGAAGGTCGTCCCGGGGAGGGGGAATCCCGAGTTGATGTCGTCGTTGACCGGGAAACCGCGGCTGGCTTTGTCGGCTTGGAGCAAGCTGATGTCGTCGGGGCGAGGGACAAACCAGTCCGTCTGGCCGTTACGGAAGCTCGCGAGCGCCAAGACTTGGCCATCGGTCGGAGCGATGAGGATGCGAATCCCGTTCAGATAGGGTAATTGATTGTGGTCTTTGTCGGATTCCCAGTAGAAAGGATTGCGCGCGAACTCGGCCACGCTGCCGGGATCGAGCTTGGTGAGCACGAAGGGCCCTGCGCCAATCCCGCGCATTTTCTCCGGGGAGGTGGCCAAGCTAAGTGCCGTGTTGAAATCTTTGGGACTTTTCTCGACATTGGGCACCAGTTCTAAGACTTTCTTCTTGTTCAGAATTTCGATCAAACCGATAAAAGCAAGGAACGTGCGTGTTCTGATCGTACACGTGAAAGAAATTTTGTCGGACGCTTCGACTCTGATGACCGGCAGAGTGCCGTCGCCGCAGGCAATGACATCGCGGTCCGAGCTGGCGATCTCTTTGGGATAGATCAAGTTCTCGAAAGTGAATCGCACATCTTCGACCGTGACCGGATCGCCGTTGGCGAATTTGATGCCCTTGCGAAGCGTGAGCGTGACAGTTTGTTTGTTATCGCTTTGTTGCCAAGCTTCGGCCATACGCGGGAGGGGGTTATCGATCTTGCCGTCCAAGAGAGAGTCATAGATGCGGGCGGTAAGCTCGAACGTGGACGCATCGATTCCCGTGATCGGGTTCACGCTGATCGGGCGTGCGATCAGATGGGACGTCATGATCCCGCCGCAGACGGGTTTAGCTGTTTCGGAGTCAGGCATAATCTCTATGACGAGTGGGTTCAAGTCTTTTTGTTGATCAATTCTCGGGCAAGGAGAGGCGGTAACCACATTCACTGTAGCGAACCAGATCACAACTACCAAAAGTGCGAGAAGCGAGAGACTGGCAAACTCTTTTCTCATAAGCGCTCGAACATCACCCCTTTCCAGAGAGACTACTCATTGTACTACACAAATTATTGATTCTGACCGGTGCCTTCATAAGTCTTCTGTCCTACGTAATAATTCGGGTTTGTCATCAGACTTGACGACTGAAAAAGAAACCAGGGCGCGGGAGTCTTCTCCCACGCCCTAGGTTTAGTGCTTTCTTATGTCAGTAGCAGTAAGCGTCTAGCCGCCGCGGCACTTGCCGTTTGCACAGTATACGACATCATGATTACCGTATGGGGCGCGCCCGTGGTTCTTCAAGACGTCCGTGCGATAGGCAAAGAGCGCGTTCGAGAGCACCGTGTGCACAAGCGGCTGGTTCTGGCCAACCAATATCTGCACTTGGTCCCAGATCTTGCCAGCCTCGTTGCGATCGAGCGTCGCGACACCCTTGGCATAGAGGGCATCGAGGTCCTTCTCAAACTGTGTCGGGCTCTTGGGGCAGTCGACGTTGTAGAAGTGCAAGTTGCCCTCGCAGGTGTAGACGTTCAAGCCGCTCTCGGGGTCGTTGCCGCCAGCGAGACCGATGCGAATGGCTTCGTAGTCACCGACGAGCAGTTGGTCGACGAGCGCGGCGAAATCCTTCGGCTCGGCCTTAATGTTGACACCGATCTTCTTCGCTTCAGAAGCGATCAACTTGATCTCTTCCTCGCGGATCGTGTTACCGACGTTGGTGTTGAGCGTGAACTCCAGCTTGCCCGCGGGGTTACCCTGGCCCTGGAAGTTGGCCGGAATGATGCGGATGCCGTCGGAGCCGACCGTAAGGCCGATTTTGTCCAAGAGTGCTGCAGCCGCTTGGGGGTTATACAGATACTTGCCGGTCTTTTCCCACTGATCGCGCAACGCCGCGTCCTGCGGAACAGCACCCTGCGCCTTGGGGTCGCGCTCGACGTAGAACTGAGACGGGACAGGAACGTGACTGAACTGCTGGATGCCAAGACCAAGGAGGAGGTTCTTCCTCATCGTCTCGCGATCCGTGATCTGACTCATCGCCTGGCGGAACTCCTTAGAGCGGAAGACCGCGCGCAGCGCCGGGGTCTTCGTGGTCCAGCTGAAGACCCAGAACTGCGTAGTGCCGCCGCCCGGACGGCCGGAATCGATGTCATCATTTACTTGAAAGCTCTTGCCGGCCTTGTCCGACTGCAAGACGGCGATGTCCTCGGGGCGCGGTGCTAACCAGTCTGTCTGACCATTGCGGAACTGCGCGAGAGAGATCTCATTACCTTGGGTCGGGGCGATCAGGATGCGGATGCCAGCGAGATAAGGCAGCTGCTGACCCTTCTCGTCTGCTTCCCAGAAGAAAGTGTTGCGGGCGAACTCGACGACGCTGGCCGGATCGATCTTCGTTAAAACATAGGGACCAGAGCCGATACCCTTGAGCTTATCCGGAGGAGTGGTCAAGCCGAGTGCTGTGTTGAAATCCTTGGGGGTTCTCTCGACGTTGGGAACGAGCTCCAAAACCTTCTTCTTGTTCAGGACGAAGCCGGGGTCCATCGTGGCTACGAAGACGCGGAGAGTGACATTGCAGGTGAAGCTAATCTTGTTGGCGGCTTCCTTAGTGACCGTGGGGAGCTTTCCATCACCGCAGGCATAGCCGTCACGGATAGACGTCGCAATATCCTTGGGGAAGATCAAGTTGACGACTGTGAAGAGGACGTCATCGGCCGTGACCGGATCGCCGTTGGCGAACTTGACGCCCTTACGGATCGTGAAGGTGACCTTCTGGCCGTTGTTGCCGACCTTCGCCACTTCAAAAGCCTCGGCCAAGCCGGTGGCAGTGGGCTGATCCGCCGTGCCCCCGAGCAATGCATCGTACATTCTGTCCACTAAGTTCAGAGACGGGACATCAGTCAGGGTGATAGGGTTCAGGGTTCTGGGTCGGGCAATTAGAGTATTCGACATGATGCCGCCGCAGGTCGCGTTCTTGGCATCATCGGGGCTCGGCATATCCGCGTTCTTGATGACGAGCGGGTTCAAATCCTTCTGGTCAGCAATTTTACCACAGTCGGCGGCCAGGACGTTGAACCCGAGGCCGGCGACGAGCACAGCCAGGAGAATTGCGGTGAACTTTCCTTTAAACATCTACTTAACCTCCTTAGAGCTAATCAGCGAACAAGCCATATTAAACGTGTCACGTTTGCGATTTCCGTGCTCTCTACAATGTTCTCTTGGTTTGAACGATCAATCCAACTGCGCTAACACCACCTCCAGGCTGAGTTTGTATCAACTGGAATGATTCCGGCCTTTTGCCCAATTGTACAAACTCTGAGGGCGAAAATCCACTCTTTTGTATTCTACATCTGTAGTGTTTTCGTAGGCGGCTATCTACCCCTCTAACTGAATCTTGGCCCATTGTACAACTCGATTTAACTTTTCTGACGCCTCTAGGAGGAATTTTGGGGAAAATGGTCTTCATATGCGCAATTTTGATTTGAAATGCATTCCATAAAGTGAAGGCGCTCGGTCGGTACTCCTGGCCGGGAGCCGCGTTCGTCAGAAAAGTGCTTGGGAAATTTATCATTGTACCCTGTAACGTCCTGTTTCTGACAATTTACGAGCCTGCAGAGTACCATTATAGTGCGGGATGCAGGTTTCTTCGGCTTGTCGCAGTGGAGCCATTACGCTAAAAAAACACCCATAACAACTGCGCTTTTAGCATTTCCCACCCTTGACCCTCGGAAGCACCCATGCTATAATGCAAACAATAAAAAAGGGAGGTGGTCTCCCTCGGTACGCACCAATGAACCGGAGAAGTTCCATCGAATCGACGGACCTCAAACAGTAGGCATCAGACAAGGAGGAATAACCGTGATGCGTCAGTTACTCGTCTTATCTTTAGGTTTCGTATTGCTGGGAGCCCTGGTCCAACCCGCCCTTGCTCATGATATTAATGAATTACAGGCGATCGCCTGCGGTGCCAAAGCAAACCCCGAAAGAGATTTCCGCGCCGCCGCCGCTCAAGTGCTGGCCGATCTGTTTGCCGCTACCGTCTTGGATGCGAAGGTTTTGCCTACCTCCACGCTGAATGCAGCTGCGACCGACGCGAACCCCGAATGCCGCGCTGCGGCGGTCGACGCCCTTGCTCAGCGCATCCTCGTCGAACAAGCGCCGCTCAACACCGCGAAGACCCAGACATTGCACGACGGTGTGAAAAACGCTGCTAGCTTTGAGCTCGGTCTCGCTCAATCCGAAGTGGTCGTCGAGATCGTGCGCAACGGTTTTATCAATCGTGGTGCCCAAGAAGCAATTCGCCGTAGTGAGTCTGTCGCCAGCGGGGGAAAAGAGAACATTCTCGGCGTCAATTTGGATGGCTCGGTTCCCGCCGTGCGCGCGGCGGTCAGCCGTTATTTCTTGACCGGATTTTATCGTGCTTTTGGAAGCCTCGTCTTTGGCGATGCCAACGCGACGTGTGATGCGCTACGCGCTCGTGCTCGCGAGGGTGCTTCGCCCGAGGTCCGCACTGCTGCAGCGGCTGCGTATGTCTCCGGCGTCGTCGTCGATCGCAAAGAAACGAAATGCGTCGCGGGAGACGGGCTCGTCACGGCCACACTCAGGGGCAGTGCCGCCGTCCAGGCGGCTGCCGTCAATGCGGCTGCTGGTGTGATGGCGGGGGGCTCGTTGACCGATGTCGCGCTGATCAACTTAGCGCTCGATCGTTCCGGGCGCAGCGCTCGCGGTGCGGGCATTACGGATGAAGACTCGACGACTTCGTCCTTCCGGCTGGCGGTCGGCCGAGCGCTCGGGCTTCGCTGGGCCAAGCGCGCCGAGAAAGAGAATTTGCTCGCTGACGAAGGCGTGGTCCTCTTGCCCGGCATCTTGCCCTATAATTTGAAAGTCTACGTCGCAGTCTTCTCGGTCGATTCTCCGGAAGCATCGGCCGCAGCCGTGGCTCCGCTGGTTGTACTCTTCTCAAAAGACTAGAAGAGCCAGCTATTAACGCCGCAATCGCCGGGGCGGAGCATAGATATTGCTTCGCCCCTTGATTTTTTCGCTATTGCAGAGTCAACCTGCGATCGCATATAATAACATTGGCGTATTGGCAAGTTGCGGTGTTCGGCACCCGCGGTGTCAACAAAAAATAAAGGAGGAAGTATTATGCGTCTAGTCGTTCGAGGGTTCGTCGTGCTGGTGGTTGGGTTGAGTTTATTGGGAGCCTGGGTAGAGCCGAGTTGGGCCGCTCCCAAGACAGCCGCTGAGTTGCAGGCCATTGCCTGCGGAAGTAATGCGGATAAGTTGAATGCAGCCCGTGCTGCCGCGGGTCAGGCGCTGGGTGAGGCTTTGGCGGGGCTCGTTCTGGATGCAGCGGCGCTGCCCACAGCCACGCTCAATGCCTTGATTGCCGACGTCAACCCGGAGTGTCGCGCGGCGGCCGTCGATGCTCTCCAGCAACGCGTGCTGACCGAGGGCGCTCCGTTCAATACGGCGAAGATTCAGGCCCTGGTCGATTCAGCCAAGAGCGCAGCCAGCTTTGAGCTCGGGCTGGTGCGCGCGGCGGTCGCGGTGGAATTGGTTCGCAACGGCTTCATCAACCGTGGTGCGCCGGAAGCGCTCCGCCGTGCGGAGGCTGTCGCTGGCGGGGGCAAAGAGAACATTCTAGGCGTGAACTTGGATGGCGCTGACGCGGCCGTTCGCGCGGCGGTCAGTCGCTTCTTCTTGACTGGTTTTTATCGTTTCTTCGGCGGCTTGGTCTTCGGAGATGCCAACGCGACGTGCGCTGCATTGCGCACGCGCACCCTCGGTGGGCTTCCAGCTGAAGTTCAAACGGCGGCAGCGGCAGCCTATGTGTCCGGCGTCGTGATCGACCGCAAGGAGACCAAGTGTGTGGCGGGTGATGCGCTCGTGGTGGCGACGCTCAAGGGCAGTCCAGCGGTCCAGAGCGCCGCGGTCAAAGCGGCAGCGGACGTCTTGGCCGGCTTGACTCGACTGAATGCGAATGCTCTGACCGTGCTCGCCATCGGTAGTACAGAAGGCCGTGACGTGCAGGGAGCTCTCCTGGTCTGCACAGACCCCAATGACGAGACCACTTGCGAGAAGCTGACCAGCGTGGCCTTCCGTCTGGCGGCCGCGCGCGCGTTGGGTCTGCGTCTGGTCGCTGCCGGCAACGTGAACGAATTTGTCGTGCGCGTTCTCTCGCAAGCCAACCAGGATGCGGGGCTCAAGGAATTCCCAACCTTTGCGGTCCCGGCGCTGGCGTACTTGTACTCAAACTAAGCGCGGACATTTCTAAGAACTGACTGTGAAGAGCCCGTTGGGGAGACCCAGCGGGCTCTTTTTCTTTAGATTATGTGTGTTCGGGTATGAGTAGGGGCGAGGTCACCTCGCCCCTACAGGTGCAAGATGATATCGGCTTTGTTTTAGCGCCCCTGTTGCGAGAAGGGATCAAACGCGTCTCTCAGTGCATCGCCCAAAAAATTGAACGCGAGCACCGCCACTATGATAAAGAAGCCGGGGATCATCAGCCAGGGCCAGAATCGGAAGACGTTCACGATATTCTGTTGTTGCAAAACATTCAAGAGCTGTCCCCAACTGGTCATCGGGTCAGAAATCCCTAAACCTAAAAAACTGAGCGCTGCTTCTGTCAAGATCAGTCCGGGAATAGCAAGCGTCGATGTCACAATGATCACGGTAATCGTGTTGGGCAACAAATGTCTGAAGATGATGCGAAGATCGCTGGCTCCCATCGCTTTCGCGGCGAGTGAAAACTCTTGCTCGCGCAACGAGAGAATGAGTCCACGGAGAATGCGGGCCAGTCCGCCCCAACCCAAGAGCGATAGGATAGACACGAGGCCGAGGAAGACCATCAACGGAGAAAGCCCCAGCCTGTGTACGACGTAGCCGAGTGCAATGAGCAGGGGCAACCCGGGAAAAGCTTGCAAAATCTCGATAATGCGTTGCAAAAAGAGGTCGACAAAGCCCCCATAGTATCCCGAGATGCCGCCAAACAATACAGCCAGAAAAAGCGAAACCATCAGAACGAGAGGGCCAATCGATATCGAGACGCGCCCGCCAATGAGCGTCCGTGAGAAAAGGTCTCGGCCAAAATCATCGGTGCCGAAAAGAAAGATCTGACCGGGCGAGGTAGAATCTTCGCCGGTGCCGAACAGATGCATGTTCGTCGGAAAGAGTCCTAAGAAACGATATGGGTCGCCCGCACAGAAAAAACAGATGGGATATTTTTTGCTCGTGTCCTCGCCATAGACCTTGAGGTTCGTGATCGGATCGCGCTTGGCGGCGACAATGCCATAGATGAAGGGCTGGAACGAAAAAGTCCCCTTCTCGTCCCAGAAGTGTATGAGTGTGGGCGGAGCAAAATCAAGACGCCGATGGTGCATGCCGTAATAATACGGGCTGAGGAAGTCGGCGAACACGACCAAGAAAACCAAGAAGGCGATCACGTAACCGCTGGCGAGACCGAGACGATGTTTCTTGAAACGTCGCCAGACGAGCTGCCATTGTGAGAGTGGCTCGCTGGGCGCACTCATGGTTTCTGCTGATTGATGTTGTGCTTCGAGCGTCGTGGCCATGAATAATTTTCAGTCGTAGCGGATACGCGGGTCGGTAAAGGCGAGCGCAATATCCGCGAAGAGATTCCCGATCAAGAGCGCAAGCGCCAAGAGCATCAAGCACGCCATGATGACCAGATCATCTTTCTGGAGAATCGCTTCATATAAGAGCCGCTCGACGTTGGGAATGTTTAGGACGATGGCCGTGATCAGCGAGCCGGACAGCAAGCCGTTAAGGCTTTGGCCGAAGATGGTGATCATGGGGTTGATGGCATTGCGCACGGCGTGTTTGTAGATCACCTTGCGCTCTTGGAGGCCCTTGGCTCGTGCAGTCTTGATGTATTGCGAGCCGGTGATGTCCAGCATCTGGCCGCGCATGATGCGCATGAGCCCAGCCACCGCGCTACCACCCACCACCACGACGATTGGCCACAGATGTTGCAAATAGTCCACAAATCTGTCCCAGCTCCAGGGTGCGCTGATGAATCTTTGGGAGAAGAGCCCCCCGACCGAAACGATTCCAAAGTAGATCACCAAGATATACATAAGCAGATACGCAAAAAAGAAAGCTGGGATAGAGAGGCCGAGGAACCCGAAGAAAGTCAGAGTGTGATCTCCCAGAGAGTATTGATGGGTAGATGTATAGATACCGAGCGGCAGAGCGACGATCCAAATGAAGATAAAAGTAGGGATCGTCACCAAGAGTGTGATCGGCAAGCGTTCCAAAATCAGATCGAAAACCGGACGATGGTTTTCGAACGAATAGCCCCAATCCCACTTGAATAAAATGCCCTCAAGCCAGAGCCAATAACGCATATACCAGGGCTTGTCCAGCCCCAATCGCACGGCTTCGGTCTTGCAGCGTTCTAGGTCGGCTTGGGCGTTAAAGGCACACTGGGCTGTGAGAAAATTTCCGGGCGCGAGGTGGATAACCGAGAACGAGACGAACGAGATGGCCAAGAGAGTGGGAATCGTGTATAGCAATCGACGGACGATGTAGTTTAGCATGATTTTCCCTTTGTAGGGGCGCAGCATGCTGCGCCCCTATGGAGTGATCGTTATTTTTGCTGAGTCTCGGCGCGCTTTTTCTCGTTCTTCCACCACAGAATGTCGCTGAACGTAAGGGTCGTGCTTCCGTTCTGCTTCTCTGTGGGGATCGGGTTAAAGTTATCCGTGTTGCCGAGGTCGAGCTTGGCCGCATTCAGGAAGAGCTGCGTAGCCGTAAACAGCTCCGGCAGTTCATCCGAGATGATCTGCTGGCTTTCTACGTAGGCCTTTTTCACGATGTCCAAATCAAACGTTGTGTCACCGGTGTGAATGTTCTCGTTGACCCGCTTCTCCCAATCGTAGGGGTTCTCTTTGGCTGAGTATCTCCAAAAATGGAGACGACCGTCGCTGGTCCAGACGTTCTTGCCGAGCGGCGGATCGGTACCGCCTGTGAACCCGATCACCACGGCTTCGTAGGTGCCTCCCGTCAGGCTCGTGACGAGGGCGTTAAAATCCATGCCGGAATAGCTCATCTTGACGCCAATCTTCTTGAAATCATCGACCAACAGATTGCTCAGGCTCTCACGCAACGTATTGCCCTGGTTGGTGATCAACGCAAATTCCAACTCCCGGTCGTTCTCGGCCGGCAACCCCTTCACCGTGGCGGGGTCGAGCCCGTTGGCTTTCAAGAATTTATCGGTGATGTTGCGTATTCCGTTGTTGTTGGTATCGACAAGCCCGAGTTCATCGAGCATCTTTTTGGACTTCTCGATATCGAACTCATACTTGGTGAACGTCTCAGCCTTGTCATAGAAGGGCGAGGGCACGCTCACCGGACTATACTGCGGCACACCCAAGCCGTGGAAGATGTTCTCGATGATCGATTCTCGGTCGATCGCTTGGGCCAAAGCCTTACGAAATTGCTTATTGCGGAAGACCACTTGCAAGGCCTGAAATTTGGGATTATTCAGATCGGCCTTGGTGACGTCTTGATTGATCGTGAGGAATTCGGTGCCGAACAGGGGCCCGCCTTTGAGCGTTCGCCAACTCTTGGCCACGTTCTTGCAGTACAGTCCTTTGGCGACATCGTGACAATCAGCTTGAGTGACGCCTTCATTCAAGAGAGGCCAGTCTTCCGGACGGGCGCCGAACGCATCGGTCTCTCCCGCTCGGAACTTTAAGAACGACGTATTCAAATCTTTCACGACCAAGAAGACAAACTGATCGAGATAGGGCAGCTGGGTCCCGTTCTTATCGATCTTCCAATAATAGGGGTTACGCTCAAGGATAAGTTGTTGATCGACCTTGTATTCTTTGAAGCGATAGGGACCGGAACCGACGATCTCTTCAGGAGGCGTGTTCGTGCCCCAGGCGCGATTGAACTCATCGGGAGAAACGCCCTCGAACCGGCCTGCTTGTGATTCAGCGACAGCCTTCTGCGCATAACCGATGAGCGTATCGATGTCTGTCTTGATCCCGGCTTGGCCCTCGGGCAATTTGGCTTTCACGGCCTCTAGTGCCTTGGTAGCAGTTGTGGCAGCCACTTGAATTTTCTCTACATTCTTTTCTTTAACAGCCGCTTCGAAGGATGCCAGCTCTTTCTGCAAAGCTGAGTATTCCGTGGCGAAATTCTTCTCCCAGTCTTCTTGATGGCCCTTCACTTTGTTTTGTATGCCATGTACAAAGCCCAAGGCACCCGGATTCAGCTTGGCCACATACTTAGCCAATATATGCTTGGGCACGACGTATACTGAGTTCATATTGCGCAGAATGAGTCGATAGGGCTCGGGTGTGATGGCTTTGAACGTGTAATCATCGACCTTCTCAAACGTCGGGAATTTCTCGCCGATCTTAAACGTATCCCGCGTGTCGGTGGGGACGTCGGGGTTGAGCACCAGATCGTTCAGGGTGAAGAGCACGTCATCGGCCGTGAGCGGGTGTCCGTCAGAAAATTTCACACCCTCGCGCAGATGGAACGTGATCGTCTTTTTGTCCTCAGAAATTTCCCAACTCTTGGCGAGCCCCGGCTCGACTTCGGCGGTCAGGGGATTAATCTCGAGAACGGTGCTGTGTATCTGACTCGTCACATCGGTGCTGCTGGTCTCATGCGTAACCAAGGGGTTGAGCGTCTTTGGCCCGGAGAGCGATGCAGCGACGAGCTTGCCCCCACGAACACCAACTTCAGTCAGGCCGCGGGATTCATCGACGACCTTCGGATCGGGAGAGAAATCTCCGCTCGATTCGGTCTCGCCGAGCGCGGATTTGATCTGCGCAACGGCTTGGACGATCGAGTCCTGGGCCGCTGTCTGGTCCGCGGGCAGCTTGTCTTTGAGTTTTTGGGCTTTGGCCGTAAAATTCGTGAGCGCCGCTTGGGCAGGCGTCAGTTTTTTGGCCTTTACGGCTTCTTCCAAACTATTGAGCGCCTCATCGGCGGCGGTAAACTCTTCGGGCGCGGCCTTTGAAATCACTGGATGCTGTTCGTGAAATTTGGCTTTACCGGCCAAAAAAAGCTCGACGGCTTTCGCACTGAGCGTGCGCTCGACACTGAGTGCGGTGATGGTTACCGATCTGGAACTGACGCCAAGCGTGTGGGGGCCGGGAACAGCCAATCCCCCGGCTAAACAACACGTAGCTTCGTAATAGAGTGACTTGGTCTCTCCGGGGCCGAGCTTGACCTCGCGCTTGAGCGCCTCACCCGTGGGCTTTCGCAAATAATCGCCATTCATCTGCAAAGAAACATCGGCGGTGACCTCTTTGTCCTTGGGATTTTTTACTTTAACGTTGAGCGCGACCGTCCCCCCTAGGAGAACGATTTTCGAAGGCGGGAAGACATCGAACTGGATGATCTCGAAGTCCGCGTTGGTCTTCTTGAGAATCAGCGTGAGGGTCACCGTCTGAGCAGAAACTTTTGAGTCATCGGGTGTGACAGTGATCTTGGCTTGCTGAGTCCCTTCAGCGAGTCCCCCGGGGTTGACGCTCACTTTGACGGTCGAGGGAGCTGTCCCACTGGTGGGGTCGAGTGTGACCCAATTCTGGTCGGCGCTCGCCTTCCAGCTGAGCGTCCCGCCCCCGCCGTTACGAATATCGAGGGTCTGGACTGCAGGGGCTGCTCCGCCGACTTCGCCGGCAAATGAGAGCGTTGAAGAAGATACCTGAAGGTTTGGATTATTGGGTGGTGGTGGAGGTGTCTTATTGGCCCCACCACATCCGGCAAGCAACAGCCCGAAGGCTGCCACGACGAGCACTGCAAACGAAATTCTTCGCATGGACTTCTCCCCTCCGTGTTAAGCTAGATTCTACACCAAACATCCCCTGGTCTGACAACCTGACCAGTTTGATGGACTACTGCTGGAATCTCCGGTTCTCGTCTCGCCACCAGACGAGATCGCTGATCGCCCAGATCTCTCCTTGTGGTTTGATATTCTCTGCATTGGCCAAGGATTGATTGAAAGCGACAAGATAATGCGGGATAACTGTAAAAATCACAGGAAGGTTTTCTGACTCCAATTTACGAATTTCTATATCAAATTGGGCAGTCACATTCTCGTCAAGCGTTTTACTAGATTCTTCGAAAAGCTTATCTATGGTTGTTTCCCAGTCAAATGGCTCTGTTTGGGCCGATCGGTGCCAGAAGTGCAGTGAGCCATTGCTCTTCCAGACGTTCGAGTTAAAGTAAGAATCTGAGCTCGTGCTGAGACCAACCAGTGCTGCCTGGAACTGACCGGAGAACAACGCGGACACGAGCGCATCGAACTCAACCGACTGAACTGTCACTTGAATGCCAATTTGTTTGAGTGTCTCGACCAAGAGCTGCGCGACTTGAACACGCGCCTCGTTCTCTTTGTTGACGAGAATCGTAAAACTTAACGGCTTGCCATCGCTGCGTTCGCGGATGCCATCGGAATTGCTGTCTTTTAGGCCTAGCTCGTCGAGGAGCGCTTTCGCTTTGTCGAGATTCAACGCTTCGCCACCGGAGTAATTGGCAGCTAGCCCATGGTAGATTTGAGTTGCCATAGTTTGGCGATCAGTTGCATCATCAATCGCGCGGCGGAAACGAAGGTCTTGGAAAAGTTTCTTCAATTCATCGTCTTGGGTATCAAAGTTAAACGCCAAGAACTCAGTCTCTGAAGCTAATTGCGGCTCATTTTTCGCATTCTTGTCCAACAATGTCCATTTCTTCGTCGTCGCGTCAGTCTGGAGCTTCGTCCAATCCTGAGCGCGCGCTTCATAGATATCCAACTGGCCGTCCTGGAATCTCTGGAAAGCCGTATTAGCCGTGGGAGTCACGTCGAGATAGAGATGATCGATGTAGGGCAATTGAAGTCCCTTCTCATCGAGCTTCCAGTAGGCGAGATTGCGCTCCAGCACAACGCGGCGCTGCGGGTCATAGCGCTTGAAGACGTACGGACCCAAGCCCGTCAGACGCTCCGGGTGCTCTCTCGCTTCTTCGACAGACCAGGTTTCATCGAAAAGCAAAGGTGAGACTCCTTCATACTGCCCGCGCTGTGCGGTGTCGATCGTCTGCGTCAGATAGCTTTTCACGCGTTCTAAAACAATCTGAAGATCGTTGGCTTTCGCTGAATTTTTTAGAGCATCCAAGAGCTGCATCGCTTGACGGGCCGGCTTCTCTACTCCCGCCGGGTCTTTCTTTGAGATAGGAGATTCGAGCGAAGAGACGGCTTGATCCAATTGATTGGCTTGGTCTGTAGAAAGTTCTTTGAGTTGATCTCGATTCTGCTCAATCAGAGATTTCGCTCCCATCCAGTAGCCGCGCGCGCCCGGCTGGAGTTTGGCGATCTTGTCGGACAGTTTGTGCTTGGGCAAGATGGCGATTCCCGAGAGCACATGCAAGATAGGCCGAAAGGGCACGGGGAGACGGAGTTGGACAAGATACGTATCGAGTTTTTCTACGGTGACATAAGAGCCGCCTATTTTCAAGGCTGCGCTCTCTCTGGCTGAGATATCCGAATTAAAGAGAACATCACTGAAAGTGAAAACGACATCATCGGCGGTAAATTCAGTTCCGTCGGAGAATTTGACGCCCCTGCGCAAAAAAAGCTTAAGCTCTTTGTAATCTGACGAGAACTCCCAACTCGACGCTAAGCCCGGCTCCGGCTCTTGAGTAAGAGGGTTGAGTTCAATCAAAAAACCGTTGAGCTGCCGCGTGATTTCGATTGTAGCGGTGTCCGTGGCGATGACGGGGTTGAGCGTGCGTGGTCCGTTCGTGATAGGAATGATCAGATTGCCGCCGGGTAGCCCGAGTGCAGTCAATCCTTGAGCAGCGCCGACAAACTTCGGATCCGAAGGGATAAAGCTGTTCGGGCGCTGAGGAGCGCTTGAGGCATCGAAGGCTGATACAGAAATCTTTTGTTGATTGATTTGGACTTCGTGCGCGCCCGCGGGTTTGATGCCCTCGATCGCAAAATAGACGGATTGTGTCTCGCCTGGAGACAAATCGATCGAGCGCCGCTGGAAAGGTTTTCCGTCCAACAGTAGAGCGACGGTCTGGCCCGCAAGAGCCGAGTTCGTCGGGTTTTTCACGCTGGCTACGAGGCTGAGCCGACCGTCCAGCGCGATGAGCTTGTCCGCGGGAAATGTCTCTATTTTGACGATCTCGATTTGCTGAGAATATTCAGTTGAGGGCGGAACTTCTTTAGAGGCCTCAGGGTTCTGAGCTTTTGGCTCCTCGGGCTTCTGCTCTGAGGGCTTGTTCTTGTTGATTTGATCCTTAATCTCTTTGGGCGTCTCGGGCTTCGGGGGCTCTTGCGTTTGAATCGGTGGTGTTTGGTTCTCAATCTGGTTTTGAGGTTTGTTTTGCTCTCCCGGCGGGTTGAGATACATCAAAGCGACTGCCAATCCCAAGACGACCACGGCTGCTATCAGCAACAACATCGTACGGCTCAAAAGTTTTTTCCTCCCTATCTTGACAATCTCACGTTACCATACGCGGTCTCAGCGATCAAGCATCGCGCTCCAGCACAGCCAAGAACGCTTCTTGCGGGATCTCGACCTTGCCCACGGCGGCCAATCGTTTTCGACCGACTTTCTGTTTTTCCAAAAGTTTTAGCTTACGAGTGACGTCGCCTCCGGACATCCAACCCGTAATATCGTTCCTGCTTGCGGGAATGGTCTCTCGTGCGATCACGCGGCTGCCGATCGCAGCCTGCAACGGGATCGGGAACATCTGCATCGGAATCTCTTCTTTCAATTTTTTCACGATCGCTTTGCCGGCATAGTACGCCTTGTCTTTGTGAACAATGGTTGAGAGCGCGTCCACGGGCTCTTTGTTGACCAGGATTTCGAGCTTCACCAGATCAGACACTTTGTAGCCAATAAATTCATAATCGAGCGAGGCATAACCCTGTGAAAGCGCCTTTAGTCTGTCATAAAAATCGGTGGCGATCTCAGCGAGGGGCATGTCGTAGTGAATATACACACGACCATCGCCCGCAAATTGCATATCTTTGTAAGCGCCTCGTCGTTGCTCCAGGAGTTCCATGATCTTGCCGATGTAGCGTTCCGGCAGAATCACTTTGATCTCGACGAAGGGCTCTTGGACCGATTCGATATCTCCCGCTGGAGGGAATTTGCTGGGGTTATCGCAACTGATCTCTTCTTTTTTATGAGTCGTGAGAATTTTATAAGCGACGCTGGGAGCTGTCACGATAAGACTCAACTGAAACTCGCGGTCGAGTCGCTCTTGGATGATTTCCGCGTGCAGCATTCCCAAAAAGCCGATGCGGTAGCCACGGCCTAAAGCTTCCGAGTGCTCTTCTTCGAAGCTGAACGAGGCATCGTTGGCGCTGAGCTTATCGAGAGCGTCGTGCAGCAAATGGAACTGGCCCGGAGAGGTGGGATAGAGCCCAGCGAAGACCATCGGTTTTAGTGGGCGATAGCCGGGGAGCGGCGTTTCGCACGGGCGCGAAATCTCTGTGATGGTGTCTCCGACGCCGATCTCGCGGACGTTCTTGACTTTGGCAGCGAAGAAGCCAACTTCGCCCGGGCCGAGCGAATCTTTGTAGACCATGTCCGGCGTAAAAATCCCGACTTCCTCGACCGAAAATTCTTTCCCCTTGCCCATCATGTAGATTTGCATCCCCGGCTTTAGGATGCCGTCCACGATGCGCACGTACGGAACAGCGCCCTTATACATATCGAAGGTCGAGTCGTAAATCAGAGCGCGCAACGGTCTTTCACTATGACCCTTGGGCGGTGCGATGCGCTGGACGATCGCTTCCAAGACTTCTTCGATCCCCCAGCCGAGCTTGGCACTAATTTTTAGCGCTTCTTCTTTGGGAATGCTCAACTGGTCTTCGATTTGGGCTTCGACGCGTTCGGGGTCGGCCTCGTCAGCGTCGATCTTGTTAATCAACGGAATAATTATGAGATTGTGTTCGAGCGCGAGATAAAAGTTCGCGATCGTCTGAGCTTGCACGCCTTGGGTTGCATCAATAATCAAGAGAGCGCCGTCGCACGCCGCAAGAGCTTTGGAGACTTCGTACGTGAAGTCAACATGCCCTGGCGTGTCGAGCAAATTTAGGACATAGGGTTGGCCGTCCTTGGCGGTGTAATTGAGCGTGACCGTCTTGGCCTTAATAGTAATTCCGCGTTCGCGTTCCAAGTCCATGCGGTCCAAAAACTGGTCGCGCATCTTGCGGTCGGGCACGGCGTGCGCGAGCTGCAAAATGCGATCGGCCAACGTGGATTTGCCATGGTCGATATGGCCCATGATCGTGAATAACCTGATCCGCGACTGTTCAATCATGGTGACCTATCTTCCTGGCGCAAGCGACGTTGGTGTAGGGGAACAGTTAGATGGCCTTCTGGACGCGTCCGGATTTGAGGCAGCGGGTGCAGACGGTGATATGCATCTTGCGGCCATTCTGGATGGCGTGCACGCGCTGCAAATTAGGCTTAAAGCTGCGTTTGTTGCGGTTTCCGGCGAAGCTGACTTGGTTGCCGAAAACCGTCGTCTTGCCGCAGATTTGACACATTGCCATGAAAAATTCACCCCGTTTACTGGGCTGAATTATCGCAAATTTGAGAGGGTTTCGCAACTGTGAAGTTACTAACTCTTCACTCTATCCTTCAGTTTCATAATTGTGATGGCTCTAGACCAGGACTTGAAAGGTGAGTAGTCTAGAAGCATGTTTCAACAGAGGAAAATCAGCGTTTATCTCATCAAAAAGATTTCGCGGTGTTTCTGTATCGACATCGATGCTACCCGGACCGCTCTGCTGGTCGGA
>JACOSB010000060.1 GCA_016179105.1 Candidatus Acetothermia bacterium
TGGGGATCCAGATCAAGTGAACCTTCAGATCATGCTTCGTGTGCGCTCCCAGGCGATACTTTCGCACGCGACCATATTACCACAAACTTCTCTTCGCCTGAAGGCGAGGGGTTTCGACCATCCCCGCAGGGGACACTAAACTTAGGCGAATATGGTGCGGCTCCAGCGGGCTACGATTTTCTCGTGCCCGGCCACGAGTCCTTCGGCCAAGTCGTCGAAGTCGGGCCGAGCGTCAGCGAGCTCAAGCTCGGAGATTATGTGGTGGCAACGACGCGACGGTCTGGTACTTCGATTTACGACAAAATCGGCACCTATGACATGACGACGGACGATGTGTACCGTGAGCGCGGCATCAATCTGCTCCACGGCTTCTTAACTGAGTATTACGTGGACGATCCGGAGTATCTGATCAGGGTACCGAAGGGGCTCAAACACGTCGGTGTGCTCGTCGAGCCGATGAGCGTGATCGAGAAAGGCATCTATCAAGCGTACGAAGCACAGCGGCGTCTCTTGGTCTGGCGACCACGCAAAGCCGCCGTCATGGGTGCGGGCACAATCGGTCTATTGGCTGCGTTGGGTCTACGATTGCGCGGCCTCGAAGTCTGCTCGTTCGGTCTCACGCAAAAACCGAGCAAGAACATTGAACTTTTGGAAGAGATCGGCGTGCGTTACTTCAGCACCAAAGAGACAAGCGTTGCCGAAGCAGCCAAAAAATACGGACCGTTTGATCTGATCTACGAAGCGACGGGCTTTTCACCCATTGTCTTCGAGGCAGCTCACGCGCTCGCGGCGAATGGCGCGTTGGTCCTCGCTTCTGTCACGGGCGGGGAGCGCAAGAGCGAAGTCGAGAGCGATCGGCTCAATCGCGAATTTGTTTTGGGTAACAAGATCATGCTCGGCATGGTGAACGGGCATCGCGGCTACTTTGAGATGGCCGTCAACGATTTTGCGCTCTCGGAAGTCACGTATCACGGCTGGCTCTCGAAGTTACTAACGCATCCAGTCAAAGGACTCGAGAACTACCAAGAGCTTCTCAAAACCTTGTTCGAAGGAAAAAATGTGATCAAGACGTACATGATCGTTAGCGAAGATGGAATGATGAAAGGAAGATAGACATGATTAAGAAAGAGACGATGAAGAAGGGCAATGAAGTGAAAGTGACGTTTATGCTATCCAAGGATCACCCACACAAAAAGTCATCTGTTGTGGGTGAGTTCAACGATTGGGACCCGGCAGCTCATCCGATGAAGAAGAACAAAGATGGCACTTTCAGTGCCTCGATGACTCTGCCTGTGGGCAAGAAGTTCGCGTTTCGCTATCTGTGCGAAGGCGACCAATGGTGCAACGACGAGATGGCTGACGGCTACGAGCCGAGCAGCATGGGCAGCGTGAACTGCGTGTTGAGAACGTAAGATAGGGGCGATCGCTTTGTATTCGCCCCGCTACAAAGGCGGCAAACGATGATTGATTTTGGACGTGGATTGTGCAGCGACCTAACTTTCTCTAGCACACAAGAATGGCTTGTCACCAATGGAATCGGCGGCTACGCATTGGGAACGATCTCCGGCGTGCTCACACGCCGGTACCACGGATTGTTGGTTGCTGCGCTCAAGCCGCCGCTCGGCCGAACGTTGCTCGCGACCAAGTTCGACGAGACAGCCATCTATGCTGGTGCGAGCTTCCCACTTGGCACAAACCGTTGGACCAGCGGAGTCGTCGATTCTGTAGGCTGCGTCCATTTGGAACGTTTCCATCTTGACGGCACAACGCCTGTATGGACTTACGCTCTCGCCGATGCGCTCTTGGAGAAAAAGATCTGGATGCAGCCGAGGGCGAACACGACCTATACCCAGTATCGCTTGCACCGAGCGAGTGCACCTCTCACGCTCTCTGTCAAAACGCTAGTGAACTATCGCGACTTTCACAGTCTCACGCACGCTGGTAACTGGCAAATGCAGATCGCGACCGCAAACCACGGTCTACGAGTGACCGCGTACGACGGGGCGATGCCCTTTTATCTGCTCAGTGACCGTGCCGATGCGACGCCAAAGCACGATTGGTACAGAGACTTTTTCTTGAGTGTCGAAGAATTCCGCGGTCAAGAGTCGCGTGAAGACCATCTCTACGCCGAAGCGTTCATCGCGCTCTTGAAACCGGGCGAGTCGGTCACGTTTGTCGTTAGTACCGAAGTGAGTCCCAATCTTGATGGAGACGCTGCGTATGCAGAGCGACAAAAATATGAGCAAAAGCTCATCAAACAGAGTGAACTCAAAGATGCTCCAAACTGGATTGAACACTTGGTCTTGGCGGCCGATCAATTTGTCGTGAAACGTCCCGTGCCCGATGATTCCGAAGGGCGCACTATCATCGCGGGCTACCACTGGTTCAATGACTGGGGGCGTGACACGATGATCAGCCTACCGGGCTTGACGCTCACCACCGGACGCCCTGAAGTGGCTGCGAGCATTCTGCGTACGTTCGCTCACTTTGTCGACAAAGGGATGATTCCGAATCGCTTCCCCGACGTCGGTGAAGAGCCGGAGTACAACACGGTCGATGCAACGCTCTGGTACATCGAAGCACTTCGTGCTTATTATCAAACCACGGGCGACAACGAGCTACTCAAAGAACTCTTCCCGGTGTTGCAAGAGGTTGTCAATTGGCATCAGAGGGGTACGCGTTATCAGATTCACGTCGACCCGAACGACGGCTTGCTCTATGCCGGAGAGCCAGGCGTTCAACTCACGTGGATGGACGCAAAGGTTGGCGACTGGGTGGTCACCCCGCGCATCGGAAAACCCGTTGAGATCAACGCGCTCTGGTTCAATGCGCTACACACGATGGCTGACTTCGCTCGTCGACTCAAGAAGCCAGCTGATGAGTATGAGAAGTTAGCAGACACAACAGAGAAGGGCTTTGCACGCTTCTGGTACGAAGCTGGTGGCTACTGCTACGATGTCATCGATGGACCCGAAGGCAACGATACTTCCCTGCGCCCGAATCAATTATTCGCAGTCTCATTGCTACATAGCCCACTAACCCTAAAGCAGCAGAAAGCTGTCGTCGATGTCTGCGCGAGGTACCTAATCACATCCAAAGGCTTGCGGAGTTTGGCCGCAGATGACTCAAGATATATTGGACATTATGGCGGTGACCAGCGCCAGCGTGATGAAGCGTATCACCAAGGAACTGTCTGGAGCTGGCTGATCGGAGCGTTCATCAGTGCACACCTGAAGGTTTATCGCAATCCGGAGTTGGCATGCTCTTATCTGGAGCCATTCGCGCATCATTTGGAAGAACATGGCTTGGGCAGCGTCAGCGAGATTTTTGACGGGGACCCACCGTTCACGCCACGAGGTTGCATTGCTCAAGCGTGGGGCGTCGCGGAGTTATTGCGTGCATGGAAAGAAATTGAAAGATTTACTACAGAGAAATCTTAAGTTTCATATAAGTCTTCGTGGTCTCTGCGTGCTCTGTGGTCAAATAAAGATTTTCCATGAAAAAGTACAAACAACCTTCGAAGTACGGTGCCAATGACCAGATTGGGATGCTCAATGAGATCACTCCCAGCAAGTTCATTAAAGCAGCGAAGCTAGTTAAAGAGGGCAAAGTCTATGATCTTGGTCGAGTATTGGATCGAAACATTCCAGCCTTCTCTGGACGTAGCTTCAAGCAGACGCTGGTCAGCAGTGCTCATATCTTGAATAAGCGGCGCGAGGGAGGCACTGAATTAGGTTGGGGCAAGAACAAACTAGATTGGGTAACGGAGTTAGTGTCCCCTGCGGGGATGGTCGAAACCCCTCGCCTTCAGGCGAAGAGAAGTTTGTGGTAATATGGTCGCGTGCGAAAGTATCGCCTGGGAGCGCACACGAAGCATGATCTGAAGGTTCACTTGATCTGGATCCCCA
>JACOSB010000061.1 GCA_016179105.1 Candidatus Acetothermia bacterium
CGCACAAGGCTTTCCAGAAGTCATCGCAAACACAGTAGATGGCTACGATACAATAGGGCATCGGTTCCTCCGGTTCGATAGAAAGTTTCTCGCTCAGAAACCTTCTAGCGACTTCCCGGAGGAACTTGCTTCCTTCCCACCTCTTTGGTAGCAACTTGAGTTATATTATGGCCAAGACCCAGCAGAAATCTTCGCAGTACTCCCTCAAGCCCGCCGAGATCAAGAAGCTCATCTTCTCCTGTACAAACTTCCGCAACCGCTGCCTGATCAAGCTCATGGCCTACACCGGCATGAGGCGTGCTGAGGTCAGAGACTTGGATATTCAGGATGTTGATTTCGAAAGAAGGCGCATCCACATCCGCAACGGCAAGGGCGGTAAGAGCCGTGTCGTTGTGGTCTCTCAAAGTGTGCTGGCCGACCTCACGCACTTGATCGGCAACCAGCAGAACGGGCCGGTCTTTGTCTCGAACAAGGGCAGCCGTTTCAACAATGCCCAGATCAACCGGATTGTCGCTCAGGCGGGTAAAGCTGCCAAGATCGTGAACCCGAACCCTCGCCTGAAACATATCAACCCTCACTTGCTCAGACACAGCTATGGAAGAAATGCCAGAGCTGCAGGCCAGAGGATTGAGTTCATCCAGCACCAGCTGGGCCATGCCTCCATCAAGACGACGATGGACATCTACGGCAAGCCCTCGGTCGATGACATGCAGGAAGATTATGAACAGAAGATGGAAGGCATTTATGGGTAATACCTTGCGGTGGCAGTCGATTGATCCGGCGAACAATCGATTCCGCTTTTACACGTTGAGTCTCTCGGTGGATTTGTGGGGAGAGCCGTTCTTGGTGCAGCACTGGGGACGGATCGGTAGCAAAGGGCGTCGCAAATTTGTGTGGCTTCAGCCGGAAGAGTTGGATACATATGTCCAAGGAATTCTGCGTCAAAGAGAGCTGGATGGTTATAAGAGATTGTCCATTGATCAGAGAAATTTATGAGTGGGTATTGGCACGCTTTAGTGACCTTGAGAATAGGTTCCAGATAGCCTGAAGCGCAATACCCCACTCAGGAAAATCCTTGTCCAAACTGAGTATGAGCCAGTTCTGACAGATCCGCGGGGGAGTTACCGGATGGGCAGGAAATTTGGAATCCCTGTTATAATAACTCACTAAACCGGTAAGCGAGGAGGCAAACTAAAGATGAAGATTTTGAAGTGGATGCCGACGGCACTCATTGCCGCAGTAGTCTGGATGTTCGTGTTTGTGAATTGGGTTGACGCGCAAGACACGTTTTCACTACCGGGGGACCACTACAAATGGCTGCTCGATTCACCCGTGAGGCCTTATCTTTCGAGTGCGGCTGAGCTCTATTTGCTCTTAAAGTTTGGTGATCGAGCGGACTTACCTGATCTCGGTGCGGAGGCACACAGTCTTGCAGGTCTTAATATTCTAGTGAACGATCGCTCTCAAGATAAAAACCCATCTGGCACGACTCAAAGTGAAACCGCTGTGGCCGTTTTCGGACAAAATGTCGTGATCGGCTGGAACGATGCTGGCCATATTGCCCAGACCTCCAGCACCACCGGCTACGGTTACTCAAACGACGGGGGCCAGCATTTCACCGATGCCGGCGTCCTAGCTCCGGTGAACGGAGGAGCGAATCTAGGTGACCCAGATATTGCCGTTGACAGGCAGGGGAACTTCTATTTCTCCCAGATTTCAACGGATGAGAAAGGTATCGCTTTCATCGGCGTATCAAAGTCTAGGGACGGCGGGCGCACCTTCAGTTTGCCAGTGGATGCCAGCCGCAATGTCAGCAATCCGGATAGCTTTCAAGACAAAGAATTCATCGGTGTGGATGCGACCGGCGGTCGGTTCGACGGCAATGTTTATGTCAGCTGGACGCGCTTCACGAGCGATGGTTCTCAAATTATGTTTGCCAGGTCTACCAACGGAGGGTTGAGTTTCGAGCAGGCCATTGCCCTCTCTCCGCCCGGCCATCTTGTGCAAGGCTCCATCCCGCGCGTAGGGCCCCAGGGCGAAGTCTATGTGGCTTGGAGAGATTTCAACACACCGGGGATACAGATTTCTAAATCGATCGATGGAGGCAGTTCGTTCGGGGGAGACGGCGTTGATCACACGCTGGTAGCGAAGGTCGAGTTCATCGGAGAGCAAGCCTCTCCGGCAACCTGCCAGGGTCGTCGCATTTTAAACGGTTTCGTCGATGCCGGCTTTGAGTTTCCCACTCTGGGAATCAACCCTCGCAACGGCGAGGTCTATCTGGCGTATAATAGCAACCCAGCGGGGATCGATCAGTCTGACATTTATTTCGTGCGGTCGAGCGACGACGGCCACAGCTGGACAGAACCCCTACGCGTCAACGATGATACCACTTCCACCGATCAATGGTTACCCGCGCTGGCAGTCGCCCCAGACGGGACGGTAGCTATCATCTGGTATGACCGTCGTAACGACCCGAAGAACTTGAGTTTTGACGTATACATGGCGGTCTCACACGATGGCGGACGGACCTGGTTGCCCAACCGGCGAGTGACCTCGGTTTCATCGGAAGTGCCGCCCCTGAGTCCCAACTTCGATCGCTTCCGTCCCTGCTATATGGGCGACTACGTGCATATCACCGCGAGCTCAGAAAACTTCTACCTCGCTTGGGGAGATAACCGAGACCAGGGACGAACCTGGAAGACTCTACCGGATATGCTCACTCCCCGAGAATCCACGGCCACCACGTCTATAGGCCCCTATGCCTTCGTGCTGGGTGGGACCCAACTGGGCTTCCGCGAAGCGGGAGATTCCGATTTGAACGAAGCCTACAACACGCAGACCAATCGGTGGGTCCACTTTGCTCCGATGCCCACACCAAGATCGGGTGCAGCTGCCGTTAGTTTCAGCCCCTATCTCTATGTGATCGGTGGTCAATCCTCGAAGTTCGGGGGAGTCAGCGGGACCTTCGAGCGATACAATCTTTTTCTGAACAGCTGGGTGCAACTTCCTTCGCTGCCCACACCACGTACGGCGTTCGGTGCAGCGCGGATCGGGAACAAAATCTATGCCATCGGAGGACAAAATTGCCTATCGCGTCGCTGTGGGAAAACCCTGGATGGGGTGGAGGTCTATGATACGAGAACGGGGCATTGGTCGCCAGCGGCTCCTTTGCCGGAGGCACGGGCAGACTTTGCTACCGTAGTCATCCATGATCAGATCTACATCATCGGAGGGTTCAATACGCAGAAGAATCAGGCCTTTGATACTATCTTGGCTTATGATCCCGAGATGGATACTTGGACCCAAGTAGCAAAAATGCCTAACAAACGTGTCGCGCCCTCGGCGGGGGTCTGCGGTGAAAAGATCCTTATATTCGATGGGCTCAGTGCCAACTTCTCTCCCTTGCGACGGGATGCGTGGTTGTATGACACTCTCGTCGATAGCTGGGAGCAAGTGGCTGCCCCGAAGTTTGAGCGGGTCGGCGTATCTGCCGTGGCCATCCAGAACCTACTCTACGCCATCGGGGGCAGCCGTTCGTCACGCGTCGCGCACAGCGGGGCGAATGAAGCTTTTGATTGCGCGAACCAGGGCTTCACTCGACCCGACCCGGACGTGTATTTTGCCATTGAGTCACTCAGTTCTTGGGTATCGACTTCCAGTGTTGCAGGTCGGGGTCCAGTTGCTTCGACTTCTGCTGTACCTTCTGTTTACGTCGAGTCGAAGGCCGCTGGCTGGATAGCCTTTCACTTGGAAAGTCCCGACCGGGTCAAGAGCTGGGAGCTGCAAATTTATGACCTTCGCGGGAAGGTTATTTTCGACAGCGGCCCAATATCTGCTAGGGCCCTACAGTGGAATCTCGCCACAGCTTCCCACAGAGTCGCTAACGGCGTTTATCTCTACTGGGTTCAGGTAAAAAGGGTAGATGATTTCTCCGTGAGGAGCGAGATGAAGAAGCTAGTTGTGTTACGTTCGTGATTGCTCTTTAGAAGGATCTGTCTGATCATATGAAAGCGCTGCAGCACCGCGTGCAGCTATACTGCACGCGGTGCTGCAGCATGACACAATATGTCGGCTGCGACATGCACAAACGCTATTCGGTCTTCGTCCTGATGGACAAAGCAGGTAATACTAAGCCAGCCATTCGCGTGGATCACGATCGAGATCAGGGATCTGTCAGCACTGAGTACTTTTTGCTTGATTTGGGACCGGCGGCATTGGAAAAACGTTGAATAGGAGCGAGGTGCCAAATCTGGGAATTTGGTTTTGTTCGGAGTTCTGACAGATCCCTGCATAGGCGCACATTTATAAAGAATGAGCTGCCTGTTTTAGAGCGCCCAGAGGATCTGAAAAAAGCGCCAAGAGATCTATCACTGTGGAAACCGCGAATACCAAAGAATTGTATTTACGGAGACTTGATTTGTACGTCAAATTGACGTACAATGAGCAACGACGAGAAAGGATCAACGATGACTATTGCTAGAACGCAGGAAAATACCAGTACCAAGACGGCTCGCCTGGAAATACGGGTGACACCAAGTCTAAAGGAGCTTATTGAGCGGGCTGCTGCTGCCGATGGTCGCTCCACGACAGACTTTGTGTGCAGTGCTGCCCAGGAAGTTGCAACTCGTACTTTACGGGAATACCAGCAGACGAGCCTTATGAAGCGTGACCGCGAAGTTTTCGTGGCTGCCCTCCTGGACGCTCCTGCCCCTAGTGCTCGCCTCCAGGCGGCTGCAAAACGTTACAAGAGAGCTGTGTCTCGCTGAATGCCGAGTACCGGTAAAGCAAGGTATGTAATTGAGCCGTTCAGCAAGGAACGACACGATCGCTCGAATTTCTCTTGCGGAATTGAGTCGCTCGATCGCTACCTAAGAGAACAAGCTGACCAGGATCGCAAAAGGAAAATCGCTGTGCCTTTTGTTCTCGTTGAAAAAGGCCAACCCAATGTGCTCGGCTATTACACCTTGTCTGCTTTCAGTATTCATCTGGGGGAACTTCCACCAAGCGTAGCCCAAAAGTTGCCACGCTATCCCGATGTGCCAGCAACCCTACTCGGGCGTCTAGCTGTGCATCGAGAATGTCAGGGACAGAGATTGGGGGAGTTTTTACTGGTGGATGCTTTATATCGAGGCCTGGATCAGTCAGATAAGGTTGCTTCGTTTGCCATTGTTGTGGATTCGATTAATGAAGACGCCAGAAACTTCTATCTTCATTTTGGGTTTATACCCTTCCCCAATCGCCTCGATAGGTTATTTTTACCCATGAAGACCGTAGAACAGCTTCGGTGAGTAATACTGTTTTGCTTTCTAAATGTCCGAATGATTGGCTCTTCCAGCCAGCCTTTGCCGCCAGTTTATCCAGACATTCCAATGACGAATTAGTATAAGAGGAGATACTCGGTATAGCTTTTTTCTTCCTTTAAGAGGGCTTTGATGGAGCGGATGAAGCGCCGGTCTTTGATCGGGTCGGCCGGGTTGGGGATGGGTTGTTTAGCTTGTCTCATAATGCCATAACATAGTATGAGACGGGAAACAAGCGATTTTAGCCGCGATGGTCAAGAAACGCTGATGCTGTGTGGATTGAAAATGTCTCTTAGTGCTAGTTTGAGACATCCTCCGCGAGGGCACTCCTCAAACCGGACATTTTCTCACCTATCTGCGTAGTAGGTATGCAAGACAATTTACCTCGTGCACATAACGTCGAAATCGGGATATCTTCCCACCGTCGTAGGGTTGCGATATCGTGGAAAATGTGGCGCCGCGACTGGCGCTCTTTCTTCAGATCACGTGGCGTCATACCGCGATTGTACCACGATCGTACCTGGGTGTGTTCTCCGCTAACTTCTCTTTTGCCCACTCGCTCCAGCTACGGAATGTGCGTTCGCCCGACGGCCCGCGCACCACGTCATAAGCTCGGTCAGCTTCAGTACGCTTTCGCATGACTCGCTCACGCTCACAATTCAAACATTCGCACTGATGCCCATGCCTGCGGTGACGCGCTGGCCGTAAGCGCTCGTTGATCTCTTGCAGATGCTGGCGCTTGCTCTGGGGCTCCTCCGGCTCCAGCCCTTGCAGGAGTCGGGAAATGGCCCAGCCGATCCAGGTGCACAGCTTTCGCACGCCCTGAGCGAGCATTGTCCAAAGACGGTCTTTGCACTTCCAGAGATACGCTCCCAGTTTGGAGTATAGCTCTTGGCAGAGATCACAACTGAAGCCGTTGAGCCGGGACAGAATCACCCCGCTCAGTGTGTTGGCTACCGGCTTGGGAAGACCCAGCTCTTCAAGCGGGAGACGAAACGCTTGAGCGCACTTGGCCCAGCCGTAGGCTTCCGGTTGCAGAATTGACCAGCCCTCAAAGAAAAACTTTCGCCGTTTTTCTCGGTCGGATTTCCATGATAATTTTTTATCAAGTGACACGGAGTTGTCCTGAAAGGCGGTTTTTGTTTCTTTGTCTTTAGCTTCGTTGTATAGTTTATTATGCTGTTGTTTTCGCAAGAATTCGGCCTTACCTTTGATCCGGTAAATAGCCTTGTGCCCGCGACCGCCTCCGGGGTCAACGATCTCCCATAAATGCGCTTGGTACACAAACCAATGAGCCTAGTGCTTGAGAGTTCTGAGAGGAACGCCGAACCTAGTACTCTAACCATGTGAAATTGATGGGTAGATGGTGAGGGATTAAAATGAGACATGAGAAAGCATCGAGTGCAGCTCAAGGTCTCCGACCGCCGCAGCCTGCTAGCGCTGATCCGATCAGGTCGGCATTCTGCACGC
>JACOSB010000058.1 GCA_016179105.1 Candidatus Acetothermia bacterium
AGGAGGTCGTCCACCAGCAGGTAGACCGTTATAATGAATTCATCCAGGTGCATGATTCTCCTCCTCGGTCGATGCGATGCTTGGACCAAGGTAGCGAGAATCATGCTTTCTGGGCAACTCCAAAACTCGCACATGGGGTTACCTAAGAGTAAACCGGGATCGATGAGTGTTCCCACGGAGACGAAAAAGAGCGCAACAAAGCTATCGCGTAACGGTAGAATGCGCGCGAGTGTCTCATGCACGAACGGAGATTCGCTGATAATCAATCCCGCGAGAAAGGCTCCCATTGCAGGCGATAGCCCGAGCGACGCCGTGAAAACGGCAGTACCCAAGCTGATCCCGAGCGCTACCAGCAAGAAGAGCTCAACGCTCTTGGTGCGCGCGACGACTTCCATCATGGCCGGCACAGCCCTCATCGCAAGCAAGACGACGGGAGCCAGAATCAAAAGGGCACGCCCAAACGCTACAAGTAACCCCAACAAATTACCCTGCTGCGCCTGCCCGATCGCCGGGAGCAGAATGAGTAAAACGACAACGGCTAAGTCTTCGACGATGCTGATGCCGACCATGACGCGGCCGTGCTCGGTCGCAAGCTCCTGCCGCTCCATCAGCATCTTGACCAAAACCATTGTGCTCGTCACCGCCACGATCGCTCCCGCGAAGAGCGATTGTTCGAGCGCCCAACCCAGCAAATTCCCAACCCCTACTGTTAGTGAGATCATCAGCGCAATGCCCAGTGGGCCACCAAGCAGCGCATCCCGCCGCACGCTCAACAAGTCCCTCAGAGAAAATTCGAGCCCCAGTCCGAACATCAATAAAATCACGCCGACTTGGGCCAAGAGATCGAGCGCATGTCCGTTAGGTGAAGCCGCATGAGTCGTAAAAGGACTGATCGCTAAGCCGCCGACAATATAGCCCAAGATGAGCGGCTGCCGGAGCGCATGGGCGAGCAACCCTCCTCCTAGCGCCGCGAGCAAGACCAGCGCGAAGTCTTTGAAAAAAGCAAGTTCGGGCATTTTCCCCCTTAGCTGAGCTTGAGAGTTACTTGATTATAGAGAGCCTTGATCCTGTGAGCGAGATTTCTCAGGGTGAGCCATTGAAGTGTGCTTTGAATCACTGAAGGAACTGCGGAAGACACGGAAACAGCTCGTCTTTCTTCCGTGTCTTCAGTGGATATTCCGTGTTTTCCGTGATTCGAGAACTCTCGCGTTGCCCAGCTTGTACCAATCCGTTATACTCCGCTCACTCACGGAGGGATCATTATGCCATCACGCGTTGGTTTGAGTAAATCAAAGACAAATTCTAATTCAAAAAAGACGGTTGGTCCGCTCGTGCGCGGCGAGCCGATCACCGGAAGAGAATCAACTCAAGAGCTCTTGCGCAAAGCGTTCAAAGCCTTCGTTGGCCGCGAGATCGAGACCGCCTATGAGATCATCCGTCGAATGATTATCGAAGATCACACGATCGTGCTCACTATCTCCGGAGCAATGACGCCCGCTGACTTAGGCTCAACGTGCATCATTCCATTGATCAAAGCTGGATTCGTTGACATCATCACGACGACGGGCGCAAACATCTATCACGACATGCAGCGTCTCATCGAGGGTGAATTCTATGCCGTCGACCCGAACGCTGGCGATCTGCAATTAAGAAAAGCCGGCCTCACGCGCATCTATGATTTGGTCTTCCCCGAAGACGATCTCTATCGCACCGACGAACTCGTCCAAGAATTGATCGTGAAGTCTGCGTTCCAGCGTTCGATGACGACCCCAGAATTTCACGATCTCTTGGGGAAATATCTCGCTGAGCTCGAACGAGTCCGTTACAAGCGCGACCCGAAAAAGTCTATGAGTCTCACGGTGCAAGCACACCTCCACCGAGTTCCAATTTTGTGCGGCGCGCCGCAAGATGGTTCAATCTTTCTGAACGTCGCGTATCTCAGGAGAAAACTCGGTGAAAAATTTCAGTTTTCGCTAGACATCGCAGATGACATCAATGAGTTTGGAGCCTATCACTGGCTCGCGAAAAATCGTTGGAGCAAGAAACTGAGCATCATCATTTTAGGCGGCGGTGTCCCGAAAAATTACAGCCTCCAGCCTGAGCCGTACCTCAGTCAGATCTGCATGATCGAGACCGAAGGCTACGACTGCGACGTGCAATTCTGCGATGCACACGTACAGAACGGCGGCCTGAGTTCCTGCACAGCCGGCGAAGCACACACCTGGGGCAAAGTCTCGGCTGACTACACAGTGAACTCGCAGTACGTCTTCACCGAAGTAACCGCAACGTTTCCGTTCGTGGTGCACGCGCTCTTGCAAGAGGGCTTGAAAAAGTCGTCGAGACGAATGTTGGACTATCGTGAAGAGGCGATTAAATTATTGGTTAAAGAGATGAAGAAACGTTGATTTAATTCTGGAATTATAGTAGGGGCGAGGTAACCTCGCCCCTACACATTCTATTCTATGCTCCATCCCTATCGTGCACTCTTCGCACACCGAGACTATTTGTTGCTGACCGCGGGCAATCTCATCGCTGCGGCCGGTGACAACATTCTCTTTCTTGCTCTATTATCAAAAGTCTATGAATTGACTCACAGCCCCCTTAACCTCGGGATCACGACGATTCTCGAAGCGATCCCCGGCATCTTCATCAGCCCGATGGCTGGCTATTTTATCGACCGCTGGGACCGCAAGAGAATTATGATCGCTGCCGATCTCTTCAATGTGCTGGCTGTCGTTGGGCTCATCTCGGCGAGTAAACTCTGGCAGATTTACTTTATTGCGTTCTTGGTCGCGGTGGGCAGTGCAATCTTTCAGCCGGCGAATAATTCTCTCTTGCCGAACTTGCTCTCTCGAAATCTTTATCTGCTGGGCAACTCCTTCCGTGCGACGTTGCAGAACGTGAGACAGATGACTGGCCCCGCGCTCGGCGGTGTGCTCGTCACCTTTGCTGGTTTTCCCATAGCCTGTCTTGCGACGGCGGGCTGCTTTGGTCTTTCGGCACTCTGTACGTTCTTCATTCGCGCGTCGGGCTATGCTACCAAAGCCCCGAAGATTTCAGAAGAGAAACTTGGATTCTGGCAAGAATTCTCAACCGGCTGGCGTGTTATTCTCGCTAGCAACGTCTTAAAATTCGTGGTCATGTACCAGAGTTTGATCGTCTTCGTCATGTCGATGCAGGCTCCGATCATTTATGTCTTTGTGAAAGAAGTGCTGCACGAGGGGCCATGGCTTGTAGGGGTTCTTTTCTCGACCATCGGCGTCGGCGGAATTGCGGGCGGGCTACTGATGAGTGCCTGGGGGCATCGCATTAAAAATAAGCTCGCGTTTGCGCTTCTGGTACTCTCTTTCGACGGCGTTGTCTTGCTCGCGTTTGCTCTTAACACGTTCATCCCGCTCTCGATCTTTTTGTTCAGCTTGCTGGGTGTGATCGGCACGGTGAACGCCGTGATCTTTAACACGATCTTGCAAGAAGAAGTGCCCGACTCTGTGCGCGGGCGCGTGCATGGAGGCCTCGGTCCCATCTATCGTCCTATCGAAATTTGCTCCGTGGGTTTGGGCACGTGGCTCTCCTCTGTGATCGGAGTTGTACTCGTCCTGGCCGGAGCGTCTGTGGCTGAACTCGTTGTCGCCGTCGGGAGCTACTTCTTGCCCGCGTACCGGCGTGCACGCTCGCGCGCGACAGCGACTCCCTCCGAAGAGACAGCAACTCGCTGACAATCAAGCTTTTAGATGATATCCAACGCGGAAGAGTAGGATAGAGAGCATGACCAGTACCACTCCTAGCCCCAGCGCCAGGATGAGGCCAATGATCGCATCTGCTTCGGTCGTGCCCAGGAGTGCACCGCGAAAACCCCCGATGATGTACGTAAACGGGTTCAGCCGAGTGAGGGACTCGATCACTGCGATGCCTCGCACCATCTCGAGCGAATAAAAGACTCCGCCGAGCAAGACCAGAGGATCGAGCAGGAAGACATTCACAGTGTTAATGCCTTCCCAGTTCTTGGCGCATAGCCCCACGATGCAGCCAAGCCCGGCAAATGCGATCGAGACAGACAGCCCGTAGACGAGCACGAGAATTGGATGGGCAAAGGGCAAATTTGTCAAGACGAGCGCCGCGATGAGCACAAGCACACCGACTAATAATCCGCGGGCGACGCCACCCAAAATAATCGCCAGAGCCATCTGCGTATAAGAAAGAGGACTAGAGAGAGCGTCCGCGATATTCCCATCCCATCGTGACTGAAAGAGGCTGTACGCCGGGTTATAGAACGAATTACGAATGATCGACATCAAAATCAGCCCCGGCATCATGAACTGAATATAGGAAACACCTTGTACTTCGCCCAAGCGCGCACCCAGCGCTAAGCCGAAGATCAGCATATACAGAATGACATCGACCGTCGGGGGAGCGATTGTGTCGAGCGCATCTTTGATAAACCGCATGACTTCACGCTTGAGCAGAGTGAGAAATCCGATCATTGCTTATCACTCCGAATGAGCTCCAAGAAGACATCTTCGAGACGGTGCTGATCTCTTTGTCGCGCAAGCTCCTTCGGAGAGCCGACCGCGAGTAAGCGCCCCTTCTGGAGAATCGCCACGCGCTCGCAGAGTCTTTCGGCTTCTTCGAGGTAGTGCGTCGTGAGCAAGATGGTCTTGCCTTGCTGGTGGAAATCTTGGAGCATCTCCCAGATCTGATGGCGCAGCTCGACATCCGCCCCGGCGGTCGGTTCATCGAGAATGAGAATTTCCGGGTCGTGCATGAGCGCTTTGGCGAGCATCAGGCGGCGCTTCATTCCGCCCGAGAGTTCTTGGACCCGAGAGGCGCGTTTGTCCCATAGAGCGAATTGCTGGAGAAGCTCATCGGCACGGGAACCAGCGTGCTTGGGAGAAACACCAAAATAGCCGGCTTGGTAGATAAGAATCTCCCGGACGTTCAGAAACTGGGCGTCGAGCACGAATTCTTGGAAGGTGATTCCAACGAGCCGGTGAACTTGCCGATAATCTCGAACGGCATCCAGGTCCTTGATGAGCACCCGCCCCGCCGTTGGCTTGACCAAACCAATGATTGTGTGGAGACTCGTCGTTTTGCCAGCGCCATTGGGGCCGAGCAAGCCGAAAAATTCTCCCGGTTGGAGATCAAGACACAGATCGTCAAGCGCAATCAAATTTCTGTAGGCTTTGCGCAGATGCTGAAATGAAATCGCTGGGACAATCATCGTACTTCAGTTTACGCAACTGAGAATAAGCTTGCACAACTGCTTATCGCGTGTTTACTTCCGTCTTGATTGGTTGTCCTATCTGTTTCACGAGCTAATCACTCGAGACAGGACCGATCCACACGGCCGCGAGGCTCTCATCAGTTAGGATGCACATGATGAGCAACAGCCTTTTGATCACGCCTCTCACTTCCCCAACTTCCCCAAAAGTTCATCCAGATATCGCCCATAGATTAAGAGATAATAAAGCACATATCCCCCGGCCAGAATCATGAACGCCCCACTGGCACGCTGAACCCAATGAGTGATCGGGGCGAAGAGCTTATAAACCACGCCTTTGGAATACGCCAGCAGGACGGAAAACAGCAGCATAACAGCGGACATGCCCCATCCGTAAGCAGCGAAATTCAACAGGCTGCTTACAACCCCGCCGCTGATAAAAGTCTGCGCCATCACGGCCAAAAAGATCGGCAACGAGCAGGCGGCGGAACAGATAGCATACACGATTCCATAGAAGTAGAACGACCGCAGCCTCCGTCCTGCCTTGGGTTGAAGCCACTGACCTACCATCCCACCCAGCGACGGGTAAAACGAGGGGCGCACCAGCATCACCACCCCCATAATCATGATGAAGAGGCCTACGAGCACGGCCATCCAGGGCAGATACCGTGCGATGGCCAAGCCGATGAAGCCAAAGAGCCCTCCCAACATGGCAAAGCTGGTCAAGAATCCCCCGCTGACCAGGGCACCCACAGTCAAGCCCTGTCCGCCGCGCATCCACCAGTTGCCAGCCGCTTCATCCGGCCGACCCAAATAAGTTGAGACGTAAGCGGGTAGCATCGCCCCCAAACAGGGGCTAAAGAAGGTGGCCACTCCGGCAAAAAATGAGAACGGCAAAAGCTCCAGATTCATGTGCAATCACTGTCCTCCTTCAACCACCTATTTCAAGACCTTAATTAATTTCCTGGCTTGATCAATCGCTTAATCTGTTTCACCAGCAGGTCGCTTAAGACGGGTCCTGTCCACGGGGCAGTAGAGCTCTCATCGTATAAGGGAGTGGAGATGTACCAGCGCTTATCGCCCCGCTGATCGATGAGAAATACGCCCGGTGTGTGCACGATCTCCCCTTCCTCTCCCTGAGGACGGTAGACGGTGATGGCGTAGGCCTTCCAGACAGGCTCCAGCTCTTCCCGCGCGCCGGTGAGAAAGTGCCAAGTTGGGATCCTGTCCAGCCCGTATTCTTTGGTGAACTTCATCACATCTGCTGACTTATTAGCCTCCACGTTGACGTTGACCCCCAAGAAGACCACATGAGACGCGTCGACTCCTTCTCGTTTCAAGCGCTCATAGGTCAGGCGCAGGTGGAGCGCGGTCAGGGGACAAACGTCCTGACAGCGATTGTCTAGAAAAGTCAGGACGACCACCCAGCCGCGAAAGTCGGAGAGTGCCATGCTGGCTCCATTCTGGTCAACGAACCGGAAACCGGGGGCGAGCCCCTCAAGTTCAGTGCCCTCATACGCTGTCTGCGGCCCAGAGTGGCTGGATGGTTGCCTGCCGTTGAATCGGGCCAAGAGGAGGCTGACCAGAAGGCCGACTTCAAGACCTGCTACCACGATCGACAGGAGTATCATCCACTTGAGATTCAGCCGCACGAGTTCTCCACCCTTCTTCCAGAATTAATTCGTCTTCTTCTTCGCGTTCTTAAGTCGTTTGAAACCAGCACTCATGAGAAGTTAATGTCCTTTCCATCGGGCCGGGGCCCATCGATCCATTTCCCGTCGGGCGTCAAATATTTCGTGGGCGGGACGATCTTGCTAGCATCTACTTCCAAGCGACCATCGGGAGTCAAGGACATCTGATAGAAGGGCAACGGCCGGGGAGCTGGGCCCGCGAGCACCTCACCGGCACGGTTGAAGCGACTGCCGTGACAGGGGCAGTGAGCGTGCACCTGATCCGTTTTCCAGCCATTAGCGTGCGGGCTCTGATCGGCCGGCCCGAATGGTTTATAAGCGCAGCCCAGATGGGTGCAGATGCCAGAAATCGTCTGAAAGCCTTCCACCACTTCACCCGTCTGCAGATCTTTCCAATAACTGCGGAAGATGAAGACCTGCTTTGCCTCCAGCAATTTCATGTCGCCTGGCTTAAAGTCGGAGGGGCGTCCAACTACGAAGGTCGTGCTGGGCTCCAGATTCGTCTTTGGCATCAGGAATGCCACGGTCCCGGTGCCGCACCCGCCCAGCGCCAGCACCATCGACCCAAAGCCCAGCCAGGAGAAGAACTTGCGCCGAGTGAATTGGGTCGCCGCGGGAGATTCTAACGAATATCTCTCGTTGTCGATCTCAGGCATGGCTTCTCTCCTTGCAACAGGAGCGTCATCAATTTGGGATCTATTTGCATCGCTCAGCTACTCCTCATTATTGGGCGTGCGACGATCAACTTGACCAGCCCGCTCGGGACCAATGTTTCCACCCGCTCGATCTCCAGCCCGGCCTGGTGGACATTTTCGAGAGTGCGCCGATTGAGATTGGCTCCCCAGAGCCGCACGAAGATCGGATTGAACAGATCGGCCAGTCGCCCGAAGAGCTCGTTCTCCGGGCGCATATGTTCCAAGAGGATGATCCTTCCACCTGGCCTGCAGACGCGACGGACTTCTTGCAGGCCGAGCACTGGATCGGGCACGGAGCAGAAGACGAAGGTAGCCACAACGCAATCGAAAGACGCCTCGGAGAACTCGAGCGCCTGCGCATCCATCGGGAGAAGTGTGACCTCGGTGCCCAGACGTACGGCTCGCTTGCGCGCTCGGGTCAACATCTTGTCGCTGATGTCGATGCCGATGATCTGAGCTTTCTTCGGGTAATAGGGCATGTTCTTTCCGGTGCCTACTCCCACCTCCAGAATTTTAATGCCCTCCGCTTGATCCCAGACCCGCTTTCGCCATCGCTTGAAAGCGACCCACTCACAGCAGAAATCTATCAAGTCGTAGACAGGGGCAATGCGGTCGTAGCGGGTTTTGGTCAAGGATGTAGCCTGCATGTCTATGCCGCTTGGGGAGGGCATCTGCTCTTGCTCCTTCGTCAGCTTGGTAACATCAGTTCCGACGCTCCCAGTTGGCACCTCCGTCTTGGCTCCGGAAGACGATTCCGCCTTCACTGACCGCGTACAAGATTCGGGAATCGGTCGGGTTGATAGCGATTCCCACGATCTTTTGACCACTGAGCAGCTGCACCCACTTTTCGCCGGCATCAGCGCTCTTGAAGATCCTGTCCTTCGTGCCGGCATAGATCATGTTGTCCGAGGGGTTGACGATCAGCGTATAAGTGGTCGCGTACTGGAAAAGCTTCTCCCCCATCGGGGTCCAGCCGCAGAAGCAGGGGTTCGCGCGGAAGACCCCGCCCGCCGTGCCCGCGAACAAATACCCGCGATTTTCCTTTCCCATGCTCTGCTCCATGTCCGTGGGCACATCCAGAAAGGCGAACGACTGGACGTTGGGGTTGCGGGGGCCGTCGTCCTTGCGCTGCCAGCTTGCGCCTCCATCCTTCGATTCAAAGATGCCATAGTCGACCGAGAAGGCGAAGAGCCGCTGGAAGCGTGCGTCGTAGGTAAGGGCGTGGATGTCGGTGCCCGCCAGCCCGGTGTTGGCCTTCGTCCAGGTTCGGCCGCCGTCGGTGCTTTTGACCACCGCAAGATCATGACCCCCGGCGTACATGACGTTCGCATTTGTTGGATCGATGACGAAGTTCATGAAATCGGTGCTGTCTAGCTTCCCTTGGATTTCGATCCTCGACCAACTCTTGCCCTCATCTATGCTTTGCCAGAGACCGTTATGCGCTCCCATGAGTAAGCGGTTCGTCCTCGGCTGCACCGCGATGAAATGCGCGTGGCCGCCGAGAGCGTCATTTGCGTGAGCTGACTCGGAGTTTTCCTCATGGGAATGATCCGACTCCGCCGGGGAATGTGTCGATGGCTCTGCAACCTTCTCAACGGTCGTCGAGCTTGCAGCATTGCTGGCGCGCGACGGCCCCCACGCTACGTAAGCAGCCAAGGCCCCTCCGCCAACCACGGCGAGCCCGATCAGCAAAATCAACCATTTGGTGTTCTTCATGAGAGTACGCTCCTCTAGTTTTGTACGATGGCTTTGAGGTAGACCTTCACCTGGGGATGAGTTGGGTCATTGGTATTGAATTGAATTTCGCGATCGACTCGGCCTTTCACGGGCATCAGCTTGGGCCGATAGATAGCTCTCAGAGTAGCGCTCTGCTTCGGCTGAAGTGTGCTCACCCAGTTGATTTCTTGGGCCGACATGTGCATGGTCATGTTGAACTCAGGGCTCTCTTTCCCATCGATGACCAATTGGGCAAACGTGCACATGCAAGAGGTATTCACTTTCGAGATCTGTAGCGGCCCCGTCCCACTGTTGGTGAGCTTGATCTCTTTTGCTCGCTCTTCACTGACGCTTAACGTGCCCAAGTCCAGATCGGTGGCTTCGATTTGCAGGGATGGCGTGCCTCCGGTCGCCTGAGCGTTAGAGGCTTGAGCCGAATTGCCGTTGGAGCGAGAGAGCTGCGAGAAGAGCAAGCCCCCACCAATCAATGCCGCTACAACTACTACTCCGACAATCCAAAGCGCTTTGTGATTCATAGAGACTCTTCTCCTTTTTTCAGAAGATAAGGTGTTTCCGCAGGCTGTGCTGCAGGGTTCATTCGCTCTGCTGTGTGAGGCGCTGCTGCGCCATTCGCTGCAGAGATCTCCTCCGGTTCGCGTTTCAAGGCAGCGATCTGCTTCTCTAGTTCGACCACTTGGGTTTGCAAGACGGCTAGGCGTTCGTCCTGAGTCGGCGGCGCCTCTGGACGATGTGCCCCTGCTGTGCTGGTCGATTCAACAACGTGCCCCATCCCTTGCTGACTCCCCGTGTTCATCATGAGCCGCATTGCGAAGAACATTCCCAACGGACAGAGCAGCAATAAGAGTCCATAACCGATAGCTAGGCTCCTCAATGGCGGGAAGAAGATGAAGACCGCAATCAACACAGCACCCGCTATTATGAGAAACTTGGGATTCAGACAACTCCGAAAGACATCTTTCAATCGTTTCATGCTCGCTCCTTTCTTGATCGATTGACTGGCTTGTTGTTAACAAAATCAACCATATGAACTTCTTTCTGTAGACTCAGTTATCTTGCGCACGACGAGTTTCATTCCCTCGAAATCGACGATTCGCACCTTCTCTCCTGACCGCAGGAGTTGCGTTTCGCTTTTATCTTGGCAGACCGCGCTCCACAACTCGCTGCGGTAACGAATTTGAGGCTGCGAATCGTGAGCACTGACAACTTCAGCGATGCCATCTATAAGACTCTCTGGCCCGATGGCCACCGGTGCTCGCATCGCTTGCAGAATCTTCCAGTACAGGAAAAGCGAGAGGACGGTGATCACTAGATAGATCGGCAGGGCCTGCGACCAAGGCAGAATCGCGAACACGCCTAAGCCGATCAGTGGCATCATGAGAAGCAAATGACACATACACGCCTCGCTTTCGCAGGGTCAACGATACTTCACCAAGCTGATCATGCCGCCCTCCATGTGCATCGGCTTATGGCAATGGAAGAACCAGTTGCCCGGATTGTCTGCGTCAAATTCGATCTCGACCGTCTCCATGTGTCCGACATTGACAGTGTCCTTCAGCAACTCTGAAGGCTGACCGTTGATGCTCAGGACGCGGAATGTATGGCCATGCAGGTGCATCGGATGGCTTTCCATGCTCATGTTGAACAGCTTCACCCGAACACGATCTCCTTGCTTCACCCAGAGCGGTTCGGTGTTCGGATAAGTCCGACCGTTGATCGTCCAGACGTCTGGGTTCATCATCATCCCGCCGCTAAGCGTGAGCGAGAATTTTCCATCTGCGCCTACCAGCGTCATCACCGATGACATGTTCATGCTCATCATTCCTTGACTCTGATTTGCATAGCTCCAGACGCGTAACGCCCGATCCATGGCGGGTCGCGATCGAGCCGATTTGGAAAAGCCTTCATATTGCAGCACGGTCTTCATCCCGCGCTGCGCGTGATCTCCATCTAAGCAACGCAACTCCCAGATGTCGGGGTTGTCAGCGAAAAACTTGACATCGACGCGCTCGGCGGGGGCGAGCCGCACAGCGTCTGCTTCCTCCGGGTTAGCCAGCGCGTTGCCATCGGTGTGGGTAACTTTGAGCGCGTGCCCTGCAAGATGAATTGTGTGGGTTTCGGTCGCGCTGGCGTTAATCAGCCGCAGCTTCACGCGCTCACCTTTGTGGACGAGCAGTGGTTGTGTCGCAGGCCAGGCCTTGCCGCTGATAGTGTACGTGTCATAATTAGGAGTCTGACCGCCCATCATGTTGCCCATCTGTCCACCCATCATGTGGCTCATCATCTCGCCCATCATTCCGCCCATGCCTGAATTACCGGAAGACACCGAGGGCGAGGCACCGGTGTTCCAGTCATCGAGCGCGAGCGTGAACTCACGGTCATATTGTTGGGAGTTGCTGGGTTCAATGATGAATGGTGCGTAGAGACCTTTCTCGAGCTGGTCCTTTTCGTTAAAGTGTGTATGGTACCAACGAGTGCCGGCGGGCTTCGCGATAAACTCATAGATGAACTGACCGCCCGATGGCACCGGCTCTTGAGTAACGAAAGGCACCCCATCCATCGCGTTAGGCACGTTGATGCCATGCCAGTGGATCGTGGTAAGTTCGGGCAATTCGTTCGTCAAGACGACCCGGACTTGCTCTCTTTCGCGGACGCGGATCTCCGGTCCTGGGACTTGACCGTTGTAGCCCCAAGCCGTTACGACTTTCCCCGGAGCCAGCTCCCACCGCGTCGGCCTAGCGACCAGCTGAATCTCCCCATGAGTGAGCTTGGGAATGCCATCAGCTGGGGGGCCAGACGGCAGTTGTTCCAACGAAGTGGATGCACCCGTAAGCTGGTCTTTGCATCCGGTCAAGATGCCTCCCAGACTAAGCGCTCCGACAGCTCCTAGGCTCTTCAGGAAAGTCCGACGATCCATTTCACTTCTCCACTTCCTTCATGCCGACAAAGTTGCCATTCCAGGCATGATGCCAGACCTGTCCGGTGTAGCCATTGACGCTCAGCAGGCCCGCCAGTTTGCCGTCTTTGAGCAGATCGAGAGTGTAATAGCCGTAGAACTTGCGAACCTTCTCGCCCGGCACAGCCCCCTGCAACGGAGCAGGCTGCATGGGCATCTGCATCATCGGCATCTGGGACATCGAAGTCGCCAACTTCTCTAAGAACCGGCTTGCAATCTGCTTGGCTTGTTCCGGGGAAATAGGCATGTCAGCTGTGGGTTCAATCGGCGTGGGACCTGCCATCATGCTTGACATCATCCCATTCGACATTGAGCCCATCATTCCTTGTCCCATGCCCATCATGTCTTCCATCGTACGAGGCATGGCGTATTTAGTGCTCCACGTGAGGTTCGGTCCCGGCGCGGGATGCACGAAGCCTGTGCGCTTATCCATGAGGCTTTCAAAGGCATAAACTCCTGCGTTCTTCTCTTTGGTGACGAAGTAGAAGTGGTTGTCGAACTCGATCACTTCGGCCAGCACTAGGTCAGGATTGTTCAGCGATTGCACGTGCTCTTGAGCTTTCTCGACGGCCTGATCGAGCGAGAGGGGTTTCTGCCCTTGCCGCATCGTCATCATGCCAGAGCTCATCATTTGTTGCTCCATTCCCATCATATCCATCATGCGCTGGCACATTTGCATCATCGACATCATGTCCGTCATCTCAGAGCCCATCGAGCTCTGCCCCATCATGCTCATCATGTCCGAGTTGTTCATCGTCGCTTGGTCCATCATGCTGCTGGGTTGTCCGCTCACCATCGGGTTTATCGGTCCCATATTCGCTCGCTGGGCCGATGCGATGACATAGCTGGTGACCGCGTAGTTGCCCGCCAATAACAGACCGCCCCCAAGCACCACTGCCAGAACAACGGTAGCCAAAACTTTCCGACTCATTCGCATCTGCATCTAAGTCACTCTCCTTCATGCTGGACTCCTGCTCAAAAGGATCTTTTAGTCGCTTTTGAGACAACCTAAAGAGCTTTGCCTCGCCCACTCAAAGACCAGTAGGAAATGTCACAGGGTACGTTGGGCGAGTTTACAGAGTTAATTTAGACGGAGAGAATGGGAGGCCTGACGTGGAGAAGAAGATTTGTTCCTTCAGGAGAGGTCAATTCGGTGATAGGTAAAGGAGCGACGGGCCGGTGCGAGGACGCTGCAACTTCGGCAGTGTGCAGAACACACTGGCCCGAAAGGACACAAAAGCCCATCGGGGTTCCTGCCTTCGGGCAACAACCAGACTCAGCCTCTGAAGAATTTTCTTGGGGACCAAATTGTTGGTGCGAGGAGCTGGGCTGAGGGGATAGAGAATACCCGACAACCATCTGGACAGACTGCAAGATGCCTATCTGCAAGGCAGCTATGACCAGCAGCAGTATCACAGTCCCTAAGCTGCTCAGAAACCGCTTTGTCATGTTAAAGAGATCTTACTCCTTCACTTCTACGCGTTCAAGGACGACTGTCTCTTTCCAGACGCTCCTCGAACATTAGATATTACCCTATATTACGTTTCTGGTTTCACTTCTTTTCGTCGGAGGGCGTGACCATCATGTGCTGGTGCATCATGCCCATCATACTGTTCATCATCTCCTGACCCTGAGTTATGTGTTCTGACATCATCTTCATGTGCTCGGGAGAGTTCATCATGTCCTGCATGTGTTGCATCTGTCCTGGGTTCATCATGCCTTGGCCTATCATGCCAGATCCCATCATTCCTGGCCCGTTATTGATTGTGCTGCCCATCATGCCGTTACTGTTCATCATCGCTGGCACTGGCTGTCCAGTGCCCCACGCTGTGGTCGCGCCCCAGACTAAGAACCTGATCAGCAACCCTGCCAGGACAGAGACGACGATTGTCACTAAGTTTTCCTTCATCTTGAACAACTCCTTTTTTCATCCCCAAAGGGGTAGGTCTAATGTAACTTTATGACTAAGGCCTTCGCCGCGCTATGATGTTGGTCATGTTGGGCAACGATGCTGGTCAATGAAGCTGATCAGAACTAAAAATGAATCAACCCCCCGTGCCATTGATACCAAATCAAATAGCTCCCGGCTCCCACGAGGATGAGCGCGTTGGCTGCTTGGAAGAGCTTCAACCAGCCGCACGCCCAGAAGAGTAACATCAGCGCCAGGGCCGCTGCGAACGCTGGGACGACGATCTGGTTCGTGCCACTTAGCATGCCAGCCACCGCTTGAGCTGGCTTGGGCAATTGGACGATGGCCAAGATCAGCAAGAGAGGTACAAGCACACTCGCGGTCATCACTAGCGGGCGCGACTTACGGAATGCTCCCTTAGAATAGGCCAGGGCCAGCGAGAGCAAGAGCATCATCAAGGTCATGCCCGCCGCGTAAGAGACAAATTTCATCATCTCGCCGAAGAAGCTGTCGGTCCTCAGCGTGACGACATAGGCCAAAAAGAGAGGGAGCGTGCAGCCGATGGAACAGATCGCGTAGCCAATCCCGTAGAGATAGTAGAAGCGAACGCCTCGTCGAGGCGCTCCCCCTTGGGAAGAGCTAGCGCGGGATGAGATGCGCGCGGCCCACGACTCCAGCCAGCTGGTGATTGAGAGGCTTTGATGAAAAAGCATCCACAGGCCAAGCATAACCAATGCTCCTCCGACAACGAGAGCCAGCCAAGGCATGTACTTCATGATCTTCATACCCACCGAGCTGAAGACGAGCCCGACGCTCACAAAGACAGTCAAAAAGCCCGCACTCGTCGCCCCTCCCACCAGAAGACCCATGAGCCCACTGCGGACCCACGTATTGGCCGACAGCCCACCGGCCAGCGAGTACGAGACATAGGCTGGGAGCAGAGCAAACCCGCAGGGATTAAAGAAAGCCGCGATACCGGCGAAGAAAGTTAAGAGAAGGATCTCATTGTTGGCCATGCCAGCACACTTCATCTAGGCCGTGTCTTGCCGTTCGGCATTAGACAGATCTAATTACTGTTTCTCGAAGTCAGAGACCGCTTGCTCCAGCTCCTCTTTGGTGAAAGCTCCAGTCTTGACATAGACAATCACTCCCCGCTCATCGATGAAGAAGCTGACCGGCTGGGTGGTGAGCTTATAGGTTCGCACCACCTCGAATGGCGGGAACGAGTCCAGCACGTACGGGTAGGTCATGAGTAAGCCCTGCGTCTTCAGGATGGTCTGGATGAAGATGTAGATGTCGTCCGCCGTCTCGCCCATGTCGATGCCTATCAGCAAAATTCTCCCCGGGCGAGCTTCGTGAACGATATGCTGAAAGAGTGGTTTTTCTAAGATGCACGGGGTGCACCAGGTCGCCCAGAAATTGATGATCACTTTTCTACCGCGCAGGTTGGATAGCCGCAACAAGTTCCCCTCGTACATGGGTAAGAGAAAGTTCGGCGCAAATTGTCCTATTTCTGGCCCAATCTTAGCAGGCTCCACGCCCGGTAAGGGAATCACACCCGTCTTCTCCTGTTTATCTGGCTCCTGGTAGAGACAGATCGGCGCCACATCTCCCCAGCTGGTTACGGGCGTGCCCGAGAGCGCAACGACCTTCGTCTTGACGAACGAAACTTTGGAGAGCTGCACGAGGCGCTTGTTCTCTTTGAACTCGACCTTGCCCTCGTATTTTTCAAAGCCCGCCGTCCCGTCGCCGAGCGACCAGCCCAAGAAGAGCTTAAACTCTCCTACGCCGTTGGGGAATTGACAGTCCTCGTGCGCTACAGCTCGCTTGCCCGATCCTTGGTCTTTTAGCACTGCATTCTCGGCTTCGAGCGCGCGCTTGTGCGCCTCATCATAGATCAGCTTGTTCTTCTTGGCTTCGTAAGCCTCGCGAATCTCGTGAATGACTTTGCTCGCTTGGGTGTTCAGACCTTTCGTGCCATCGACCTCAAATTTCTCGATGTCATCCAAATCAATCAATTGCTTACCGTCGCCCTCGAAGCTGCCCACTAAGACATTCTCTACGTTGCGCCCGACGACGAGCGTCACTGGCACCGTGCTGTCGCTGATGACACCCCGGAACAGCTCCGTAAACTTGGCCTTGCCCACAGGAGCACTTGCACTGGACACCGAGACTCTGCCACTGCTGTCGATGGTGACATCAAGCCCCGTGCTGTTTTCTAAAATTTTTTCGAGTGCTTTTCGGTCCTCGGCGTTTGCCGAGACGACCAAGTTTGCCCAGCTCGTGAAACCCATGCTGGCCCAAAGTCCTACCATCAAGCCAACCGAGACGAGAAGTCGTATCACATTTTTCATAAGGTTACCTCCCTTGTGTTTTTTCTCAAAGTGTCGTGTGCCAGGCAGCACCGTCTGAGCTACCGCCCATGTCAGTGTCCTCTTTCAGCCGGCTTGGCCAGCTTCCAACTCGCTCCACTATCTGTCGATTTGTAGATGGCCGACTCGCCCGCGGCATAGATAATTTTAGCATCCGTAGGATCAATCGCTAAATGGTCTACAACATCTGCCATATCCCCGCCAATGGGCTGCCAGCTTTGGCCGCTATCGGTGCTCTTGCGCAGTCCAGACTGTATCGATGCGTACAGTATCTGAGCATTCGTAGGGTCGATGGCGATGGCAATGACGGTCTCGTCTCGGAAACTTTTCAGTTGAAAACTCTCGCCACCGTCCACGCTGCGATAGAGGCCTTGTTGAGTAGCCGCCCAGAGCGTTTTTTCATCGACCGGGTCCGTGGCCAAAACGACTACATTATTGCTCAGTCCTTGGGCTCTCGGATTCTGCCAGCTCCTGCCCCCATCCGTACTCTTGTAAAATTTTCCATCGCGATAGTACCAGCCGTACAAGACCTCTGGGTTGGCCTGGCTGATGGTCATCGTGTGAAAGTCGACTTTCCCCTTCAGGGCGATGATCTCCCAGGTGAAGCCACCGTCTGATGAGCGCGCAACTCCCATGAAGGGCGCGTCGGGCACCTTGTGCCCGCTCACGTAAAAGACCTTGCCCTTGGGGTGCATGGTGAAGCCCATGAAGTCGGCGCGATAATCTCCAACCCAGTTCCAGTTCGTATCGTTTTCGCCGCGGACAAGACCAAGATGAGTCCCGACGTACAGTACATTGGGTTTTGTTGGATCGACCGCCAGTCCATGAATGTGGGAGAAATTCGTGACCGGTGTGAGCTGCCCCGACTTCTGGCCACCTTGACCGTTGTTCATCCAAATGAAAGCAGCGACGGCGACGCCGATGAAGACGACGGCCACCGCAGCGAAGACAAAGATCTTCTTCCCATCTGATCGCTTCGTTGTGTGCTCACTGCCTTTCTCCTTCTGCATAAAGTTCACTCCCTTTTTGATTAAGTCTACACAGCGATCAACTCGTAGTCACCTCGAAGAGACCTATACAGCCGCGCTCGACAAGCAAAGTTTGGTGCGGGTGGAACAGATACTGCCCCGGGAATTTATAACTAAACTCCAGGATTGCCCGCTCCGCCTGCGCCAATGTCACGATGTCCGTGTACTCGTGGGGCGTCAGCCAGGAACCGCTCCGGTAGACGTTGAACATGATCGCATGAAGGTGCATGGAGACCACCGGATCGAACTCAACCATGTTGAGCAGATAGATGCGGGTCAGCTCGCCAACCTTGAGCGGAATCGGGTGCTCCAAAAAATACTCGGCAACGCCGTTGACACTGTAAAGATCGTTCTTTTGGTCGCTGTCGAGATCGTAGCTGTTCAGTACCATGACCAGCTCGTGAGCCCTGGGGCGAGGCGTCTTGGGGTCAATGAGGAGCGCGCCATAAAGCCCCCGCTGGATGTGCTCATTCACGGGCCGGATATGACAGTGATAAGGGAAAAGTCCGAAGGGCTCAGCCACGAACTCATAGACAAATTCGTCACCCGGCTGCACTGGTTCGACGCCATCCATCTCAGAAGGCTTGAAGCCATGGATGTGGATCGAGTGTCGCCGCTCGGTCTGGTTGATGAAACGAACCCGGACGTAGTCGCCTTCCGTGCATCGCAAAGTCGTCCCCGGTATGTGGCTGTTGAACATCCACCCTTCGAAAGCTATGTCTTCAGCGATCTCGACTTCTTCCTCGGCGGCCACGAGCGTAAAATCTCGGACTGTTCTGCCGTCGGCCATGTAGCTCACTTTCCCGTAGTCGAAGCTTTGGAGTACAGCCATCGGGTTGAGCTTCTTAGTACGGGCCGTGACAGCGTGCCCCGCCGGGCCAATCGGATGCTGGTCAGCATGATGACCGCTGTGGTGGCTGCGATACGGCAAGGGCAAGGCAACAGAAGTAGTGATCTGGCTGCTGTGGCTGCCTTGACTAACCAACAAACTTGCGCCTAATCCGGTGCCCAAGCCCAGCAAGAGCGAGCGACGGCTCAAAGTGCGTGACTGAGCTTTCGAAGGTTCGTTCTTGCCAATCAGTGTCGCAAGTGTTTTCGAGAAGATCTGCTTGATCTGCATAAATAGTGTGTTCCTTCCTTATGATGTCAGAGGCGTTTGGGGAGAGCTGCTTCGCTCTCCCCATTTGCGCCTCAAGGATGCGGGAGGGGCTTAGGACTTGGGCTGAATGATCAGCTTTGTCTTCATCCCTGCGTTATAGTGCTCCTCGTGGAAGCAACCGAGTTCCCATTCTCCAGGCTTGTCCGGGATTTTCACCCAAAGCTCTGCTGACTGACCTGGGTTAAGCCACACCGAGTCATACATGTCGTCGAGCGATTCATCGTAGAGTTGGTCTTTGGTGTTGGCTTTGCGCCCGATATGCATCTCGTGCACCAGTTTGCTCGGGTTCGTTAATACGAACCGAACAAGTTGCCCGGCTTTGACGGTGATGGGAGCGTTCTTAGCAGCTCCTTTGGCTTGGTAGAAAAAATCGCTCAAGGTCAGCTCGATCGTCTGATCGACAACTTTGTCTTTGTGAGCTAGCACCGTCGTAGGGCTATTGGTTACGATTGTTAATATTCCAACTATTGCTATTGCCAAAACGAATAACAGAGCTTTTCTTAAGATCATATGTTTCATTCTCCTTTGATGCATGTTTCGCTTTATGTGCCGAGCTTCTTTGCCCATTGGACCAGCTCCGTGAGCTTCTTGATCTCTGGCTCGTAGAGCATGCCCGCCATCATCATGCTTCCCATATTGGGCATGCTCTGAGGGAGCGTAAGGCCTGGACCATCTACGGGTTTGCCCACCACGATAATCCCGACCATCCCTAAGGATTGATGAGGCGTACAGTAGTAGTTGTAGACTCCTTCCACCTCGAACTTGCGCTCGTAACTTTGCCCAGGCTCAAGAAGCACTCCCGAATGCCAAGGCTCAGCCTTTTCGGGAATTCGCAACGGCTTGTCGAAGAACTTGGGATGGTATGCTGTCGTCGTATGGACCATCGATTGTAAGACCCATTTGACTGTATCTCCCGGCTGAATCCAGAGCCGATCCGGATCGAAGAAGTGCTTATCTTCTTGGCTCACCATCTTCACTGCATGGACCCTCGCCCCGTTCTGAGGGGGCGATGAGACGGAACCAGCCTTCGACTGCTTCTTTTCGTGTTGGCATCCCGCGAGCAGCATCAAAGGGCTGAAAAGACCCAAGATTCCTGCTGCACGCAAGAACGCTCGTCGATTCCATAGATGTGTGTGTGTCGATTCAACATCAATCATGCCTGCTCCTTTTCATCGAATGAAGTTCAGCAAGCGCACGATAACTTCGGTCATCAATGACCAAGCTAACCCCATGTGCAAGTTTCTAATGAGCGAGCAAATGGTCGAACTGGAGGGGTTCACCTCCGCGCTGGAGGCTCAACCAGACGGCTATCGTGTGGCTGAGCACCTTGCGGAAGATCCGCGATCCCAAGTGCCACAAA
>JACOSB010000059.1 GCA_016179105.1 Candidatus Acetothermia bacterium
GGTCAGCTCCGGGACGATTACCGACGCCATGATCCAAGACTACATCAGCGAGCAAGAGGGCGAACCGGTTCATGATGATAGTCAATTTCGAATTGACGATACTCCGAACCCCTCGCCTTCAAGGCGAGGGTAGTTCAGTTCTTGACTAGTCAATGAGTGAGGTGCTTTTGTTGGTTCAACCTGCATCTGATAATACGTCAAAATGAGAATGCCAAAGATCGCTATTGCAGCAATGAGAGCCCGGTACCAGCTTGCGAGAAATGCGACTACAAGAAGAATGACAAGTGCTTCTGCTGATGCGACTCCAAGAAAGACTTTGCCCACCAAGGCAGATTCTTGCGTTGTCTCTCGTTGGGAGAATAAAGTGATGTCTGGATCACTCGTATTCATGACATCAGAGTTTACCGAACGCGGCATCTTGGTACGAGAGCTCGATGGATGTGATGAGTTTCATCAAGTTTCGCCAAGCTTCTTCAGTTTTGTACAGAGCCATTGGGTCTATGCTCGCTGACAGGAGAGTAAGTTAGCGAATTCCAAAGTACGCCAGAACTACGATTACAGCCGAGAGCACGAAACGGGCTAAATGATGCAACGGGTTGATCTTACCGTGCATCCTTAGTCCGTTGTTGATGGCTAAGACGTGCATAGCGATCAAGCTAAGCACCAGCAGATAAACTCCCCAATTGAATCCAGCCACCAAGAGCCCTGCAGAAATAACAATCAATGCTCCGACTGTGATCATCGCGATCGCGGCCCAGTGTGGAACCTGTTGGGTTTTGAGCTGAGAAACTCCAGCAACGGAAGTTGCTATACCATATACACAAGCTAAAATTACGCCTAACCACAAGAGGGTGTTCATGGCTGCCCTTTGCTTTGTTTAGTCATAAGAGATTGAATCGTCCGAAGATCGTTGATGAATCGTGCCAGCATGGGTTTATCGGGCGGGTTGATCTCATTGGGAAGGGCTGAAAGTTCGAAGAATTTCGCGTCCACTGCTTCGGAAGGATTGGGGTAAAGCTCGCCCTTCACGTCGCACGTAACATAGGCTGCGCAAACGATGAAAACTTCGTCTCCGTTGGCATACTTCTTGTAAAGCTCTGGACCAGCAAACACTCCGAGCAAAGATAACTCTCCGACATCGAGTCCTACTTCTTCACGCACTTCGCGCCGTGCTGTTTCTTCCAAGTATTCACCGGGCTGCATGAAGCCGCCGGGAAGTCCCCAGGTTCCGTTGTCGGCGCGGCGTTGCAAGAGCACTCGAGCGGCGTTGTCTACGATCAAGACAGCGGCTCCGGCCAGAATAAGCGGCCTGTGCCCTACGAGCGCGCGCAGCTCTTCAATATAGCCCACGGATCTCTGATTGCTCAGCTTAAGACGAGCAACTCTTGCAACTTGGGTTTGTCGAAGCCAATGACCACCTCGCCATTCACTTCAATGACTGGCACTGCCGTCTGCCCACTCTTTTGGACCATCTCTTCAGCTTTTTGAAAATCTTTGGAGACATCGATCTCACGATAAGCAATGTTATGCTCTTGGAAGAATTTTTTGGCCGTCTTGCACCAGACGCACGTCGGCGTCGTGTAGATGATCACTTCGGACATCATGGCTCCTTTCGCTGGATAATCTTACTCAATTCCCGCCCACTGTTTGACCAGACGCTTACATTTCTCTAAGTCATACTCGCGATAAGCTGCGATGCGCTGAGCTTCCAAGGAGCCCTCGCCGTGGAGCGAGACGACCTGATGCTCGCCCGCGCCCTCACCCGCCACCAGATCGCGAATTAAATAGAAAAGTTTCACTCGGTTCTCGGTCGAGATGTCAGAACTTCCTTTGAGATATTTCTCGACAAACCCATGAGTCTGCGGGCTCTTCCAATCGGCCTCCGTCGGGATGGTCACGGTGAGCCCGCCGGCAATGTCCTGGACGCTGCGTACAGCATCATGGAAACCGCGCGCGAACAAGTATTTGCCGACGTTGATCGTGGCTGGGTTCGGGACGGCAATCCCTTCGATCATCTTGCAGTCGAGTGCAGCGGCTTTGGCATGGGCGCGGATGCACTCAGTATAGGCAATCAAATCAGCGATCTTACTGCGGATGTGAGAAGCGTCCGCGACGCCGTTGTACTCGGCGATGAGCTGGGCGGCGCCGATCAATTGATCGCCCGAGGGAGCTTTATAAGAAACGCCGGTAAAGCGGTGCCAGATCGCAAAATAGTGCGCGAGCGGGCCGGCGGCCTGCCACTCGCGACACAAGAAGACACGTTCCCAAGGGACAAAGACATCATCGAAGATCGTGAGCGAGTGCAGGTGAATATGTCGAGAGCTCAACGGATTCTCAAACTCGCTGGAAGCAGGAGAACCCATCGGGCGCGCGATGAGTTTTATCCCCTTGGTCGCCACGGGGATCGCGAATGCGATCGAAAACTCTGTGTCGTTCGCGGTCATCGCACGCGTCGGGAGCACGATCAGCTCATCGACATAGGGAGCAGACGTGGTGTGCATCTTCGCACCGCGCACGATGATTCCATCGTCGCGCTCTTTGACGATGCGCAGATAGAGATCAAGATCAGACTGTTCGTGCGGGTGTTTGCCGCGATCGCCCTTCACATCTGTGATGGCTCCAGCCAGGCTCAGATCGTTCTGTTTGCAATGCTCTAAAAATTTAGCGACGTGCTGGGAGTAGTCGGTGCCAGCGGTCTTGTCGACCATCGAGGCGACGATCATCGACGCAAAAATAGAATCTGAGCCGATCGCGCGGATAAACGTCACCACGCCGCCGTTGCGCTCCGTCGAGAGATCGATCAACTTATGGCGGAGGAGAAGGTCTTCGGTGGTGCGAGGAATTCTGTAGTAGCGGCTGATCGACTTCCCGTTCTCGTCTTTGACCACTGCAAGAGCTTTGAGCTCAGGATCGTTGTAGATTTCGTAATCGAACGAAGCATGCTCGACGGCGGCTTTGATGGCTGGGTGCGTGGTGACGTCTTTGACGCGCTCGCCGTGGATATATACCTCGCGGCCATCGCGCAGAGCTTCTTTGTACTCTTTGGGGGTGCGTAGGGCCATAAGTCACCTCAAGAAATGGTATGCTTCGTTCTACACTGAATCATGGTCGGTGTCAACTTTTGCCATGCTTCAAAGTGATTCTCAAGCAGAGTGCCTGGAGCGTATTTCAAAACCTAATACTGTCTTGCCTCCTGAAATGTCCGTATGCTGATGTTACCAGATCAGCATTTTCCGCCCATCTATCAGGACACGATCAATGCAAAACAGTATAAGATACCGACGAAGGGAATTGGAGCGCAACGGCGAAGTTTGACATGTTACGAAAGGAATCGAGCAGATTCGTAGGGAGCGCTCCTGTAGTCATCAGTATTTTTTGTGCGGCGTTCGCAGAGTAAAATACTGATGACTCAGAAGGATGATTTGCTGCGCGGAGTTTTCGGTGCGGCAAGAGCAAATGTATACAGCCACCATTGCGGCGGCAAATTGCCGCGGTAGCGTGCGTACATCGCGTCAATCATCTCTTGAACATTCTTGTAACCCTCACCTCGAGCGATCTTTGGGGTGAGATCTCCGGGAACCGTGATTTGTCGCCGATCTGTGATTTGGACCCGTAGATAGGTACCTTCTAGCGTAAGATGTTCTCCGATTTTATAATTGCACTTGAGGGGACGCAAGGTCGTCGTCTTCTTGCCCTGTTGAATTCTTCGGATGCTCTCCACAAACATGGGCAAGTACATAGATATCCTTTCTCTGCTAAAATGTACCGAGGTTTTACCGCCTGTCCCGGCAGCGATCGAAACCGCACTCGATGCGTCTGCTGGAAAGATCGCTGGGCTACTTTTGCTGCTTTCGCTTTTTCGCACACTCGGGACAATAAATAGTCATGCCGCGACGGGGCTTAAAGGGCAGCTTCTCGATGGACACGCCACACTCCGGACATTTGAGGCCCAATCGACTCACGTCAGTGGACTGCTTTTGATAAAAAGACATTTAGGGAAATCCTTTCTGTGCTCTTTCCTTTCAAGACAGCCTGAGTAAGAAGCTGCACGGACTAAAAACGTCGTCCTCCACGACCTCCGCCGCTGCCGCCGCGGAAATCACCACTGCCCGTCTTCTTGTGCTTCGGGGCACACTCGCGGCAGTACACCGATCGGCCCGACGTAGGCTGGAACGGCAACTCTTTGATATCCTTGCTGCAATCGGCACACTTTAGATTCAGGTGGCTGACATCAAACATCGGAGAGGCTCTGGGTCACTAGTCACTGTCTAATACGTCTTTAGGCCACGTTGCCGTTGACCTTCACGGTCACATTGGCGGCACGAGGACCCTTGGCGTCGGTCTGGACTTCAAACTCCACCGACTGGCCCTCTTTGAGCGACTTGAACCCTTCCTGCGTGAGCGCAGAGAAGTGCACAAACACGTCGGGGCCACCGTTGTCTTGAGTGAGGAAACCGAAGCCCTTGGCATCGTTGAACCACTTGACTTTACCAGTAGTCATAAACTATACCCTCCTTTGTTGAGACTGTACTAACGCCATGATTTGCGACAGGAGGGAGTTGCCCTACTGGCACGATCTGGACACGAACAGTCAT
>JACOSB010000042.1 GCA_016179105.1 Candidatus Acetothermia bacterium
CGGTCAGCTCCGGGACGATTACCGACGCCATGATCCAAGACTACATTAGCGAGCAAGAGGGCGAACCGGTTCATGATGATAGTCAATTTCGAATTGACGATACTCCGAACCCCTCGCCTTCAAGGCGAGGGTAGTTCAGTTAAAGTGCATCCTGTGATGACGCAGATGGCTGTTGATCCCGATGATTTTCTGACAGCCGTCTTTGTCGTGAGCAACCTGAGCAATGAGCGGCGCTCTTATCAGTTGGAGGCCACGGTTCCCGGCGGATGGGAGATCGTGAACTTGCCAAAAACCTTAGAGCTTGACAAGCAATCGCAACAAGAGCTTTTTCTGACTGTGCAAGCTCCGCCCGCAACCAAAGCCGGGGACTATTCTCTAAATTTAAGCGCGAAGAGCGAATCCGATCACGCGCTGGGACGGATGCAGCTACAAGTGCGTTCCGTAGAGCGCGTCAAGTTGATTCTTCCGACGTGGCAACCGCTCATACAGGCGGGTGAAGAAAAATCTTACCCCATTACGGTCACGAATCGTGGCAATCTCCGCACGAATGTAAGTCTTGTGGTCATCGCTCCGTGGGGGTGGCAGACTCGCCTTCCCGCCTACAATTCAGCTCTCGCGCCGGGGCAAAGCCAGTCGGTGGAGTTGTTCATTAAACCTCCAGAGAAGACGTCCGCTTCACAGACCAAGATTACCGTCCAAGTAACGTCCGCGAAGGTGCAGGAGGAAGCTTCTTTTACCATCGTTGTGTCACCTCGGTGACTGACTGTGCGACTATAGCGAAAAATTTCGTATTCTCACTATACTTGATTCATCGGCGGGTCCCGATGTTCCTGACGCAATTTGACAAATGCCTCTTAAATCTATTAACTAGATTAACTAGGTAAGTGACTCGGTGTAGTCGATTCCATCAGGAGGGGCGGTACATCTATTGAGCCGCTCGTAGGGGGTGGTCTGTGACTGCGATAGCTGTGTTGGAGTCGCCGCACACATTTTCACACTAAAGGAGATGCCCAGGATATGAAAAAATTCTTAGGGATTTTGTTGCTACTGGCAGCCCTGGCGATACAGGGAACCGCTCAGCCACAACAGGTTACGCCAATTTCGTTCTGGCACGGCATGACCGGCGTGCTCCAAGGAACCATCAACGCCCTCACCGATGAGTTTAATGCCCAGAACAAAGACGTTAAAGTCAACCTCACGCTGCAAGGAAACTACGACGCCCTCAACCAAAAATTATTGGCCGCGGTCGTCGCCGGAACCCCGCCGACGCTCTCACAGATGTTCCCGGACTGGACTGCGAAAATCATTGAAGCCGATGCCCTGGAGACGCTCGGGGATTTAATCAACGTCAACATCGTCGGCGACTTCCCGAAGTCCTTGTTAGATGAGAATACATTCATCATCAACGGAAAACCCACGTTGCTCACGGTCCCTTTCAACAAGTCGATCCTGACTATGTTCTACAACTCTGATGTAGTCAAAACAGACGACTTGCCCAAGACTTGGGACGAGATCTTGAGCAAGAGCATCAAATTCAATAAAGATACGAACAACGACGGAAAACCCGATATCTTCGGATGGGGTCTGCGCGTTTATCCTGAGATCTTCGCGACCTTCTTCCACCAAAACGGCGGCAGCTTCTTTGACAAAGCCGGCTGTCTCACCATCAACAACACGGCCGGTGTCGATGCCATGGAGTATCTGGTCAAATTGAAGGGCCAAAGTCTCTACCAGGGGGGCTTTCTCGATGCTCCCTTTGGCGAAGGCAAAGTCATGATGTACATCGATAGCTCCGCAGGGTTGGGCTTCGCCGAGCGCGGCAGCCAGGGCAAGCATGGCGTCGCAACGGCCCGATTGCCCCGCGGTCGAGCGAACAGCGACGGGATGATCCAGGGAACTAATATCGGTCTCTTTAAGACGGCTTCAGATGCTGAGAAGAAAGCGGCCATTCGCTATGTCGAGTTCTTGCTGAGCGTAGACAAGACCATCTTCTGGGCGCAGCAGACGGGCTACCTGCCGGTTCGCGCTTCGGCTCTCAAGGATGCCAAATGGCTGGAGTTCCTCAAGACAGCCAAAGGCGCCAACCATCAAGCGATCGTCGATCAGTTCGTGAACGGCAGCTTCGCTTACCCCGTGGAAGCGCACATCTCGGCATGGGGCGCGGTCAGGGGATTCATAGGTGATGCGATCGAGAAAATCATGCAGAGCAAAGCGTCGCCTAAAGACGCTCTCGATGAGGCAGCCAAACTCTCCAACAAAGAGATGAAAAAGGCCGACTGTATCTAACTTTCAAACGATGTGATCTCATAGGGGGAGCGGGAGTTTTTCCTGCTCCCCTTCGATCATTAGGAGATGATCACGTGAACAGTACGGTCACTTTCGAGAGAAAGTTAGGATGGTGGCGCCTGCGCTTTGGAGCCGGTCGTGCCATCACTTATCTGGTGCTAAGCGTAGTGGCTCTTCTGATATTGCTGCCTTTCTTTTGGATGGTGACGACGGCTCTGAGAGCGCCCGATGAAGAACTCATTCGTTTCGGACCGCTTTTGATTCCCCGCCACGTTCATTTCGAGAACTTTGTGCAGGCCTGGGAAACGGCTCCCTTCGGACGATATTTTTTCAACAGCTTTTTCATCGCTATAGTCACAACGCTTGCTTTTCTGGCGACCTCGGCGATGGGCGGATATGCTTTTGCTCGCCTGCGCTTTCCGGGTCAGCACATACTCTGGCTCGCGACTCTGGGAACTTTGATGATTCCCGCCGAAGTCTTGCTCATCCCAAACTTCATCACCCTGGCTAAGTGGTTGCACTGGAGTGACACGTACTACGCACTGATCATTCCCTGGACCGTCTCGGCCTTCGGGATCTTTTTGATGCGACAAGTTTTTTTGCAACAGCCCAAAGAGCTGTGGGAAGCGGCACGGCTCGATGGCTGCGGGCATCTACGCTTTCTCTGGCAGATCCTGCTCCCGCAGGTTCGGCCCACCTTTCTGACCTTGGGCGTGCTCAAGTTTTTCTGGACCTGGGATATGTTTCTCTGGGTAGTTCTGTTCACGAATGCCGACGACATGCGGACGGTGACATTTGGGCTCTATCGTTTCACGAGCGAAGTAGGTACTTCGTATGAGCTGTGGATGGCTGCCTCGTTGATGTCGATCGCTCCGATCGTTCTCTTGTTCTTGTTGGTCCGCAGACAGCTCATCGAAGGGATTTCGAGAGTCGGGCTACGCTGAGTTCGTTGGGAAAAAGATTTGAATGGGAAATATCGTTTTCCTCGCACTAAGATTACTGCGACTGGTGTGGGCACGTATCCCAGAAAAAATCCGCGAAGCGTTACTTGGTTATGGTCTATTGTTTCCCGTGCTGCTGATTTTGGGAGCTTTCGTCTTTTGGCCTCTATTAGAAGATCTCGCGCTCAGTCTCTTCCATGGGAATTTGGGCAATCTTTTCAAAGAGTTCGCTGGCGTAGCCAATTACAAGGATTTGCTGGATGACCCGGTCTTTCGCAAAGCGATCACCAACACGGCCATCTACGCTGCGGTTAGCGTTCCGATCACGATGATGCTCGCGCTGAGCTTAGCCGTCTTATTGAACAGTAAAATTCGTCTGCAGGGATTTTTTCAAACTTCGTTCTTTCTCTCCTACATCACCCCGACCATCGCCGCGGTGGTGGTCTGGCGCTGGATCTACGAACGGGACCACGGACTACTAAACTATTATTTGGGGTTGATCGGCGTTCATGGGATCGATTGGCTGAACAGTCCCGAATTTGCCCTGCCCGCGGTGATCATCTTCAGCATCTGGAAATACGTGGGTTACCAAGTCGTGCTCTTCTTGGCTGGGCTCCAGCACATCGATAAACAGTTATATGAAGCCAGTCAAGTAGATGGGGCATCTGCGTGGGCGCGCTTCCGAGATATTACGTGGCCTCTACTCGCGCCGACGACTTTCTTTGTCTTACTCGTCTCTGTGATTGAAGCATTCAAAGTCTTTGACGTGGTTTACGCGCTCTTCCCCAGCCGGCCGGGCGGCCCGCTGCGTAGCGCGTTGACCGCCATCGTCTATCTTTTCCAAACAGCATTTGAGGGGTTTCGTCTGAACTACGCTGCAGCCGCAGCCTTCGTAATCTTTGTGATCATCTTCATCCTGACGATCTTGCAACGCCGTGTGTTCGAAAGAAGAATTTACTATGAATAGACAAGATTCGCCCCTACTTATGACGAGGAGGATGACCCGCGAAAATGGCCCAAGTTCTTGTGCGTAACGTCAGCAAACACTTTGGCTCTCTGGGTGCAGTGAACAATGTAACTCTAGAAATTCAAGATGGAGAATTTTTCGTCCTGGTCGGTCCCTCAGGGAGCGGAAAGACAACGCTGCTACGCATGATTGCGGGGTTAGAAGAAATAACCGAGGGAGAGATATTGATTGGCGAACGACTCGTCAATGACTTGCCCCCAGCCGAGCGCGATGTGGCCATGGTCTTTCAGAATTATGCTCTCTATCCCCACATGAGCGCGTATGAGAATATCGCTTACAGTTTGAAGTTGCGTCGACTCTCGAAAAAAGAGATCGAACGACGCGTTCAGAGTACAGCCCAATTATTAGGGATCAAAGATAAATTGAAGAAGCGACCGAAAGAACTCTCCGGCGGCGAGCGCCAACGCGTCGCCTTGGGGCGCGCGATCGTGCGCGAGCCGCAAGTCTTTCTCTACGATGAGCCGCTCTCGAACTTAGATGCGCGGCTTCGAGTGCACATGCGCGCGGAATTACAAGCGCTGCAGCGTCGTCTTAAAACGACCACCGTGTATGTAACTCACGACCAAGTGGAGGCTATGACCCTTGGGCATCGCGTGGCCGTAATGCACGAGGGCCAGGTCCAGCAAGTAGACACTCCGCAAAATTTGTACGCAAAACCCGCGAACACGTTCGTGGCGACCTTCATCGGTAGCCCCCCAATGAACTTGCTCCCAGGAAAGCTTCAAGAACAAGAGGGCAGGTTGTACGTCGTGGGCGAGGGCTTTGACTGGGAAATTGATTCGGCTCGTGTTTCCCAACTCCACGCACACATAGGCCGCTCCGTACTGGTAGGCCTTCGCCCCGAAGACCTTCTCTTGTCTGACAAAGCCAGCAATCACCGAAGTAGTCTGAACATTCAGATTCGCGTCCTCGAACGATTGGGGGACATGGTCATCGTTTACGGCGACCACGGAGAATGCGAACTCACGGCGAAACTTTCCCCGCATACTTCGGTAGAGGTTGACCAAAGTGTATGGCTTGAGCCCCGCATTGAGCGACTGCATTTTTTCGATGCGATAAATGGGCAAGCCCTCGGTTAGTGTTCAGTCTCGAGAAGATACTTCTGGGCTCTTCGCTTGCTTTGGTTTTTTTTATAGGCTAAAATCAGACAAATATGTATGAAATTAACTATAAACCCTACCGAATCAAAGTGGTTGAGCCCATCAAACTTTTGCCGCGAGCGGAGCGCGAAGCACGTCTCCGCGAAGCGCATTACAATCTCTTCGCTCTGCGCGCCGAAGACGTTTATATCGATTTGCTGACGGACTCAGGCACGGGAGCGATGAGCCAAGAACAATGGGCCGCCTTGATGATCGGGGATGAATCCTACGCGGGGAGCAGGAGCTTCTTCAGGCTGGAAAAGACAGTCCAAGATATCTTTGGGTTTCCTCATTTCATGCCCACCCATCAAGGACGCGGTGCTGAGAACGTCTTGTTCTCGGCGTTGGTCAGACCGGGTCATCTTGTGCCGAGCAATATGCACTTCGATACGACACGTGCCAACATTCTCGCCAACGGCGGACAGCCAGTAGATCTCGTCATCGAGGACGCGTACGATCCTGAAGAATGTCATCCTTTCAAGGGCAACATAGATCTGAGAGCTCTTGAACGCTTCATCGACTCCAAAAGGCGGGAACAGATCCCGCTCATCATGCTCACGATCACGAACAACAGCGGCGGCGGACAGCCTGTTTCTTTAGAAAATATCCGCGGCGTGAGCAAGGTCGCGCGAGCAGCCAAAATCCCCTTCTTCATCGACGCCTGTCGCTTCGCCGAAAATTGTTTTTTCATCAAAGAGCGCGAGCCGGGCTTCGCGGAGAAAACTCCCCTGGAGATCGCCCGCGAAATCTTCTCACTCGCCGACGGTATGACTTTTAGTGCTAAGAAGGACGGGATCGTCAACATCGGTGGACTGCTGGCGATGCGTGATGAATCGTTGTTCGAATGCTGCACCCATCAATTGATTCTCATGGAGGGTTTCCCGACCTATGGAGGCCTGGCCGGACGCGATTTGGATGCCATGGCTCAAGGCCTCTGCGAAGCGCTTCAAGAAGATTATCTCAGGGATCGCATCGGACAGACGCGTTACTTGGCATCGCAACTAAAGACGAAAGGAATCTCCATCGTCGAGCCAACGGGAGGCCATGCCGTCTATATCGATGCGCGTCGCTTTGTGCCCCATATTCCTCAATCGCAGTTTCCTGCTCAGTCGGTGGTCGTCGAACTCTACCGCGAGGGCGGTATCCGCACCGTCGAAGTCGGCAGCGTCATGTTCGCGAAACGCGACGAGAAGACGGGCGAAGAAATCTATCCACGCTTAGAACTGGTGCGCATGGCCATCCCCCGCAGAGTCTATACCCAGGAGCACTTTGATGATGTGGTGGACGCGATGGCTCGGATGAGTGATCGCCGCACAAAGATCAAGGGCTTGCGCCTCACGAAAGGCGTGGGGCCTTTGCGTCATTTTGTCGCTCAGTTTGAGCCACTTTAAGCAACGCAAATTTCATCATAGGGCTGACGAAGAATGATGAGCGCCCTTCTTCTTCGATGCCGTCAGCTCGAACTTAGGAGCTAGGGGCAATCGTATCTAGAGACATTTTATCTCATCGAGCCGGCGCTGCTTGCCAAGCGGATGCTTCGTCCAAGAGTTTTACTTCTTCTGGGGTTAAGCGGAGTCCGACAGCGCCCAGGTTATCTTTGAGCTGCTCAAGATTCCTAGGACCAATGATCGGGCTCGTTATTCCCGGCCGTGCGAGCAGCCATCCCAAAGCCATCTGCGAGATAGATTTATCTTTTGCACGGCCTAGCTCTCCCAGCTTATCTAACAGATTCCAATTTTTCTCAGTCATCGCTCCTTGTACCCGTTGGCTGCTCTCGCCTCTTGACCCCGGAGGAATGGGCTGGCCGCGCCGGTATTTTCCGGTGAGAAATCCCCCACCCAAAGGACTGTAAGGAATCACGCCCAAGCCATAGGTACGACAGACCAGCTCTAGCTCGCGTTCATAATCAGCGCGGTATGCCAAAGAGTAGTTCGGCTGTAGAGAATTGAACCGTGCCAGGTGGTGTTTATCGCTCGTCCAGAGTGCACGCATCAGTTGCCATGCCAGATAGTTTGAACAGCCGATGTAGCGCACTTTGCCCTGACAGATAAGATCATCCAAAGCCCGCAGTGTTTCTTCGATGGGCGTTTCCTCATCGGCCGAGTGTGTTTGATAGAGATCGATGTAGTCCGTCTGCAAACGCCGGAGCGATGCTTCGACAGCGTTCATAATATGCAATCGAGAGAGGCCGACATCGTTGGGACCCGGCCCCATTTTGCCCCGCACCTTGGTCGCGACGACGATGCGGTCTCGGGGTATTTGGGCTTGCTTCATCCATTTGCCGATAAAAGTTTCGGACACGCCGCCGGGATTGTCCTTAGCCCAGACCGAATACACGTCCGCCGTGTCCCAGAAATTGATGCCCGCCTCCCACGCCGCCGACATCACTCGATAGGACGTAGCCTCATCCGCCGTCCAGCCAAACTGCATGGTGCCCAAGCAGATCTCTGATACTTTTAGTCCGGTGCGTCCGAGATTACGATATTCCATGACCACTCCTCATCGTTCTTTAGTATAATAACACTATGATCAAAGAAATTTCCATCAATGCAGATGCTCGCGGCGAACAACAAGTGCCCGCCTATCTCGTTTCTCCAGACAAGGCAGGGAAATATCAGGCACTCATCATCATTCATGAAATCTGGGGACTGAACGAAAATATCAAAGATGTCACGAGAAGACTGGGTGCTCAAGGGTATCTTGCGCTCGCCCCGAATCTCTTTTGGGATAGCGGCATTGAGGGGAAAGTCGACGAAAAACTCTTGCAAGAGTTGGCCAACCCCGCCACCCGTGATGAAGCGCAGAAGAAGTTGCGCGCAGCCCTGGCTCCGATTCGAACGCCGGAGTTTGGCGCCAAGACCATACAAAACTTGCGAGCCTGTTTTTCTTTTCTTCAGAAGCAACCCAACGCCAGCGGCGCAGTCGGCGTCATCGGGTTCTGTTTCGGAGGGACTTATAGCTTTGCACTAGCCACGCACGAGCCAACTCTCAAAGCAGCCGTGCCATTCTACGGGAGACCACCCGAGCCGGCAGATACGATTGCCAACATACGGTGTCCGGTCTTTGCCTTCTATGGAGAGCGGGATACGGAATTAGTTAAGGGAATCCCGGCTCTTGAGCAAAAGATGAAAGAATACGGGAAAGATTTTCGTCATATCGTGTACCCCGGCACAGGACACGCTTTCTTCAACGATACGAACCCCAATGTGTACAACAAACCTGCAGCCGACGATGCCTGGCAGAAGACACTCATGTTTTTAAAAGAAAATCTGAAGTAGATTTGGGAGTCAACGAGCAACATAGTCTCTAACTCCTCGTCGCTCGCGGCTTGATTTGCTGGTCGGGGCAGCAAGGGTTCTTTCTTGTTGCCCCGGCCGAGGTCAGAAAATTTTAGGGAGGGTAAACGGCTCACATGCCGAACCTAGAAGTTTCTCCGGCGCCATTGTCAACGCAAAAAATCATTCGGACGTGGTGGCCGCTCGCGGCGAGTTGGCTGCTTATGTCGCTCGAAACGCCCACCGTGAGCGCCATCATCTCGCGTTTGGCGCACCCGGAGATCAGCTTGGCCTCCTATGGCGGCGTCGTTTTTCCTTTGGCGCTACTCATCGAGTCGCCGATCATTATGTTGCTCGCGGCTTCGACCGCGCTCAGCAAAGACTGGGACTCTTACCTCAAAATCAAGAGTTTTATGATGCGAGCGAGCGCTTGCTTGACGGCGCTGCACACGCTGATCGCGTTCACGCCGTTGTACTATTTTGTCGTAGTGAATCTCATCGGCGCTCCGCCACAAATCGTAGAGCCCGCGCGGCTGGGCTTCATGGTCATGGTCCCCTGGACCTGGTCGATCGCGTACCGGCGCTTCCATCAGGGAGTCTTGATTCGCTTTGGTCACTCACGAGAAGTAGGTATCGGCACGATCGTCCGTCTGATCTCTATATTCACTGTTGCGATGACGGGATATTGGATCGGGAGCATCGCGGGGGCAATCGTCGCGGCCGCGGGCGTCACGGCGGGCGTGATCGGCGAGGCGATCTATATTGGGATTCGCGTGCAGCCCGTCTTGCGCAACCAAGTGAGAAACGCCCCGCGCGTCGAGACACCGGTCACGCTAAAAAATTTCTTGCACTTCTATGTCCCATTGGCGATGACCTCGCTCTTGGTTTTGTTAGTTCAACCGATCGGCAGCGCCGCGCTCAGCCGCATGCCGAATGCGCTTCCTTCACTCGCCGTCTGGCCCGTGCTCGCGGGCTTAGTTTTCTTGGTGCGGAGCATGGGACTCGCGTACAACGAAGTCGCTGTGGCGCTCTTGGATGAGCCGCATTCGCTAGAAAGTCTTCGTCGTTTCGCGAAGCTGCTCACTCTATACACGACGATCCCTCTGGCGCTCATCGCAGCCACTCCCTTGGCCCAACTCTGGTTCGAGGGCGTGGTGGGACTGGCACCCTCGCTCGCGGCATTAGCCTACATTGGGCTCTGGATTGCGCTGCCCTTGCCGGCGCTCTCCGTCTGGCAGAACTGGTTCCAAGGGCTGATCGTGCACAGCCGGCAAACGCGCGGCATTACCGAGTCAGTCGTAATCTTCTTAATTTTTAGTAACGTGATCTTGTGGGCGGGCGTCGCGTGGAGCCAGATGACCGGCGCGTATGTCGCCCAGATCGCAACCGTCGTGGGCTCAGCCGTGCAAGTCGCGTGGCTCTGGAAGCGCAGCCGGAGTGTGCTAGAAACAGTAAAGAAGCGCGAAGCGGCGACGGTCGTTCGCGAAAAAGAAAAGATTTCTGTGGGATCGCTACCGTAGGGGCAAGGCAAGCCTTGTTCTTACGGTTGGAAGCAAAAGAGTAAATCCTGCTTGTGTCCGATGACGGAAATGATCTCCCGCAAGGCTTCGGGGCGATGGGTGAAGAGTTTCAAGAAGTGCAGTCGCTCGAGTTTCCAGAGAACGCATTCATCGAGGGCTTGCACAATATAGGGCTGGCCAGGCGTTAGTTCTAACCGCAACTCACCAAAAAAATCTCCGGGCTGAAGCGTGCTCCAGCGATGGGGCGTGCCGTCGGGCTTGATGTGAGAGAACTCGACCTGACCTTTTTGGATTAGATAGATGGCATCGTTCTCTTGTTCGGGTGAGTGAACGATCGCGCCGGGTGCTACTTTCACATAATTCGAGATGCGCTCGATCCACGCGAACATCCGATCCGAAGAGGCATCGGACACGTGCGGCTCGAACGGAAGGCTTCGTTCTATCACTGGATGCACAGCAGCGCGTTTAGCCATAGTTAAAGCCAAGCATAACGATTTTTCTCAAAATAGCGTGAGGAGCGTTGGGTATCTGTCTAGAGCAGTATGTCTGGAACAGAAGGGACTTTGGTCACTTCTCTTCGGAGTGGAGCGCTTTCAGAATTTGCTGCGCGACCAGAGTAGAGATTCCGGGAACTTCAGTCAGTTGTCGCAAATCGGCGCGACGCAGCGCGGCCATTGAGCCGAAATGTTGGTAGAGTTGCTTGCGTCGCTTGGGGCCGACGCCGGGGATCTGATCGAGCACGGACTGAAGTGTCGTGTTCGCTCGCAGCTTGCGGTGATAAGTGAGCGCGAAGCGATGGGCCTCGTCGCGCACGCGTTGGAGTAATTGAAGAGCCTGCGAGTCGCGTGCCAAGATGATGGGATCGGATTTCCCTTCCATAAAGATGTGCTCGAACTCTTTGGCCAAGGAGCACGTCGAGATTTTTTCTAAACCCAGGTCGTGCATGACAGCGCGGGCTGAGCTGAGTTGACCTTTGCCGCCGTCGATCAAGATGAGATCGGGGAAGGGCAGAAATTTTTGGTTTTGCGCCAGCGCGTTCTCTAAACGTCGTTTGATGACTTCGGCCATGCTGGCAAAGTCATCTGGCCCGCTGACGGTCTTAATCTTGAAGCGCCGGTAGTCCGATTTCTTTGGGAATCCCTCGACGAAGACGACCATCGAGGCGACGCTCTCGTGCCCTTGGAAATTGGAGATGTCAAAGGCTTCGATGCGCTGCGGGAACTGTTCTAATTTCAAGACGTCTTGGAGTTGTTGAAGAGCAAGCTCGGTATGGTCGGGGCTCTTGAGCGGTTTAGCCATTTGCTCTTTAAGAGCCAGCTCGGCATTGTGGATGACCATCTCCATGAGCCGATATTTGGGGCCGCGCTCTGGAACTCTCAGTATGACTTTTGCCTCGCGTTTTTCGCCGAGCCAACTCGCGATCGATTCAACCTCTTCGATCTCGCATTGGAGCAAGATTTCTTTAGGGATGAACGTCGCTTGCGCGTAATACTGTTTGACGAACGCCGTAAGAATTTCTTTGCCCGACGCTTCACCGACAGAATCCATGAAAAATTTCTCTCGGCCGATGAGTTTCCCGCCTCGAACAAAAAAGACTTGCACGCAGATTTGTGCGAGATCGGCACTGACGCTGTTTTCTGTGGTCGGTCCAAGTCGCGCATAGCCAATGAGGTCTTGCTCGGCCGGGTGCGAGTCTACGACTTTCTGGCTACTGAGCAGACGTTGGAGCGCGACCAACTGATCGCGCAAACGAGCCGCTTTCTCAAACTCTAATCGTTCGGAAGCTGCCAGCATTTCCGTTTCGAGCTTTTGTATCAGTGTCTCGTGTCGGCCCTGCAAAAAATCCGTCGCTTCGTCGAGCAGGTGCTCGTAGTCGGGTTCAGAAATGGCAAGTACGCAGGGCGCGTCGCAGAGCCCAAGGTAGTGATCGAGGCACGGGCGCTGGCGGACTTGTTTCGTAATTTCTAAAGTACAGGTGCGAATGTGAAAGATTTTTTGCAAAAGCTTCATCGTCTCGCGCACGGCCAGCGCGTCGGTGTAGGGACCGAAATAACGAGCGCCGTCGCGCTCGACTTTGCGGGTGAACTCTAATCTCGAGTACGATTCGTGGGTGAATTTTATGTAGGGATAGCGCTTGTCGTCTTTCAAGCGAATGTTGTAGCGCGGCTGGTGTCGCTTGATCAGCGTGTCCTCTAAAATAAGAGCTTCTTTCTCAGAGTTCGTGACGATGTACTCGAAATCAGCGATATCCCGAACCAGTTGTTGGGTCTTTAGGTCTTGATGGCGCGAGGTTTGAAAATAAGAGCGCACGCGGTCTTTGAGAGAGATTGCCTTGCCCACATAAATCACTTGGGACTCGGCGTTCTTCATCAGATAGACGCCAGGCTCGCTCGGCAAGAGTTGCAGCTTTTCGTACAGATGCATGATCGCTCGGGAGAATTTTACAATGAGAAAAGAAAGAGTGCGAGAGCAAACGGTTACGCTTGACATGGAATAGCTATTCACGTACCGACGGCCGTATTATCAGCGTACCCTTAGCTTGGTCTTGGCGGCTGTCCGAAGCGACCCCCGCGCAGCGCGCGCACTTTGAGATTATCGGCGACGGACAGGGAGTCCACTGGCCCGACGTGGACGAAGACATCAGCGCAAAAGGCATGCTCCGCGGTGTTCCGGCGCGTCGACCGCACAGAGCGCGTGCAGGGGGCGCAGTGCGCAGGTCGGTGGATGATCAGTGGGAGTGGTCGGCATCGCTGTATAATTATTAGTGTCCCCTGCGGGGATGGTCGAAACCCCTCGCCTTCAGGCGAAGAGAAGTTTGTGGTAATATGGTCGCGTGCGAAAGTATCGCCTGGGAGCGCACACGAAGCATGATCTGAAGGTTCACTTGATCTGGATCCCCA
>JACOSB010000056.1 GCA_016179105.1 Candidatus Acetothermia bacterium
AAAGGTCGTCCACCAACAGGTAGATCGTTATAATGAACTCATCCAAGAGCATGGTTCTCCTCCTCGGTCGCTGAGATGCTTGGACCAAGGTAGCGAGAATCATGCTTTCTGGGCCACTCCAAAACTCGCACATGGGGTTAACTAGTACTCCGACAACTTTACTTGGATGGGTCAAGTTGGTTAATTTCGCTCTTGTCATCGACGTTCACAACATCACAACCCATCAATTTCAAGTAGCTGAAGTACTAGCAGCTGAATGGTGAAGGCATTGGTCTCAGTCTGAGGGATGAATTTGCCAGCAACGCTGGCGCTGGTTAAGTCCTGTGGGGTGATCCAGCCTTCGAACCATTTGCTCCAGGGGTCATAATGAGGTGGCGTATCAGCCAAATTCACTGTGCTCCGGTACTGGTTGGACATCGTGCTCCATGAACCGATCCCAGCAGAACTCCCATCTGTGTCGTAAAGATCTGGCAAACCAAGGGCATGGCCAAACTCATGAGCGAAAAGCCCGATGGTTTGTATCTGTGTACAGCCGGAACTTGGGTTTACATCTTTGGCGTGCGTAACCTCCGACTGAATAATGTATTGGTTAACAGAAACACCGTCTCCGGCGAATGTTCCGCCCGGCCTAGAGAAATGTGGCCACAAGTTATCGCCAGCAAAACCCGGAGGGGGATCGTCCATGTCGCAGCCATCGTGGGGTCCACCGCCAGCGTAGATAATGCCAAGAATGTCCACTGTACCATCACCGTCATTGTCAAAGTTAGCAAAATTAACTGTGGAGTCTGCTAAGGTCACCGCCTCTGTCACCAAACCAGCGTCTGTTCCTGGACCAATATCGTAAAAAGCCTTGGTGTGAGAGAGTAAAACATCCCACTACTGTACCATTCAACTGTAGAGCACCGTATGAAATCTCGCGAAAGTAGTCGTCTAGGTCACCAGGGCCTGAGGCTCCGCCGCCGAAAAGGTTAGTCTGCATCTGGGTAGCGGTAAAATTGCAAGGTACATCCGTGAAAGCAACCATAATGAACAATATGCGGGTGTTAGCACCAGCCCAGGGTGGGGGCGCAAGAGCGTACGGCTGTCCCAGAGCCGGCGCACCAAGGGCAGATCGTCTCTCATTAATAGCATCCTCACTGGGATGTAGATGGGGTGGAGCCGGAGGTAAGCCCTTGCTCACTATGACACCGGAGGGTATAAGCTTCCCAGAAGAATCGCGTACCGCATACTCCCAGTAACCACTCTTGGGGCTCTTAACAACAGTAAAACTATCGAGCGTTTCCCAACCATGTGCAAACTCGTCTCCCCATAACCGTATCTCGATGGCGGCACCATTTGGCTGCTTAAATTTGTTGACTATTGGGTAGGCAGGGGCTAGCTTCAACGTTAACCCCCACGTTGAATAGATGTATTCCGCATAGTGCCAGAAATGCTAAAAATATGGCCATTAATCTTAGTATAATTTCATGCACAAATTTCTCCTTTACAACAATACTGTATCGCATAAAGTACTTGATCTCCTCTAAGGTGTAGGGGTTCTATATTTGGGTTGTATATCCCCTCTATTTTTTAATAGGTTAACTTCCCCATTTAAATGTAGTCTAGCACACTCTCGCAGCGTTTGTATGTAACGCAAATCACGCTCGATGAAGATATCACCCAAGTTGAACCCTGTATTACGTAGTAATATACTCAGATGTGCACCTAGAGCCGCCGCTAGTTTGGACTCAGTCGATCGTGAATAAGCTTGTTCAAAATCATCACGCCACGCCCGAGGAGGTAGAAGAGGTCTTCTTTGACGATTTGCCCCACTTCAAAAAATATCGAGACATCTATCATGCCTACGGACAGACGGTGCCAGGACGGTACTTGTTTGCAGTCTTCCGCCTCTTGGGTAGCGATAAGGCCAAGCTGATTACTGCCTACGAGATGTCTGAGAAACAACGACGCTACTATCAACGTGTGAAGGGAGCAGGATAGCCATGGCCAAAGCGACCGTGTCCCGACCCAAAAAGCCCAAGCTGCCGGATATGACCGGCTGGGACGATGAGCAAATCGCTGAATTTTGGGAAAAGCATGAGTCAACGGATTATCTCGATCAGATGGAGGATGTCGAATTCAAGCTGGATACTCCCGCAGATTTTAGAGTCATCTCGCTACGGATAGACCAAGAAGATGTCGAGCGTGCCAAACGACTGGCGCGGCACAAGCGGGTTCCTTACACTGTGCTGCTCAGGATGTGGATCAAGGAGAAACTGGATGAAGCCGAAGAAAATCTGCCCAAGGGAATTCCCTTGAATCTGAAAGATCGCAACAAGGCTCGTTAACCATCGGGCGGCTGCTGATTAATCGCACTTCAGTATCCTTCCCTCCAATCGGCGTCGCGCTCGATAGTCAAAACCGTCTGCGGAAGCCACCGGCTTGACAGCGAATCAAAGTTGACCGCTCCAATGAAGTAAGATATATTACTTAAAGTAATACTTATGTAAAGAAGTAAGGTGATAAAGATGCTCGGCAGTAAGTTGACTTCGAAAGGACAGATGACCATCCCTAAAGAAATCCGAGATTACTTGGACCTGCAACCTGGAGATCGCGTGGTGTTCATACGCAAGGACGGAGAAGTCGTGATTCAAGGTGTCAAAGAAACCCTCCTCGATCTGCGCGGCAGTGTAAAAGCTCGCCAGCACGCTGAAGACTTTAATAGCGTCCGCCAGCACGTCAAGCGTCGCGTTGCCCAGAAAGCTGCCCGTGAATAGATATTTTGTCGACACCAACATCTTCTTGCGCTTTCTCACCAACGATCTCCCCGCACAAGCGGACGCTGTCACGCGCTTGCTCAAACGAGCGGCTGAAGGAAAAATCATCTTGCAGACGAGCGCTCTCGTCATCGCCGAGATTGTTTGGACTTTGGAGTCGTACTATGCATTATCCCGAGCAGAGGTCAAAGCAAAAATTCTGGCTATCCTCAACACGCCCGGTCTCAAAGTAGAAAATGCCCATCTGATCGGCTGCGCCATTGTGCTCTATGCAGAAAAGAATATCGATTTCATCGATGCGTACAATGCCTGCTGGATGAAAGAGCAAGAGCTATCCCATGTCTACACGTTCGATACGAAACACTTTTCTCGTGCTGAAGGTATCGTGCCACAAGTGCCATAATCCTTTGAGGTAGCGCATCAGGCAAGGCGTCGATAGAGCTCCGCGTTCTTCTGGAGCACGCGGTTCACTGTTTGCTGGAACTCCTCATCGGGGCGAGCAAGCCATTCTTCGATGCTCAGGCGCGCTAATTCTTCTGGAGCTATACCAAAGCGGCTTGCAACCTCGTTCAGTCGCCGGAGGCGGTCTTCAGATAGGGTGATCTTAATCGTAGTCATGAGACCTCTGCCATAAGTATAGCTACGACTGCGCTCGATTGCACCGAAGCGGATCTGAAATTATGGAAGAAAGGAAATTGGCTGTCCCTCGTCACAGGGGCAAAATCCCGTCTTGTTGGGCCTGTGGTGGGAAGACGGGCAAAACCCTGCTCATCCCAAGAGACAGCCCCCTTTCCTTACTCCATCTCGCTGATAGCAGTGCCATCAGCGTCGCGGAGATTTATCTTCAAAGAACAATGAAACACTCTAGGCTCGATGCCGACGGAGAATGCCTTGGGCTTGCAGATAAGAAAGACAGCGATCCCGCTGGCGCAACCAGCGCAGGTGCCCCTCGCGCGCGTCCATCTCATCCCGGTAAGTCTCCAATTCTACAGTGCCAAACCCGGTGCCCTTCTCCAGTACGTAACAATATGATTTATAGTCCCTGCGCTTGCCCAGCGTCCGCACTTCGATCTCTTTGCCTTCTTGTTCAGCAATCTTGCCCCTCAAGATTAACTCCGGCTCGGTCTGCTTAGGCTGATTCCAAAGACTCGATCCAGGACGCTGCTGGGTTTGAAACATCGAATTGAACGCTGACATGATTAACCCCTTTCCCCTGCTTCAGCTATTTTAAGCTTAAATTTATCCATGTGCAAAAAGTATGGAAAACAGGTGAAAATTGGGTCGTTTAGGGCTGAATTTCACCCACAACGTGTATCCCCAAATCGGCGGTTAATGCTTGAGCAGTTGTCTCAACACCGCCTGCAAGATTCCGCCGTTGCGATAGTAGCTGATGTCGATCGGCGTATCTAAACGAGCGATCGCGTTGAACGTGACAACACTGCCGTCGGATTTCTTCGCTTTGATTGTAACTTCCTGTTTTGGCTGCTTGATCTCAGGGATGCCCTCAATATCGAAAACTTCTTGCCCCATGAGGCCAAGCGACTCTGCATTCTGACCAGCTTTGTACTGCAAGGGGAGCACGCCCATGCCTACCAAGTTGCTCCGATGGATGCGCTCAAAACTCTCGGCGAGAGCAGCCTTCACGCCGAGCAATAACGGACCTTTGGCGGCCCAGTCTCTGGAAGACCCGGCTCCGTATTCTTTGCCCGCGAGCACGAGCAACGGAATTTTCTCGGCTTGGTATTTGATGGACGCATCATAGATGCTCATGCGCTCGCCCGTGGGCAGATAGATCGTGTACCAACCTTCCGTTCCTGGCACCAACAGATTTTTCAGGCGGACGTTCCCGAACGTACCGCGCATCATCACTAAGTGATTGCCGCGACGCGCGCCGTAGGAGTTGAAGTCTTTCTTCTCGATCCCGCGCTCGATGAGAAATTTCCCGGCGGGGCTGTCTTTCGCGATGTCTCCGGCGGGCGAGATGTGATCGGTCGTGACGGAATCGCCGACCATCGCGAGCACGCGAGCGCCCTTGATGTCTCTCAATGGCGACGGAGTCATCGTCAGCCCCTCGAAGTACGGAGGCTCTTGGATGTACGTTGATTTCGAACTCCAATTAAAAAGCTCGCCTTCTACTCCAGAGATCGCGTTCCAGGTCGGGTTGCCATCGAAGACATTTCCATAAGACTTCTTGAACATCTCGGGCTGAACGGATTGTGCGATCGTATCGGCGATCTCCTTTTGCGTCGGCCAGATCTCTTTGAGATAGACGGGTTTTCCGTTCTGGTCCAGGCCCAGAGGCTCGTTGGCGAGATCAACGTCGACACGGCCCGCGAGGGCGTAGGCGACTACTAATGGAGGAGAAGCCAAGAAGTTCGCTTTCACCAAGGGATGCACGCGGCCCTCAAAGTTTCGGTTGCCGGAGAGCACGGCCGCTGCGACCAAGTTGTTCTCGGTCACGGCTTTGGCGACGTTTTCAGGGAGCGGGCCGCTGTTCCCAATGCACGTCGTGCAGCCATAACCGACCAAGTGAAAACCGAGTTGTTCGAGATAGCTCATTAAGCTGGCTTTCTGCAGATACTCCGTGACGACTTTCGATCCGGGTGCTAAGCTCGTCTTCACATAGGGCTTTACTTTGAGACCTCGCTCGACGGCTTTTTTCGCGAGCAAGCCCGCACCCACCATCACCGAAGGATTGGAGGTGTTGGTGCACGATGTAATCGCGGCGATGACCACGACGCCATGGCCGACCGAAAGAGTGCCGCTCCCGTTGGCAGAGACTTGTGCTGTCTTACCTGCATCATCACCCGTGAGTCCATAGCCACGGTCTTTGACGGGCGCAGTGAGTAATTTCTGAAAATCGCGCTTGACATCCCCGAGTCTAATTTTGTCTTGAGGGCGTTTTGGGCCAGCCACGCTCGGTTCGACGTCTTCGAGTTTGAGCGAGAGCGTGTCGGTGAAAACGGGGTCGGAGGTTTCGTCTGTTCGGAAAAGCCCTTGCTCTTTAGCATAGCGCTCGACGAGTTGGACTTCAGCTTCTGTACGTCCCGTGCGTCTCATATATCTGAGCGTCTCTTCGTCGATCGGGAAGAAGCCGATCGTCGCGCCGTACTCGGGGGACATGTTCGCGATCGTCGCGCGGTCGGGCAGCGACAGTTGGCTGAGGCCGCTCCCATAAAATTCGACGAACTTATCGACGACGCCCTTCTGACGCAGCATCTGAGTGACGGTAAGAACTAAGTCTGTCGCTGTGACTCCATCGCGTAGCTGCCCGGTGAGTTTGAAGCCAATCACTTGCGGAGTCAACATATACATGGGCTGACCGAGCATCGACGCTTCGGCCTCGATCCCGCCGACGCCCCAGCCGACAACACCCAGACCGTTGATCATCGTCGTGTGCGAGTCCGTGCCGACGAGCGTGTCGGGCAACGCTACCGAATCTTTGCCTTCGGAGCGAGTCAAAACAACCTTCGCCAAGAACTCTAAGTTGACTTGGTGCACAATGCCGGTCGCCGGGGGTACGACCCTAAAATTCTGGAATGCGTTCTGACCCCAGCGCAAGAACTCATAGCGCTCTCGGTTGCGCTCAAACTCGATCTCGGCGTTCTTTTCGAGCGCCAAGCGCGAGCCGAAATAATCAACTTGGACAGAGTGGTCGACCACGAGATCGACGGGAATGAGGGGATTGATCTTCTTCGGATCGCCGCCCAGCCTTTTGACAGCTGAGCGCATGGCTGCTAAATCGACAACGGCGGGGACGCCCGTAAAATCCTGCAACAGCACACGCGCCGGCTTGAACGGAAGTTCTTTGGTCGGCATCGCTTTCGCGTCCCAGTTCGCGAGCGCGACCACGTCATTTTCGGTGATCTCTTGCCCATTGCACTGGCGAAGAACCGACTCGAGCATCACTTTCATCGAAAAGGGCAGTTGCGAGATTTTCCCGATCCCGGATTTTTCCAAAAAACTTAGACGATAGAGAACGGCTCTGCCACTGCCGGTCTCGAACGCATCACGAGCCCCGGCCAGATTTTTAGAATTACTCATAGATCACTGCTCCATAGAATTTTGCGTAAGTTGAGTATAATTGGCTGCTCCGGATGTTGCAATCTTGACGCGCTTTAGTCAAGCCGCATAGGCTGTACGCATCGAACATCGCTGTGCACTTCCTTTCAAATTATGGTAGAATTATTCTACTATAGGAGAAGGAGAAAGTCAAGAATTTTTCTACTATGGTAGATAAAGCGATTAAAGAACAGTTAGGAAAGACCATTCAAGAGCTGCGACGACGCCAGAAACTGACTCTGGAAGAGTTGGCCGATCGCTCCAACGTCAGCCGAGCCATGCTTTCTAAGATTGAGCGCCACGAGAAAAACCCTACGGTTGCTGTGGCATTGAAGATTGCCAAAGCGCTCGGCGTGAGTCTCTTCGAGCTTTTGGGGGAGATAGAAGAGCGTCAGTCCGTCGTTGTTATTCCCAGGGATCGTCGGCTAGTCGTGAAAGACCCCGACACTGGATTCGAGCGTCAATTGCTCTCTCCAACGTTTGAGGGGGGCAGCGTGGAGTTCATGCGCCATTTGATTCCTCCGGGGTCTAGCTCCGGAGACTTGCCGGCGTCACATCAGAGGGGCATGGAAAAATACATTGTCGTCGAAAGGGGCAAGTTGCGCGTCGTGATCGGCACGCAAGCGTATCTTCTCGCAGAGGGAGATGCTATGTACTATAAGGCCGACGTAGCGCACCGTTATGAGAACGCCGGCAAGGGCGTATGCAGCTATTACATTGTCGTGAGTCGTGCGCGGCGCTAGACTGCGGTTCACTCATTACTTGAGCCGATCCTCAAATTCTATTGTGGCCGCTCCGTGAGATTTCTAGTATGTTAAGATGCTGGCTCGGGGCATTGAAAACTGCAAGGAGGATTCCATGCCAGTTTCAACTCAAGAGCCATCATCTCGTCGAACCATTCCCTCAGGGATGACAAGAACGAGTCGTGTCGGATTGTGCGCCTGTGTGATTGCTCTCTTAGCCTGGAGTCTTCCTAACATCAATTAGGCTCAGCGCTCTATCATCCCTCTGCAAGTGTTCGGGACAGATTTTACGTTCCAGCAAATCGCCTCAGGCTTGTCTTCCCCCGTTGCTATTACCAACGCCAAGGACGGATCGGGCCGGCTCTTCATAACCCTAAAAGCCGGTAAAGTTGTGATCTACGACGGCACCCAAGTCTTGCCCACCGCCTTTTTGGACATCACCTCGCTCGTGTTGTGTTGCGACCCCACGACCGATGCGGAGCAAGGCTTGCTCAGCGTCGCGTTCCATCCCAATTACGCGAGCAATGGTTTTTTCTATGTCGACTACACCCGCAAACCCGACGGCGCGACCGTCATCGCGCGCTACTCACGCTCTTCCAATAACCCCAATCTCGCTGACCCTAACTCGGCTCTGGTCTTACTCACGATCCCTCAGCCGTTCAGCAATCACAACGGTGGTCAGCTGCAGTTTGGACCCGACGGTTACCTATACATCGGTATGGGCGACGGCGGTTCCGGCGGCGACCCTCAGAACAACGGCCAGGGCCTCAACACGCTTTTAGGAAAAATTTTGCGCCTCGATGTCAACAGCGGCTCTCCCTACGCCATCCCATCCACAAACCCGTTCGCGAACGATGGAGACCCAATCAATACGAGAGATGAGATCTGGGCCTATGGTCTCAGAAATCCTTGGCGGTTTGGCTTTGACCGTCTGACGGGCGATCTCTTCATCGCGGACGTCGGCCAGAACAGTTGGGAGGAAGTAGACTTCCAGCCCGCCAGCAGCACCGGGGGGCAAAATTATGGCTGGCGCATCATGGAAGGAACTCACTGTTTTAATCCCTCCATCGGCTGCAATATGACCGGGCTGACCTTGCCGATCCTCGAGTATGGCCACGTGAGCGGGAACTGTTCTATCACCGGTGGTTATCGCTACCGTGGCAGCCGCATCCCTGAACTGTACGGCCTTTATCTCTATGGGGATTTTTGCAGCGGGCGCATCTGGGGAGCCACGTTCAACGGCAGCACCTGGACGACGGCCGAGCTCATGGATACAGCCTATCTCATCAGCACCTTCGGCGAAGACGAATCGGGCGAAATCTATTTTGCGGCTTATTCGTCGACTAACGGGACGGTCTATCGCATCATCCGAGTCACAACGGCAGCGCTCTTCACGGTGCATCGTTCCTCGGGCAACGTCTATGCCGATGGCGCGTACTTCTGCGGAAAGATCTCGGCTTGCTTCAACTCAAGCGTCGGAGCAGACATCGCCGAGCGGATCAACTCACTCGAACTCCTAGAGCCCGGTGATGTGATTGAGATTGACCCCGAGCACTCTGGCTATTTCCGCAAGAGTCGCGGGACTCCCTTAGTTGTCGGCGTCGTCTCGACTCATGCCGGGTTGACGATGGCTAATCGAGCTGCGCAAACAGATGTGAGGCCATCCATCGCGCTCATCGGGCGTGTGCCGGTGAAAACAATCACGGAGAATGGCCCTATAAAGTTAGGAGATCTGCTCACACCCTCGAACAAGCCGGGCTATGCGATGCGCTGTCACTCGCCGTGCGTGACTCCTATTTTGGGGAAAGCCTTGGGGGCGCTCAGCGCTCGTGAGGGATGGGTAATGATGCTCGTGATGAGGCCGTGAGATTGGAATTTCTAACATAACCACAGAGCGCGCAGAGATCGTAGAGAAAGTCAAAACAAAAAATTTTTAGAATTTCTCTGTGTTCTCCATGATCTCTGTGGTAAAATCCCATAGCTCAAAATCGTGGCGCAAGATAGTCAGCAAAAGCATGATGAGGCCGTGAATTTAAACCGCAGTCTTCAGGGAATGAAAACTTTTGGAGCGATCCTGGGCCATACGCGACGAAAATCGTCGGCATTGAGCGTCAGCAGTCGATCCACCTGAGCCTTTTCTGCCGCGCGTGTGATGAGGGCATCGTAAGTGGCGCCACCACTGATTTGGTTCTTCGCGAGAGTCTGCAAAACAGCTCGATAATCGGCTTTGGATAAAGTGATGATCTCGAAATCTGAGAAAAGATTTTCCTGGATCAAGCGCCACGCTGTCTCTGGCAATATGCGTGGCCGGACGGGCAGCGAGGTTAAGACCGCATACAACTCAGCCAGGCTATGTGCCGCAATCATGCCCTCTATCTCTGTGCGTTTAGCACGTTGCACCCAAGGTAACGCTTGTACATGGTTGGGATGGCTTTCCACGAGCGCAGCCACTAGCACGGATGTGTCCAACAGGACTTTCATGGAGCGAGGTGCTTTGCTAACTGTTTGAGGCGCTTCGAGCGCAGCTTCATCTCTATCCGCGTCAGATCTTGACAGAGCTCGACCTGCGCCACGAGAACCCCACCTTTTTGTACCAACGTTGGTATTTCTGGAACAGGGCAGAGCACTATTTCATCTTTCCTCTGCACAATCTTGAGAGCAGTTCCTGGTGACAACCCCAGCTTTCCCCGAATCTTTTTGGGAATCAAAACTCGCCCAAACTGGTCAATCTTCGTCGTTTGCAGTACCGACATAGTATTGCCATTTTATTGTGAAAATTGGCAAATATCTACATGAGGCTGTGATGTGGAAACCGCCAAGACGCCAAGGTCGCCAAGAATTTAATTGATAGAATTAACCACAGAGCACACAAAGAGCACAGAGAAAACAAAAATTAAAGAAATCTCTGTGTGCTCTGTGATCTCTGTGGTAAAATACCGTGGCTCAAAATCGTGGCACTGGGTAATCAGCGAATTGCATCTGAGGGAGCGCCAATATCCCATTTCCCTGATGCGAAACGCTTCGGTGAAGAATCTGCTCATAAAATTTTTGAGTAATGTCTGAGGGCTCTTGAGCAAGGCTGTGCTGTAGATGCTCGCGGCATTGCTCAAAGGCTTTTAGTGCTTCCGTTTGGTTACCTTCGAGGTAGTGATAGAACATTAGCTGCCGGTAGCAATCCTCGCGATCGGGTGCGGTACACAGGGCCCTGCGGCAGCAACCGATGGCCATCTCATAGTGCCCTAGATGGGCATAGCAGTCAGCCAAGTGCGAGAGCGCAATGAGATAAGCTTCGCGCCAACGCTCGCGCGGAGCGATGGCCCATTCTTCGTAGCGATCTTCGGCCAAGTAATCACCTTGATAGAGCTGGTCTGCTGCTTCATAGTTTCGGATAGCGTGTGTCCAGCGGCCATGGCGTTCTAGCTCGAAAGCTTTCTTGCAGTGCTCGGCGAACTCTTCTAGGTCTATCCAGCAGTGGGCGTCAGGATTGAAGTAGTAGCCTCCATGCGTAGTGAGGATGAATTGAGAGTGTTCTCTTCGTTCCAAGGTTGGTTCCAGGATGCGGCGGAGCTCGCAGACCCGGACCCGGATATCGAGCGCGGCTTTATCGGGATCTAAATCAGGGAAGAGATCGGAGATGAATTCTTCATGGGTATAGACTCTGCCTCGCTCGGAGAAGAGCAGTTTGAGAATGCTCTTGGACTTCTCGGCGTGCCAGGTATCGGAGGAGATCAACTCTCCGTCGCGCCAGAGTTGGAACCGGCCCAGCAAATGAACTCGCAAAAGATAAATACTTTTTTTCATAATGCCCACTTTTTTTTCCAAGCAAGGGAAATCCATTCTAGACCTGATTCCCGAAAATGTCAAGTTTCGATTTTTGAGATGGGGAGTGCGATTGGTGATATCGACTATGGCTTAAAACGAATAAATGCTGTTTCTATGAAGGTTTTCAGGGTTAACAAAATCGTAACATGTCGCGAGTACAATTGCACTGATAGGGAGTAAATGTTACAAGGGTGCTAGTTTATTAAAAACCAACGCATGGAAAGCCGTACGCAAAAATTGTGGAGACGTTGGGCTAAATATAATTGACCCCGAAAACTGGACCACGGGCTAAGGTGGAAAAACTGGATAAGATACACCGAGTTCGTGGAGGATCAAGGAGATGAAAAAGCCACGCAATCACTACAGTGCTGCGTTCAAGTTTCAAGTGGCCCTAGCCGCAGCCAAAGCAGACCAGACGATCAATGAATTGGCCAGTGCCCACGGGGTGCATCCGAACCAAGTGAGCCAGTGGAAGCGACAGTTGTTGGAAGAAGGAGCCACCGTATTCGAGCGGAGAACCGAGCGTCAGCAACGCGAGCAAGAAGCGCAAGAGATAGACCTATACGAACAGATCGGGCGACTGAAGATGGAGCTGGAGTGGCTGAAAAAAAAAGCTGCCCGACTCCCTTGAGGTGAAACGGACCATGATCGAGCTGAACCGTCCCCAGATCAGTGTGCGGCGCCAGTGCGAATTGGTCGGGCTGAACCGCTCCACGCTCTATTACGCACCCGCGACCGAAACACCGTTCAATTTGGAACTGATGCGGCGGATCGATCAGCAATACACCAAAACGCCCTTTTACGGCTGGCCGCGCATGACGGCGCAATTGCAGCGGCAAGGCTATGAGATCAATCACAAGCGAGTGCAGCGCTTGATGCAACAGATGGGCCTGCAAGCGATCTATCCCAAGCCTCGCACTAGCCAAAAGGGAGCGGAAGTGACGATCTATCCCTATCTATTGAAGGATCTGGAGATCGTGCGATCAAACCAGGTCTGGAGCGCGGACATTACCTATGTGCCGATGGTCGGCGGGTTCATGTACCTGGTGGCGATCTTGGATTGGTTCAGTCGCTATGTGCTGGCCTGGCAACTATCCAACACGTTAGAAGGCTACTTTTGTGTGAAGACGCTGGAGCAGGCCTTGCGTACAGAGCAACCGGAGATTTTCAACACTGACCAAGGAGTGCAGTTCACCGCGCGATCGTTTACCTCGACATTAGAGGTAGCTGGAGTGCGCATCAGTATGGATGGGCGAGGGCGGGTGTTTGACAATATCTTTGTGGAACGGTTATGGCGAACGGTCAAGTATGAGGATATTTATCTGAACGACTATGCGAGCGTGCCGGCTCTGCAAGCCGGGCTACACCAGTATTTCACCTTTTACAACCAGGAACGGTTGCACCAGAGCTTGGGTTACCGGACTCCCGCGGAGGTGCATTTTGACGGGGCGGAAGCCGGAGCAAAAGTCCACCTTAATTTTCGTAATTCGTGGTCTTGACTTTGGGGTCAACCATAAAACCTGGGAGGTCAATATGAATGGCAGTTTACTCAAGAGGAAGAAAGGTTTGAGTGGCTGCAGCACCAACTCGAGAGTTATCAATCCATCGATTCGCATTTTCCTAGCGTTCATCCTAATCCTTTGCACATCTGCTGGCATTAGCTTTGCCTTTAGCTTCGCAGGAGGAAAAACTTCGAAGGGAGACACGTGCCTTCCTGCTAATGAAATAGTACGTTGGGCGAATAATGGGGGCAGTCGGGAAAAGGGGGCAACTAATTCGTTACTGAGTGTGGCTTTACCTGACAAGAGCGTTCAATCTGACAGCTATAAGCAACGTGGGTTAGCCGGAGGAATTGAAATTTCAGTCGATACTAATTTTTGGGAGCAGCTCCAAATGGCTTTCCCAACAGTGCCAGGTGAGGAGAAACCAACACCACAACAACTGAGACAAGCAATGCTTGGAGCGCTGCAAGACTGGGAAACAGCTTCAGAGGGAGTATTACGCTTCTATTTCGTAGATGATAAAATTCTAGCGAAAAAGGATTATTCATCCGATGGGATAGGACGACCAAATGGTGCAGAAGTTGATCTCTTCACCCTATCTCCACTAGGTGACCCAAATATTAAAATCCCTGAAGGCGCGAATGCTGTTACGCGTCTCTGCGCTTGGAGCAATTGTCAAGGTACAGGAGAGAATCGACCGCTAGCCACCAATGGGGAGAGGCAACCTGGAGAAGCTATTGTATCCGCTGACATCTTTTTCCGGACTGATAAGAAGAACTACACTTTATTAGAGACTGGGGGGACAGACCTTATTGCTGTCTTCAAGCATGAAATCGGCCACGCCTTAGGTTTGGGCCATACGGATGAATGTATGAACTCTAAGAATAAACAGGGAGTGGTAACCGTCTTGAAGAATGCGAAAATTGACAGTAGTTTTAAACCTTGTGATATTGACAAAAAAAAGGACTTGTATAAGCAACTCAAAGCGCGCGATCCCGATTCATCTGCGCACGTTATGAACTCCATGTCGACTCGAACTATAACTGAAGATGACCGAGATGCGATACGTTTTCTATATCCTAAGTGTCCTGCTACTCTAGAGTTATCAGAGCCGATTAGAAATAGAACAGGGGTGTCAGAACCCATCAATAATCAAGGTAGAGTTATGTTGACGACCCTCTCCCCATTGCCAGAAAATATTATAACTAGCTACGCTGCCAACAAGGTTAGCACAGGGGCGGGGACAGGAATTGTTGGGCCACCATCTGCCTTTTCACTCCCCGTTAGTCTGTTTTCTCTGGAGACGACAAGTGCACTATTAGATCTGCCAGTAAAAGTGACACGGCTGAGTATTGTAGATGAATCTGCATTGATAGACATTAAACTTACCTCTTCACTAAGGAGGCTAAATATTCCGGGACTGAACTTCACTTCTGTGTTTGGCGATGAACCTCTTCTTTCAGATCCTCCTCCCAATAATACGTCAGACGCGGACACCGAATTTTCTGTGAAGTACATCTACCCTAGTCGCCTAGATATCGGTGGTGACATGGGTCCAGAAGGAAAACCTTTCAAAGGTTCAATTTGCGTTCCTTTTGCTAACATTCTGAAACCCACTAGTAACATGCGTTTTCATTGCAAGCCGGAGCAGGTTGAAATTCGATTAGGCGTTGATGGGTCTTTCACATTCAGTCTCGATTATAAGAAAGGTGACTTTCTTCTAGGAGGGCTGTCTCTCCCGGAAGTAGACCTCTTCGGGACAGGTATCAAAATCTTCGCCTCCAATGTAGCTGTGGACGTATCACAGTCTAGTAATATCTGGGAAGAAATTAGGAATAATCTCTCAGATGTTGAGACCGTAGCATTCGATACTGAGTTTGCGAAACTCAAGAAGGCTTATGGAGACGGCTTAGATGACCCAGCCTGGAAAGGTGTTTATATTCAGCAAGCCTCAGTCAACCTAAAAGATTTCATCGGCCTAGATTTTCCAGGGGTAGATCTGAAGGCACATCATCTGATCATTGACAACAATGGCTTCACTGGAGTCCTGAGCCTTCCTGCAGCTCAGATCGCCAACAATGAGACGGATAGGCAGATTAGCATCGGTGGCTTCAGTGTGACTCTTGCGGACATCAAGAGTAAACCAGCCATAGAAGTGATTTTCGTGCGAAATACCTTCAACGGTGCCTTTATACGAGGTAAGCTAGAACTTCCATTTAGTGGCTCTCAGTCAATACCTATTGAATTCAGTTTTGACATGGATGGCAACTGGTCTGCTCAAGTAGACCCTGATACGGTCCTGAAGATCTGCTTCCCTAAATGTGAAGCCGAGCATATTCGCTTGTACTTACAAAAACTCCGTTTGGGTACGAAGTCAGAGGTGAATCCAGAAACGGGGAAAAAGCCCGTAGTGCTGCAAATCGATGGTAAAGTCAGCATTGAGGGCATCAAGATCGGAGGCAAAGATCTCTTCCCGGACCCGCTCACCTGTGGAAGCAAGCCGGAAGTCAAGGGTAATTCCGACTTTGAACAGTGTGGGTTAGTTAACTTCTCCGGCCTAGAAATCACCTTTAGTTCTCCTGGCAAGCTAGGCACTTCCCAGGGAGTTGGTGGCTGGCTAGATCTACAAAAGGCAGGATTGGTTGATTTCGGCGACTTCCCCTTCTGCATTCAAAAGATTGGCTTGGGCTGGGATCCGAGTGGTGAAAAATGGTTCGGTTTAGGTGGTTACTTCAATATTGGAGAGGATTTTGGTGTTGAGGCTACAGTCAACGAGGTCCGTTTCCGTTGGGACAAGCTGGGTGATCCTGGATTAAAGCTCGAAGTCATCGACATTGCCATTAAAGCCCATTGGAAAGACATCGTTGATATGAACGGCAGTATCAGGTGGGATCAAAATGAGTTCCGTGGACAGATTCAGGCCGGCATCGACCCACCGGGCATCGCTGTTGGGGTCACTCTGATCATCGGCCATAGAGAAGTAAATGGTCGGCCTTATCGATTCTGGTATTTTGATGGCGATCTGGAATTACCCGAGGGCATTCCTCTGACTATAGGCCTCTCAATTTACGGTTTCAAAGGAGGGCTGGGGTATAATGTAAGACCCGAGTTGGTTGATAAAAAGCCAGAAGGCCATCCTGACGGCGTTTTCGATGATGTGGTCTGGAAAGACGAAAAAACAGATAAGTATGTCTTCACTGTCGGGCTTACATTGGGCGATAATGCTGACGGGACAACTTTTATCACTGATTTGGCATTCTTAATCGACCCATCTGGTCCAGTTCTGATTTTGCAAGGCAAGGGGTGGATTATGACTCCTCGGCTGGAACGGTTCTCCGAGCCATCAACCCTGGATGCCATCATCAGCTATGACGGCAGCAAGCAGGCCTTCTTGGTAGCAATTACAGGAATCTACTCTGTCAAAGATCCCCAAATAAAGGATGGAGTTACGGTTGCGGATCTCCATGGGACCTTTGAGATTTTGGAAGCCCCTGGGGAGTGGCATATCTATTTCGGGCGGCGGGACCCTAAGGAGAAACAGAATGCGGTAGTGGCATTGCCAGATGTGTTCGGCGATAAAATTAAGGCCAGCGGCTATTTCATGATGGGGTCAAAGGTGCTCTTTCCTCCTGAGATGCCCGGCCCGCTCTCCCCAGGCATCTTATTTGGGGCCTTCCTGAGAATTGACGATATAGACAAGGATTTCGGCATCGGTCATGTCTCTTTCAGAGCATATGCGGGTGGAGAACTAGTTGTCGGACCTAATCCTAAAGACTTTTGGATTGCCTTGGCTTTGGGAGGGCATCTCAGTCTTGAGATTGCCGGAGTCGGGCTTACCGTCGGTTTGGATGCCACTATAGATGGTATGTTCCCCAAACCTCAATTTGCGAGGGCCAGCATTCATGTTCAAATTAGCTTATTCTTATTTGATATTGACAAGACGGTGTTACTTTGTTTTATTGGGGACGAGAACTGTGAAGACTCAAGACATCCAGATTTCAGTAATCCGTTAGAGTCCGTCGAGTTGAATTTCCCGATCAAGAATTTGCGCGCGGGCATAAAGCAGCCGAAGGGCCTGGTTCTCACGCAGCATGAGCCATTTGCCGATAAGATCACTTCTCGACACCCTGAACTACCAAAACAGGCCGACGGCTCCACCGCCACGGTCATGGAACCGATCTCTCTTAACCCGCGATTCGCGCTTAACTTCCAGCGCGCTATAGACGGACGCAGTGAATTCAATGCACTTGGCGATATCCAAGCCAATGAAGGAGCTACCAAGCGCGAGGACAAGGCCGGGGAATGGATCGCGTGGTATCGACTGAAGGATGTCAAGCTTCACACAACACACATCATCGGAATACCTGATCGATTGGGGCCCTCAATTGACTCCCGCTGCGGAGTTCTGGATAATCCTCCATTAACACTGGTCGGACATTGGGGCCGTCTTCTTCAACTAAATGACGAAAACGAATTAGTCAATAGTGAGCCAACAGTGAATGGGCCGAGAGATGCGGGAGACATACAGACTATTCAAGAGCAGAGACGTCAGACCCTCTTCTTCAACGTGGCTGCTAAGTCGGATGACAAAGATATCCGATCTGATTTCAGTTCAGACTCCAGTTTGAAAAATATTCCCAGACCTTTCCAGCCTAGGGCACTTGAGCCTGACAAGCTGTATCAGGTTAGAGTGACGAACCGCTGGGAGTGGCAGAAAAATAATGGAACTTCTCCTGGCAATGGCAGCGATGAGCTCGTCTTTTGTTTCAGGACGGGCCCTCCGCCAGACGATTTGAGTTCATATGTTGCCTGGACACAGCCGGCTGATCAAGCAGCGAATGCCTTCTTGGATGAGCCGATCTGGGTGGTCTTCAATACCGCCGGGATGGAATCGGTCTATGCAAATCCATCTCAACCCAGCGGTCGATTCCCAGTTATTGAGCTCTATAACCAAGACAATCAACTCATCGCCAGTAAGGTAACACCTCTAAGCGAATCACTGCTGGATGGACAAATCCTGGGGTGCGTAGAAGGTTTACCCGCAGTCACTGCGAGCTTGTTTGGCCAACTACAAAAGCAATGTCGATCCCCACTGCAACCTCGGAGCCGTTACTTTGTCTGGCTCGCCCAAACGGTTAGATTCGGTGACTTAACAGTCTCTGTGCCCGTCTTCAAGTTTCAGTTCAGTACCTCGGCTTTCGCTAATTTCTCCAACCTAATGGAAGCTTCAAGGCTTGGTGGACAAGGAGTGGAGGCGCTCGAGGTTCAGACTGCTAGTGGAACAACCTCGCTCCCAACGATCAACCCAGAAGAGTTCAGGCCCATACTCCCGGTACCCGAGCCAACAGGTCAGTACATCGTAGTTAAGAGTGCTGAACCGATCTTCTTGGGAACCACACCAAAAGATACCGCTACGGGTGCTACGCGGAAAGTGACCTTCCTGCTCTGCCAAGGGCGAATTCACACCCGAGGGGATTGCGTTACGCAGATCAGCGTGGATAGGCTCTCCCCGGATCAGGAGACGACGAACCTCTTTGTCCCCAAGAGTCCATTGACACCTAACCAAGAATACACGCTGCTTTTTGAGTACGAGGCTGGTGTGCTCAAGGATAGGATTCCCAGCTTGGATTTTGCTAGCGAATCCGATCTTGCGCCGTTCGTAGTTAAACAGACAGTCGGACTCGTGTTTAAAGTGAAGCCTTAGAAGAAAGAGCTGAACGATTATGAAAAGACAACTCGGTGTAATCGCACTTTCCTTGATGACGCTTCTGGGCATGTACTCGACAAACAACGCTCTAATGGGTACCTCATCATTGATTCATCAGCTTGAACTAATGGCACTACCCGGTACGAATCAAATCGCCTTGCGCTGGGTCTTCATACCGGGAGCAGCCCCATTCAACCAATTCCCCGAAAAATTCCGCTTGCTCAAACGAGAGCGCGGCAACACCACCTGGGAAGAGATCACACCTTTATCACCTTTCGCTTTTACACTACCCAAAGAGGTGCTGTTCGTTTTAGATCAACTGGAAGTGGAAGATCGTCTTAAGGCGCTTGAAGGACGTCCTTTGAATGCCGAGCAGAAATTACGCCTCCGAAACATGTTGGCTTTCACGCACGATATTTTCTGCTTGATTGAAGCTAGCTTAAGCAATCGTAGTCTACAATCTTGTCAAATTAAATCCAAAGGGGAAATAGAGATCAAGAGTACTGATGATGGACGCAAAATCGCGACCGAATTGTTGCTCCTAGCATCATTTGATCCCTTAATGGCTGAAGTACTGGGGCTGTATTTCACAGATATAGCCATCAGTGCGGGAAAGATTTATGAGTACCAAGTTGAGGGGCTTTGGACCGGCTTTACAGAGCGTTCTACTGTTGTCGTGGTGCCTACGTCTCAAGCACCCATACTTCCACGCCCCACAGGATTGACCCTTACACAGAAAAACGAGATTGAATTTAAGGAAGCAAAAGTCACTTTTTATAACGATCCGACTGAGTCCAAGCGTACACCGAAACCAATCCCACTATCCACGCCGGCTGTGCAAGTCAGTTGGGAGGGCTGTCCAACACCAAGAGACATCCCGTCGTTAGTGCCGATAGGTTACCACATCTATCGCTCGGAAACTGCGCTTGGAGGCTATCAGCGAGTCAATGTCTTCCGAAACCGAGTAAAAGAGGAACAGGCGTTTCCTATCATAGCGCCAAAGAATTGTCAAAAACCCGAGTTTCTCGATACGGACGCTAATCTAGTTCCTTTGAAGACCTACTATTATAAATTGGGATCGATCGATTGGTTCGGTCGAGAGACCGTCATGCGTGATGAAGATGCTGTGGCGATCACGTTACAGAAAATCCCCGTGGACAGACTCGTACCTCCGACCGCTGTATGCATCACAACTCCTGGCATCTTCACAGAACCTGCCATGGGCGACTGCTTGCCGAAGACGGAGCGCCAACCCGATGGGACACTGAAGATGGTAACTGCTCAGCAGGCTCCACGCACGGATGAATTGAGAGTGCGGGTGCGGTGGGAGTGGACTCAACGGCAGCAAGAGGTTATCGAGCCCAATCAATTCAAGATCAAATGCTCCCGCAGCCCCTTCGTGCAGGATAACGCTGATTGTCCTGATTCGGGACTGATGGAGCAATTTGTCGCCGTCAGCCTCTCAGGCTGCAGTTCAGCTCCTTCATCATCATCAGCCTGCCGACAGACAATACCAGCCAGTGTTGACAATCCTGAAGCCAAGTGGATTTACTATTCCAAAGAACTCACGCTGACCCGCAAGAATCAGGATCCGATCACCCGTTACTACTTTCGGGTTTCTACACTCAAAACCGGGAAACCTGAGAGCGATCCTTCTGGTGCAGCCATTGCCCAGGTGGTAGATAACACGCCGCCGGACGTGGCCTGCACAGATGCTTTTACAGGACCCCGAGGTCCAACCCAGATCGATCCCACCCCGGACTGGGAGGGTAAACTCAATGTGCGTATTACCTGGCAGAGCCCACCAGGGCCCAATAACAATGATATACTCGGTTACTTCATCTATCGCGCAGCTGACCCTGATCCGACTAGGCCAGATATCGATACCTATGCGCGCCTAAATAAGGAGCTTATTCCGGGCAATGTGTACGTCGACAAACTGGAAGCCCGAGCTCGCAATTCCTTCTACTACAGGTTGAAAGCCATCGATAAAGCTGGGAATATTAGCGGCGATGGCTCTTCGGGGCTTTCGTGTGTAAGCGCACCAATTCGCTTGCCGACAGCTCCCGCAGCCCCTGTGATATTGGGTGTTAGTGGCGGCAATCTGAGCATCTCGATCACATGGCCTCCAGTCGCCGAAGATGACGGACGTGAGCCAGACCTCAACGAGCCAGGAGGTTACTTCGTGGGCTATCATGTCTATCGAGGTGCAAGTGCAGAAGAAGTGATGAAGTCCACCAGCCCGTTATCTTCCCCACGTCCTGATAACATTATCACCAGAGCTATGGCAGGAATAATTGACCCGAAGTTCAGCATCACTCTTAACGAGAAGGGTTATATCGTGTATACAGACAAAACTGTAACAGATCCAGATAAGACATTTTTCTACGTCGTTGAAGCCGTTAAGAAATCCAGGCTTACTCCGCGGGATCTGCCATCGCGATCGAAGCCACTAGCTGGACGAGCTTATGACATCACTCCCCCTGCAGCGCCTGAGAATTTACAATTGGCGCTGAATGGCGAAGGTACCGTACTGACCTGGACCTGGAAAGCCACTGACTACCTGGATGTAGATTCGGTTGGTTTCTGGCGACGCCAGAACGATGAATCTTCACGAATGATCCTGCCTCTTTTGAGATTAGAGAGGGCTGCGGATCACAGCGTACTCAAGGATGTAGCGGGTGTCTACAAGCTCGAGTGCAAGCTCAGCGCTGATCAACAAACAGCCAGTTGCACCTTTATTGACCGGAAGGTCGAGCGTGGGATGGGTATTACATACGCTTACAAGATTCAGGCTTACGACCGCAAGGGCAACTCCATCTTCAGCGGTGAGGTCTCCAAGCAGGTACCATGAGTCTACGTCGGAGATTGAAAATACTAGCTATAACAGCTGCTTCGAGTCTTATTTTGGCACATGGAGCAAGCATCAGCTCTGTTGCGCAAACGCCATCCCAAGGAGCGAAAACCTTCTTCTGTGGCGTGCATGCAGGAGCCAATGTCGCCATTTTCATACTGCGCCAAACTGTCGTGAGATCAGCAATCTCCGGGAAGCTAGCAACCTTCTTTGATCCGCCAACGGTGAAAATCCTGGAATTAAGCTTTGCTGGGACTGCCGTGAGGATTGGGGATCAATCGACCGGTGAACTGGCATTCTCTATCGAAGGTCCAGCCACTGGTCATTTCGAAGCAGATACTACAATTATGGAAATTGATTTCAAGCTGGCACTGACATTGACTAATTTCCCTAGCCTTCTTCCATCCAAGTTCAATGTCAAGTTCCGTGGCAAGCTGGATCTTCGCACGAAGGCAGTATTGGGCAATATTACCGGAACGGTACCTATAGGCACTCCAGTCTTGGGCGAGGCTGAGCTGATCATGCCCATTTACTGTACCCCTGGCCCTCCTCGTCCTGTCGATGCGTTCTTTCTGGTGGACTTGTCCGGAAGCTACAGCAATAAGCTTGCGGCCTTCAAGAATCATGCACGCCGTATTGTGAACGACTTAACCTCACTGGGAGTCAATGCTCGTTTTGGGTTAGGCACATTCGTTGCATATAAGGACTTCGGAGCATCCGGCATCTGCCCTGACTGTCCTTATAGCCGTATCCAGGATCTGACTTCAGATCAGGCACTTATCCTTTCAAAGATTAATGGCCTATCAACGATAGGAAGAGAGGGAGAGCAATTAGAGACGCAGTTGACTGCTCTTTTTCAAGCCGCAACAGGTGCTGGACAACCTGAACAAGGTATACCGGCCGGATTGAGCGCCAGCTTTAGGGTAGGCATCAGTGCCCTACATATTGTCATTCTTTATACAGATGAAGCATTCACGCTTAAGGGTCAATTTAGAGGAGCCAATGATGCTCCCAATAATTTCCCTGGGCCTGACTTCCCTGAAGTACTTTCAGCTCTCAATAGTAGCGCCGAAGGAATTAAGGTTATTGGCATTCTTGGCAGAGAACCCGACCGCCCTGATATCACAGCCCTGGGCTTAGCAGATTTGCAAACGGTAGCCCTTGGCACATCTACATTTGCTCCTACCGATGGGGTCGATTGTGATGGAGATGGGTTAGTCGCGCCATCATCTGATGATCTTGCTGGTGGTATGGCTTGGGTTTGCTTCCTCTCACCCTCAGGAGCAGGCGTTGCGCAAGCTATCATCGCAGCCGCCTTGCCATAAGCAACCGCTTTCATATTTTTGTAACCTTATCTGCAGGGGAGCAAAAAACTTAGTAGTCAATCCGCTCTGATGTGTTGGTTCTGAAAGTCTGGATATCAGGTGCGAACCGTTGCAACCAGGTCCTGATTGAGCATTTTGGCCCGCGCCTGCAGGAGCAGATGTGCGCCTTCGGGGGGTGAGCCATTTGCTGCGTCATGGTATGGGCTTGCTCACCCGATCCCCGGCTATGTTCTGAGGTTGAAACATCCCCTCTTTAGATCTTCTTCCGCAATATCTGAAAAGTGAGATAGAGTGTTCAGAACACGTCTTGCTCAAACAGCAAAAATGCCATATTATTTATGCTGTGCCTTGGCCAATTGCTTTCTATGAGGATGAGAAAGGATCATGTCCCGTACAAGAATTCCTGGACTCATTCCCGTCAATCATCGGGCCAAGGTGAGGCAAAGAGTAGGGATGTTAGCGGAGTTGGGACCCACTCTCCCTTTTCCCTACTCCAGCCAGGTAGAAGGAGGATTGCGTGAGCTACGGGCAAAATATGGACATGCGCAGTATCGGGTGCTGTACTATGGCGACAGAAACAGAGCGTTTGTCCTGCTTCATGCATTCCTCAAAAAGACAGAAGAGAGCCCAGAGCAAGAGAGAATCTTGGCTTTGCAGCGTCTGAGGGCAGATCAACAGAATAAGGGAGCTTAAGGAGGTAAAACAATGCCCAAAACCAAATCATCAAGCCGTGCGATGAAGTCTGCAATGGTGACGCAGAAGCAAGTGAACCGATACGAAGAGTACATGAAAAAACAGTTCGAGAACTCCGAATTTCGTAAAGTCTATGAAGAAGGACTCGAAGCACTGCGAGTGGGAGTTAAAGTCGCCCAACTTCGAGAGAAACATGGACTAACTCAGACACAGCTCGCGGCTATGTTGCATACCAGTCCATCCGTCATCTCGCGGATCGAAAACGGTGAAAATGTAGAACTGAAGACTCTACAAAAGATTGCTCAGGCGCTGAATGCCAAGCTCAAAATAGAGCTCGTGCCAGCTTAAGCTAAACGGTTGCTTGTTTGATTTAAGAGAGACAGCCGCTGGCTCGAGAAGCATGACGAGCGGCTGGTCAAGCAGTACGGCGATCAGTCTATGGCCGTGATTCAGTGGGCAGAAGCGCACACTCCTCCGCCCGCTTCACGACTTCAGAGACCTGAATGCCACTCTTGAAAAAGAATACGGGCAAAAAGTCAGCCATCCGCACCCCGTACCGGCGCGTGAGATGGAAGAGGCTCGCCGGCCCATCCAGCTTCACTTCGTACCCCGGCGCGAGCGGCCGGATCTCATGCATGAGGCGAAAGAGTTTGATGTACCCGAAGATCGTGTTGAAATGGTCGAAGATGCGGACGGTCAGCTCGCTCGCGTCATACAAGAGCGCCTGCGCTAACGCTAAATTGTATCGCTGCAAGAGCCAGGGAGGGTCGGTGACTCGATGCCGACGATCGGTCGCGAACTGAGCCATGACGTGGTTTTCCGCGAGGTCAGTATACATGCTCTCTTCGACAGCTTCGGGGGCGAGCCCCAGCTTCTGGGCAACCGCGTCATAAATCTCCTCAGCTTGGGTCCGGTGTATCAGCGAGAGCCGCTGGACAATCGGGTAGCGTTGATTGGCGAGGGCGAAGATCTCTTCACGAGCCTGCGAAGGATCTAGAGAAGACTTGATCACAAAAGTACATTCGTCCTCGAGGAGCTTGGCCAAGCCTCTGATAATTTTGTAGTCAGTATCGCCCGCAGTCAGCTGCTCCAGCACTTTTTCTAACTCTTTGCGTCGTTTGCCCCGATGCTCTTGATAGAGCTGAATCAGCCGCTGGGCCAGCTCTAGATATTTTTCGTCAGTTTCATCGATGAAGGCGGGAGTGATACGATCCGAGTGCGGGGAAAGTCTGCGGCGGCCGAGGTCAGCAGTGAGCATAGTCAGCGGCTCTCGCCGGTAGCGCCCCGTCTTCGCTCAGAGACATAGCACTCCACTGTGTCCTTGGCGATCACTTCGTAGAGGCGCGCCAGTTTGTCATCTGGGGTCTTACGTAAAATGCGACCCAACCGTTGGACATACTCTCGTTGACTGGCCGTACCGCTCAAGATGATCCCCACGTTCGCTTCGGGGACGTCGATGCCCTCATCTAATACATGAGAAGTTACGAGCATCGCGTATTCGCCCGTCCGGAATTTTTGCAAGACGGCGGTGCGCTCTTTGGTCTTGGTCTGATGGGTGATCGCCGGGATCAAAAATTTTTGCGAGATCTGATAAGCGAACTCGTTGTTGGCTGTGAAAATCAAGACGCGGGATCGAGTCTCGGCTACAAAATGCTGCTTGAGCAGGTGATCCAGGGCGAGCAACTTTCTCTGCCAAGGTGGGGACGACCACGAGCGTGCTGACTTGAGTCGATGCGATGGCCCGCAAAGCTAAATACGTTTTCCCCGCGCCGGTGGGCAAGACGATCGTGCCTTTGCGTCCCTGCTGGAGCCAAGCAGAGAGTGCTTCTACTTGATAGGGACGGGGCTCGATCTCCAGCGCGCTGTGGAGTTTTAGCCGACGGAAAGCGCGGGCACCGTCTTCTGCTTCCATGATGTCAAAGCCGGGTTCCCAGCGATATCACAGAGATTTTTTCACTGTAAGGGCGAGGTAACCTCACCCCTACACGAATGATTTTCTTGGCGACCTTGGCATCTTGGCGGTTGGATTGGTTTTCTCCGTGCTCTCTGTGTATTCTTAGGCATTCTAAACAAAATCGACGATGAAGTCCAAATAACCGGTAGGCCCTTCGAGGGAATGATGCAGCTTCACCGAGCGTAGCACATATTTGAGACAACTGAGCACTGCTCCTTGGTTGTATTCCACGGTGCTCAGAGTGAACTGCAAATATTGTTGAATCCGCCGGCGCAGGCCGCCTGCATAGGGCGTCGCCGGATCGCGCAGCAGCCCCTGAAGCACCTGGATGACATCGCGGTCTGTGAGCTGCGGCTGCTCCCGGTAATAGGCACTGATGGCCGATTCGATGCTCATCAATAATGAGTAGTATTCTTCTTCCTGGCCGGCGACATCTACCTTCGTCTTCGCGCCGACCAAGAGCTCACGTAAGTCTCGCAGCTCATGCTCAAACCCCGGTCCCTCCAGAGTCTGCATATGGAGAACAGTCTTTCCTTGGCGCTCGCTAAAGCTCAACGCGAGCTGGATGGTTTCCTCTTCCACAGACTTCCTGCGTAGGGGCAGCCACGCCCCTCGCTTTGTCGGGGCGTAGGAAAGCGCTTCCAGTTTCGTCTTGAGCTCTGCGTCTACGGGCATGGTTTTTCCCTTATGCTGCGGCGGACCCTTGCCCTGGATCAGCCAGCGTATCTACGATACGTGGTCGGTGCTCCGGGAGCAAGCCAAAACCAAGATGAAACAGCTCTGCTCAAAACGCCTCGCTGCCCACACCAGCATAGAGGACCGGACTAGACGCACCTATCCCGTACGCAAGACCGAGGCGCACATTTATGGGAACAGCATAGCCAACGACGAAAGAGAAGTTGAGCTCGCCGCCCACGCTGATCTTCCACGGAGCTGATATTAACTTGGCACCCGCTGCGCCCACATCAGCAAACAACGCGCCGTGCACATCGTCAACAAAGAAAGGCCAAAGCCCGATGCCACGCTCGATCGAGAGAATTGGGAAACGATATTCTGCCTTGCCGATGAACGCTTGCGCCCCAGAAAACTCGCCGAGCTTAAAACCTCTGAGCGCAAATCTGCCTTCCTCACCTCCGATCTCGAAAGCGGTTACTTTATCGCTCAATCCCAGGGCAGAGCGAACTGAGATCGAGTGCGCCGCTTCCAATGGCAATCGAAGCACATCTCGGAATTCTAGTGTCAGTTGGTTGTGCCAGTAAACATCCCCGGTGCTCGTCGCGGTCGCGGCTCCGAGAAAAATTTTCCATTCGTTCTGCCACAAGTCAAACCCGGAGCGATGCGCCCAACTTAATTCAGAACCCACGCGATGTGTGATCCGATCGACCTCAGACCGATGATAAGCGAAGGTTAAACCGATTTGATTTTGCAATGAGTTCACAAACGGCAGCACGATCGACGCACTCTGGAAAGATTCTTGCAAAGGCTTACCCAGCTCGCGCAAATTTTTCTCTAACTCAAATGAGAGTATCGGAAGCGTCTGATGGTTTTGATAACTGAAATGATAGAAGGGCAAGAGCGCCTTCCAGTCAAAGCCAAAGCTAAATGCGTACTGATGCTGGAGCAGCGCGTCTTGCCCAAAGGTCCAAAAGCCAAATTGAGTTTGGTTCATCACGGGCAACCAGAATTTTGGTGAGAGTGAAAGCCTTGCGTCATAGGGATGAATTGGATAACTCGTCTGCGGAAAGCCGTTCCATGAGGGGAATGTGTCTTTTACGTTCTCGGCGGGTTTCCATGACTCCGAATCATAGGCCATCGTGTGTACGCCGTATCCGTCGGCGCCATACTCGACGAAAGCGATCGTTTTGCCATCGGGCGAGACGTTGGGCTGAAACGCTCCCGTGAGCACATTGGACACGCGCTGCAGCGTCTCATCCGAGACTTGATACGCATAAAGATTGTACACGCCACTACGATCAGAACTGAAAAGAACGAAGTTCCCATCGCGCGACCACGTGGGGTCCAGATCAACGAACTTGTCGAGCGTGAGCGCGGTAAGCTCCCCACCGTTGCTGCTCATCAAATAAATATCTTGATAGCCGCCGCGTCGCCAGATCGAGAGCGCGATCTGTTGACCATCGGGCGAGATCGCGAACGAATGGATGAAGTAGTCATTGAGCCCAAACTCTTTGAGCGGAACGATGTGGTTCGTGCGTCGGTCCAAGATCGCGAGCATCGGTCCGTCATCGCCCCACCGATATTTTCCCAGCAAGATGCGTTGCCCATCGGGAAAGAACTCCGCCTTGTAGACGCGCTCTCCGCGGGTGAGTCTCGTCTCTTGCTTCATTGAAATATCATACAGATAGAGATCGCCCATCAAGACCGTCTTTTCATTGGATTTGTATTTCTCCAGATCAATCTTGGTGTACAGAATTTGTGTTCCGTCGGGTGACCAACTCGCGTTGCTTCCTCGCGCGAGCCTCGGATGATCGCTTTGCCCATCTGAAGAGACGGTGCGCAAACCGCCCACGCGCGATGCATCGCGATGTGCATACATAATTTGCTTCCCATCAGGAGACCACCGAGGCTGATCGCTCCAATAGCCAAGCTTTGTGAGAAGCTGACTCGATGTGACACCTTCAGTTCGGATATTTTCGATCTGCTCAGGAAATTGCTCGGCGCACCATTTCTGAAAGTTTTGATAAATCTCATTGACTGAAAGCCTAGTGATGCGCTTCAAGGTTTTTTCGAGATCAATTAACGCAAATAAATCACTCCCAAGCTGTTGGTCAATCTTCTTAATAGTCTCATTCCCGAAGCGCTCTTCTAAATAGCGCACGAACCAGGGCCCGATGTCGTGCCAGAGCATCGACGGCAGCATCCATTCACGGCGCGAATATAGAGAAACCATTTGATCCAAACGAGGAAATTTTTTCTCAAGGGCCATCGTGCGTAAATACATCGCATCTCGAGCATTGTTCGCGCGAGACTCTCCCAAATGTTTATATTTTTCGTATGCTGCAATGCCTTCGACAAAAATCTGTGGCTTCCAGTTGGGCATGACCATGCGCCCAAAGATATTGCGTAGAGCTGCCGTGCTCCCATGAACTCCGTCAATGTCTACGATATAAGTATATTCGTGAAAGATGGCCATCTGCATCCAGCTCGCTAAGCGCGGGTTGGCCCAATCAGCTATATTTGCCGAAGAAACGTAGAGAACGATCTTGTTGCTTATCGGATCAGCATAACTATTAGCGAAATCGGTCGCATCGGCGATTACTATCTCAGTCTTATCGGGAGGAGCGTAGCCGAACTCGGCGCTCAAAGTTTTATAAGAATCTTCAGCTTCGACGGCTGCTTCTTGCGCCAGGCCGTCGAGCCCTTCGTGAAAATTTATGCGAAAGTGCGGCGTCTCGATTGTTTGCCATTTGAGGGTTGGATCGAGCTCGACTTGAGGTTGCGCAAACGTATCAAAAGACAAAATGCTTGCGATTAATAGCCAACCTAAAAACAGAAGACGAATCATCAGGGCTCCCTAAGCTTTCGCGCAGCGGCTAAAGCCGCGCGCTGGGCATGGCGAAGCCCGCCTACGCGGACTGGTTGAAGCCTCCATAGGGAGGCTTTGTAATTTCCAGCCGGTGGCTTCAGCCACTCGGCTACTTAAAAATCGGTTACCCATAATTTCAGTCAAAACGATTAGTCACTTAGTGATATTTAGTATTCTCGATAACCTCTCATCACGCACAGCATTGTAGCGCCTGAGGCCGGGGGCTAGTCAAGCTCTTTGCCCGGGGATCATCACTCTTTTGTCATCAAGTCAATCAACGTTGAATACACGCTCTCCTTCAGGTCTTTCAATCGCTCCGGCGTGATGAAGTCGTGATTGAGCTGAAGCGTTTGTTCAAATTGATACGTTTGCACTGGCGAGTGACCGTATTTCTTCCATAGATTGACGAACTTATTCACTTCATCGTTGTTGATCGCGTTATCGTTCGCATTCGTGATGACCAGAATATGAGCCGCAGAGGGAATTGCTTTACGTGCTTGGGTTTGTACGACTAAGCCCAAACGCAAGATCTCACCGGCTGCGCGTGTGGAGTACCGCGGATACGAGTAAAGAGAAACACCCGGATTTTGCTCGCGGGTCTTCGGGTTCCACCACTCAAAAGAATTCGGCGCCGTCAGCAACCAATGCGTCATGGCCGTGGTGAGCGGGCTGGGTATATAGCTAACCCCGACGAAGGGAGCCATCGCCACGGCCAACTCCACATCAGAGCGATACTGCGCTAGCCATAATGCCATGGTCCCCCCGCCCGAGAGCCCGGCGACCGTCACGCGTTCGCCCAACCCACGAGCTAGGTCCATCATCTCGTTGGCAAACGTGACCATCTCTTCAGCGGTGGTTTTCTCCAGTTCTACCGAGAGCCTGTCGCGTGGGCCATGATGCGGAAGCCGTGGAATCAAGACATTGTAGCCGCGCTCATAAAATTTTTCGCCCAGTTGCCTAAACTGTTCTGGGCAACTGGTGTAACCATGCAGAAAGACGATCACGTGCTTCGCGCGCTGGCCGTGAGTGAGCAATTTCGTGAAGCAGACGGGGTTGAGGTCTCCGCGAGCTTGCTCTTGGGTTTGAATGTTTTGAATGCGAGCGAGCGCTTCTTCATAGCTGCTCACCGGAGCGGGAGCCGTTGAGTTGACGGGCTTGACCGGTGCCAAAAAAAAGAAGCCGACGAGCGACATCACAATGGCCAAACCGATCGAGAAGGCGTTCATCATTTCTCTCTTGAGGGGATCATACCCTGCGAGCGGCACCCATCACAAGGAGTAGGGGCGGTTCGCGAACCGCCCCTACGAGCGTCACCTATGTCTAGACTCAGAATCCAGATTTCTCTAGAACGAAGTCCCGATGTCAGCATAGACCATCGGTGCTTTCTCACCCAGCCCTTGCGCGATGCCCAGTCGAAAGGCCATTTGATTGAAGTAACCCAACACAGTCGTCAAGCGCAGCTCAGCGCCGAAGCTGGTCTTCGTTTGACTCAGGTCGAGTTTATCTCCCGCCAAGCCCGCATCGACAAACACCCGTGCGAATAAGTCATCGAGGAAGATCGGCCAGGTGCCAACGCCTTTGTTGATGTCCAGCAAACGGAAGCGATATTCAAGGCTCGACGCGAGCGCGTACTGCCCCAAGATCGAGCCCGGCTTAAAGCCACGGAGCAAGAAAGAGCCACTGCTCCCTCCGAGAGAGTACGCGGCTTTCCACTCGCTCATATCTGTCGCGACATCGCTCCAGCCCACCGCCAGCTTGAACGCAAGGAAGTGGATATCCCCAGTCGGAAGCCTAAAGATATCGCGCCAATCGACGGTGAGCTTGCGCTCAGGCTTCTCTTGGCCCAAGATCGTCGTCATCGAGCCGGAGATATTTACGTTGAGAATGTCGCGGAAGAGGTCGGCTCCTGTAATAGTCGAGTACGAGTAGCTTGCCGACCATGTCTCGGAGTCCTTGGTCTCGGTCACAGTCTCGTCCTTCTCTTTACCCGGTTTCTCAATCACGCGATGGTCTTTTCGATAGCCGATGTTCGCAAATTGGTTCGTGATGACTCCGAGCTTCAAAGGTACTCCTACCGAGATTCCCTGGTGCTGGCTCATCGCACTCTGCCCCACGCTGATCTCGATATTGAGTGGGAGCATCGAGTTACTGTAGTTCAGATCGTAGAACGGCTGCTTATGCTTAAAGTCATAGCCAGCCGCGAGCGCGTAGCTGTGCTGTCCGGTCACGTCCTGCCCGAGCGTAAAGAAACCGATCGAGTCCATGTCGCCAATCGGCACCCAGAAGGTGGGCAAGAGCGAGAGAATCGGATTGTAGCCGTGAATCGGGTAGTCGGTCTTAGGAAAGCCGTCCCATGCCGGAATTGTCTCTTTGTTCAGCTGCACGGTCTTCCAGTGGCTCGGATCGAAGTTCATCTTGAAGATGTCGTATCCCTCGCCGCTGTAGCCGGTGTAGACAATTTGTTTTCCATCGGGCGAGACGTCGGGGTCGTACGCGCCCGTGAGCGTGTTCGTGATTTTCGCAAAGGTGCTATCGGCGATTTTATAGGCGTAGAGATTCGAGGCGCCCCCGCGATCCGAACTAAAGAGCACATACGCTCCGTCGGGAGACCACGTGGGGTCCAAGTCGACGTCTTTGTCCTGCGTGACCGGTGTTAAATCTCCGCCGCCCGCGGGCATTAAATAAATATCTTGATAGCCGCCACGTCGCCAGGCCGAGAGCGCCAGTTGTTTCCCATCGGGAGAAACTTCGAACGAGTAGACGAGAATATCGTTGGTCGGGAACTCTTTCACGGTTTCTATTTTCTTCGTCGCCAGGTCCATCACGGCGATCGCGGTGCTGCCGTCACGCCCGATGTGCTTGGCAAAATACAGCTTCTGCCCGTCGGGCGAGTATTGGGAAAAATACGCGCGCTGACCGTAGGTGAGTCGCTGCTCTTTCTTCTTGGTCAGATCATACTCGTAGAGATCGCCCCACACGTAGAACGGTCCGTTGAAGTCCAATTTCTGATAGACGATCTTCTCTTCTTTGGGATGATAGGCCGGATACTGCATGAACCCGAGGCCCGGGATGATCTCCTGGTCGTGCTGTCCATCGGCATCCATGCGGCGGAAGCCATTACGGCTAGGGTTGGCCGCGCGATAGAGAATCTCTTTCCCATCGCCGGACCACGCGGGAGAGTTGGTCTGCCAGCCGTAGGTCGTCAGGCGCGTGCCCTCGACCACACCTTCTTTCTTGATTTGCTCAAGCTGAGCCTCAAACTGAGCGCGCAGCCAGACATGATAGCCGTCCATGATTTCAGAAAGATTCTTGCCCGTAGCTTTTTTGAGGACTTTCCCGAAGTCAGCGCCCAGACCGAAGAAGAGCGTCAAGACGCTGTTCCAGAGCTGGCTTGAATTGACGTCGTCGATCTTCTTCATCGTGTCCTTGCCAAAAGTCTCTTCAAGGTAACGCAAGAACCACGATGCCAAGTTATAGTAGAGCAAGTTAGAAGAAGGCCAGCGGTCGCGGGTATAGCTGGTGATCATGTCGTCGTAGCTGGGCAAGCGATTCTCCGCTACCAATGTGCGCATGATCATCTCGGTGCGCGCATCATTCAGACGAGACTCGCCCAAGTTCTTGTACTTCTCGTACACCGCCAGTCCCTCAATAAACGAGACGGGCTTGGCTTGCGGGAGAATAATTCTCCCAAAAATTTTACGGAGAATCGCGTTGATGCCCTGCGCTTCGTCCAAATCAAAGATGTGAAGCAATTCATGGAAGACAACGACCTTCATCCATGATTCGAGTTTTACGTTGGCCCACTCGGCCAAGCGCGATCCGACCGTCAAGAGATTGATCGTGTTATGCGGGAAGGGGTTGGCCGAGCCATTGGAAATATCTATCTCATCATATATGATGATGTTGATCTTGCCCTCGGGAGCTCTGCCGAGTTCTTTCTTGATGAGCTCATAAGACTCTTCGGCGTACTTAGCCGCTTCTTGGGATAATCCCTCCAAGCCCTGGTGATACGTCACGCTAAAGTGCGGCGTTTCGATCGTCTTCCACTGGAAGCCCACATCAAAATAGGGCAAGAACTGCGCTGAGCTGGACCAGCTCAGCGCGAGCACAAACGCCAGTGCAATGAAAACTGAGAAGCGAATACGCATTCATATCCTCCTCTTGTATCCCAAACAAGGGGCTTAAGCCCCTTGTTTCCAGGTTTTGAAACAATCCTAAAAACCAACCTTGAAAGTGTACTTCCCGTCTCGGTCGAAGATAATTTTAGCTTGCACGGTGAACCATGCTGTCGGCACTACGATGCCAACGCCCCATCCCAAGCGATTTTCGCTCACCGGGTCCTTGCCCGTTTCTGCATGCGTCGAGTTTAAGCCCTCAACAAAGAGAACGCCCTGAATGGGCAATTCATCTAGCCAGGGAACTCCTTCGGGGAGAACCGCGGGCTTGGGCAAGTTTGTGAAAATCAAGAGGAGCAAGAAGCGCCGTTCGACGGAAAATCTCCAGAAGCGCTCGCCCTTGAGCGTCTCGGTGGAGCCGATCATGCCGTTCACGAACTGAAAATTCTCAAGACCTGCGTCGTTCGTAAGCCGACCGGTGTTCACCGAGAAAGTGAATTGTCCTATGCTCAACGAGATATAGTATTGCGACGATAGGAAGATCTTTTTAATGCTCTCCTTGTCGATCGGCCAGAACGCTCCATAAAGCGAATTCGTGGAGTACGTCAAACGGATATTCTGATACAAATTAATCGTTCGGCCAGAGCTGAAGTGCAGATAGCCGACCTTGGGAGCCGTTCCCGTTTTTTGCCAAAGAGCTCCTTTAAACAAAGAGACTTGCCCGCCCTGCGTGTTGAAGCCGAGCTTGATCCCCATCTCTCCTTCGCGCCCTAGTACCGCATCGCTCGGCCAGTCGACGTGCGAGACCCACAGAGAGCCGATCTGCAAGCCGATCTTGTGCCGAATCTTGTGGCTGTCGAGCCCGTAAGCGATGCCCCCGAATGGCTTCCAAATCCCGAGTCCTGCCAGGTCAAACCCGTAGCCACCCTCAAGCCCCAGCAGCGTTCCGTCGATGCTGTTCGAGCTGAAGACCGGTTGTACATCCGGCTGTGCCTGCGCTTGAACACCGAAGAAAATCCCCATTGCTCCTAACAGCAGAACCGCGATGAGATTTTTCATCATCTCATTCCTCCTCAGCCTTTTGTATAAATCGTACTCCCCAAAAGTGAAATGTTGACGGTGCTACATCTTCTCATTAGAGCCAAAAGTCTCTGTTATCTCTTTCACCTCCCACCACCTCCGACATACTTGTCATACCATGCGGCGATACGTTTGTGCAAGTCGAGCCAATGGTTTTTTTCGGAAATCCCGTGTCCTTCGCGCGGATAAATGACAAGCTCCGTCTCGATTCCATGATCGCACAGCGCTCGATAGAATTGATACGATTGTTCGGACGGAACATCCCGATCGAGTTCGCCGTGTAAAATCAGAGTGGGCGTTTTCACGTTTTTTATGTAGTGAATGCCCGAGAATTTTTCATAGACTCCATTGCGTTCATAAGGGCTCGCGTCATAGTGAGTCTCATCCCACGCCTGAAGATGGCTGTTGCCATGAAAGCTCAACCAATTGGCAATGCCCGCGCCCATCACGGCGGCTTTGTATCTATTGGTCTGCGTGACGGTCCAGCAGGTCATGAAGCCGCCATAGCTCCAGCCGCCGAAGCCTAAGCGTTTGGGGTCAGCAATGCCTTTGTCAATGAGAAAATCTACGCCGGAGTCAATGTCTTCAAAATCCTTGCCGCCCATATCGCCGACGTTCGCTTCGGCAAACTTTAGACCGAAGCCTGTGCTGCCGCGGAAATTTGGCAAAAAGACGGCATAGCCCTTAGTGGCGAGCAGTTGGCCCCAATAAGTAATCAAGAATCCATTGGGGACCAGTGAGGTTGGTCCGCCGTGGGAACAGACAATCATCGGATAACGTTTGCCCTTCTGATAACCAGCGGGCTTGATGAGCACTCCAGAAATTTCCCAACCGTCGCGGCTCTTCCAGGAGATAATTTCCTGCTCACCCGGTTCAAATTCCTTCAGATTGGGCACAGCATCCGTAAGCTTCTTCCAGTTCAGTTTTGAATTTTCTAGCTCTGCGCACCAGACGTTGCGCGCGTCAGTCGGAGCTGAGCGCGCGACGGCAATTTTCTTCTGATGCTCGGAGAGCGAAAACTTGGGCCAAAAATTTTCCATCAGTGCGACCGGCTCGCGCCAGAGTGTTCTTACTTTGCCAACTTTGGGGTCGAGTTCTCCAAAAGCAGCTTCGCCTTGTTCATAGCCGCAAACCAAGAGTGCACGGCCATTCTTGGTCCATTCGGCCCAGCCAATGCCTCCGGGATAGGCGGGTGAAATATCTTTGGGCTCGCCGCCATCGGCATTGACGAGAAAGACATTGCCCTGATTGGCACCGCGATCGCTCAGCACGGAAGAGAGAAATGCGATCTGCTTTTGATCGGGTGACCATCTCGGTAGAGCAATCTGGCGTTTTTTTGGTTTGAAGACCGTTTTCGGAGTTCCACCTGTGGCAGAGACGCGCGCGAGTCGGCTGTGATACCATGACCATTCGTAGGGATGGTCCGAGATTATTAACGCGAACTCACTGCCATCGGGAGCCCACTCGAATTCCCAGACTTGAGCGTCAGTGCGTGTCACTTGTTGAAGTTTTTTTGTAGCGAGTTCGAGCGTCCACAGTCGCGTGAACTTGTGCACTTTCTCGAACTCGATCGGGTCGTCTTTCTCTTCTTTTTTCTTTTTCTCTTCGTCTGTTTCCGGGTCGCGCATCAGGAATGCCAAATATCTCCCGTCCGGCGACCACTGAATCGTATCTTTGCTGCGAGACGTATCGATCTCACCTTTGACATCAGTGATCTGGAGGGCTTCGCCGCCTTCAAGACTCATGAGATAAATTTGCAGTTTCCCGTCTTCGACGCGATCGGACAGAAACGCCAGATATTGCCCGTCGGGGGACCAGCGCGGGTGAAAATCCGCACGAGGGCCGTTTGTCAATTGACGTAAGTTCTTGCCGTCAGCATCGACGAGCCAAATATTCTGTTTGGCTAATTTTGTTTTCTCGCGCATGAGCGAGCTGCTGACATAAGCAATTCTCTTGCCAGTCGGGTCAATCTGTGCGTCAGAGATCCAGGGGAATTGGAGAACATCTTCGGGAGTCAAGCGTTTTTGCGCGCGTGGCATCGTCAGCCTCCGTAGGTGTTTTATGTGAATGGATTCTAGCATAGTTTGAGGAGGAAGAACACGTGAGTGACTACTTTGCTTGCTTTGCCACCTCGCGCGCGGCCATCTCATCCAAATACGCTTTGTCCTCGACGTGCAAGAGATAGGGATTGAAAAGCTGCGTCACGCAGAAAACCGACAAAAATGTGCCCAGCACGGCCATCACCATCCCCGGGTTAAACACACCGCCAACCCAACCCGCGAGTGCTGTACTCAAGGGCCAGGTGCACTGTGCGATCACCCGTCGCACAGAGAAAACTCGCCCTTGCAGCTCGCGAGGCACTTGCGTCTGCCAGATCGCTTGCGAATGCACATTCAGAATCGGCGTCATCGCGCTCACGAAGAAGACCATCCCGGCTGCGAAATAAAGCTGCGATGAAAACCCAAACAAAATCTGTCCGATGCCCGAGATGATCATCGGCACCAAGACTCCGTAAACCCTTCTCGCCTTGAGCCCGCCCCACGTACTAATGAACAGACCGCCCACGACACCGCCGATGCTAAAGACTGAACTCAGCAACGCCAGCGCCGTCTCGAATGTGAAATTGCGCGCTGCCCAGTCTATGACCAAATTGAACTTGACAATCAACGGCTGAAAAACTCCAATCGGCGCGCCGACAAAGTTAGCGACCGTAAACGTGCCGAGCAGCCAGAGCAAGGGCCGGCGGTGCCAGATGTAGAGCGCTCCTTCTTTGACGTCAGCCCAGATGCTCTTCTTCGGCTTGCTCCCGTCAGCGCTCAGATCGGTTCGCGAAGGCGAGGGAATGTAGAGAAAAATCAGAACAGCAGACGCAAAGAAAAAAGTAACCGCGTCAATCGTGATCGCGAGTGGAGTCCCGTCATTCAGCTGGCCAAGCCAATCCCCCAGCCCACCGGGAACAAGACCTTGGCGCGCGAGCGCGGGCAACGCGATCAGTCCAGCCGCGATCGCCGGGGACAATATGCTCGAAAGAGACCAGATTGTTTGCATCATCCCGTTGGCTCTAGGCAAAAGCCTTTCGGGCACGAGCATCGCGTACGATGTGTCAAATGCTGCTGCATGAAACGCTCCCAACGCGGCCGCAACCAGTGTAAGAATGAGCAATAGCCAAAATTGAAGCGTGTGCGTTACGATCAGCGCAGCCAGCACGAGACTCAGACAGCCGCTGGCAAAATCTGTGACTATCATTGTGCGTTTGCGATCGTGACGGTCAGCCCACGCTCCCGCGAGCGGCGCGATGAAGACTGTCGGCAGCGCAAATACCAGACTGACCCACGAGAGTGCGAAAGCCAATTCAACTTTTTGTTCTGGATGTGGATAAAGCACCTGGGTGAGCCAGATCGTGAGCGAAAAAAACGTAAGCGCGCTCCCAAAAACAGAGATGGACTGCGTGGCCCAGACGATGAGAAACGTGCGAAACCCGTGCGGAGGCGGTTGATAGGACAAAAATAAACTCCCTCAAAGACAGAGATTCTTGTAGGAACGCACGGCCATGCGTCCCTACCGGGATAATTTACTTGCAGAACGTGTTTGGATCAAACGCCACATCGGGCAGCACTTCAGTCTTAATATCGCTCAAATCGAACATCGTCTTTTGATTCTTGAATAGAAGATCTTCAACGACGGCTTGGCTCACATAGCGGTCATCTTTGAATGTGTCATACTTGAGATAGGTGACGCGCTTGATCGGCGTCTCCGGGTCGAGCCCAAAGAGATCGGTACGTTGGGGATCTAATGTCTTCTTATCAACCCAGAGAATCACGTTCTGATACGAAGTCTTTGGGCTCTTGGCGGCGAGCACGAGTTTGATCGTATCTTTGCCGTTCAATTTTTCTTCAGTTCTCTGTTTGACATTGTACTTGCCCTCAAATTCAATTCCGGCGGCTTCACCGACTGAGGCATCGCCGAAGAGTTTTTGCTGACCCGAGATTTTTAACGCTTCGTCCTTGCACGGCACTTCTTTTCCTGGTGTCTTCAGGCTGGACTGCCAAAAATAAATATCATCGCCGGAGACTAAATAGTAAGTACCTTTGAGCGAGTCCGGCGCTGTGAACGAGATGCGCTGGCGAAAATCTCCTGAGAATTTTTTGTTCTCAGCCAATAAGAAGGCCTCGCTCTTGGTCGTGCTGCGCGTCGACTCATCAAATTTTTCAGAGACTATATGAATTTTGAACGAGTGCGAGTCGGCTTTGATGAACCGAGCCTCGTCCGCTTGTTTCAGAATTTCTTCGTTCGTTTGGCCTAAAACCGTGACGACTCCAGCGAGCAATGAGAGTGATAAGATCATTCTTAGTCTTGGCATATAGAGCTCCTTGGCCTGATTATACATGTCTCAAGGCCTCGACGATGTTCGTGCGGGCCGCACGCAGTGCCGGAAAGATCGTTGAGATCAGCGTCGAAATAAACGTCGTGATAAACGGGACGACGCACGTCGAGGGCGCGAGCCAGATTTCGACAGCGACCGTGAGCGAGAACCCCGGAGGACTGTAAAGAATTTTTGCTCCGTTGATGATCCAGCCACCGACCACCCCTAAGCCGAGTCCCAACACAGCCCCGACCAACCCTAAACAAACGCTCTCGGCAAAAAAGATCGTAAAGACTTGCCAGCGCTTCGTGCCCAGGGCGCGCACGGTGCCGATCTCGCGCATTCTCTCAAAAAAGCTCATCGTCATCACTTCCAAAATACTAAAAAATACGAGCGTGAAGATCGCAGCATTCATAAAACCGAACATCACGTTCCAGAAGGCGCGCACTTGATGATAGAAGGTCGAGAGGTCGCTCCAGGTCTTGACGATAAAATCTGACTTGCTGTCAACGATCGCTCTTTTCAATTGTTCGCCCACCCGATCGGTCGCTTCCATCGATCTTAGCTTAATGATCACTTTCTCGACGCCCTCGGTGTTGAGAAGTTTCTGCACGAACGCGAGGGGCAAAAACGCGAGATGCGCGTCTTGTTCGGGCTGAGGACCTTTGAAGAAGCCGACGATCTCAAGACGCCCCGTGTTCACAGAACCCTCCACGGTTTGGGCCATGACGACCAGCGGGTCTCCTACTTTGACGTTGAGCATCTGCGCCATCTGCTCGCCGATAAATACTTTGGCCAAATCGCCCTTCTGTAGGCCACGCCCTTCTTGGACGCTAAACCCAATAATCTGATTCTCGGGCTCGACGCCGATCCCGATGAAGGTCGTGTTTCGCTGGTTATTGCCGATAAGCCCTTCCATCGCGAGCGTCTCGGTATACGAGTCCAAGTCCGGCTGCGCCGACGAGAGCGTTTGCCCGATTTGTTTAAGTTCTTCGGGGGTGATGAGATAGCGATAGCCGGTGAGGTCGCCGCGCCAGTAGCGCTCGTGCGCGATCTGCAAGTGCCCATAGGTCGCAGCTGAGAGTTCTTTTAGGCGTACATAGCCCGCGTCGATGTAACCCTCCACGATGAAGAGCGCCGCCGTCCCAATCGCAATCAAAAAGAGACTGAGCGTCGTGCGCCGACGATTACGGAAGACATTTCTCAGAGCGATCTTGAACATCTTTCCATCTCTCGTTTCAAAGACATTGCCCTAATTTTACTGAATGAAAAAAGTCCTCTGACATGACTTAGGTCATCTAGCATTTAGACAAGCATAGGGGCGGGGTAACCCCGCCCCTATGCAGAAATGTCAGTGCACAGGCGACTCGCCGAGTCGCCGCTACGATGAAAAAATCTAGAACGAGAGCAAGAAGCGCTTGAACCAAGCAAACATATCCTGCGTGGCGCGCGCCTCTTGTAAGAGTTCCATGCCGTAATCGAAATTCAATTCGGCGATGTAGACGTTGACTTGCTTCGGGTCATCCGTCTGTTCGGCAAAAAACTGGGCTCCGTTCTTATCGATGGGGTCGGTCATGAAGAGCACCCGTCGCGGCGCGAACTTGAACGGATAGACCGGCTGGAGATGAGAGAACCGAATGGAGACTGCGACGGCCGCCTTGAGCTCGGGATAGATGCCCATCGAAGCCCACCAGACTGTATTGGCGCTAAAGCCAATCCCGGCGATGCCGATGCGTTGAGGGTCGATTTCAGACTGTGCCATGAGAAATTTGAGCGCTCCCCCGATGTCTTTGACCAAATCAAGCCGGTACTGAAGATCATCCTGGGGGACCCGATAGTTGCTGGTGCTCTCGCCCTGCCCGCGCACATCGTAGGCCAACACGGCGTATCCTTGCTGATAGAAGACACCCATGAATGAAGCCCATTGCTTGCGATCTCCTCCGATCTCCTCCGCGCTCGTGGACGAAAATGATCGCGGGATGTTTGGCCTGTCCGTTCTCAGGAACCCCGTAGGTGCCCTTCAAGAACACGTTGTCTTCCGCAGCGAACTCAACTTCTTTGACCGTCGCGTTGGAGCTGACGACTTGGCTGAGGAGTGAACTGGACGAGCCGACCAGACCGAGCAAGACGACCAAAAACAAAACGACCGACCGCAGAACTAGGCGCATTGTGTCCTCCTTATATCCCGCGTCGGTCACTGGGTTTACTCTAGCTCAAAATTTTCAGTTTGTCAAATGAAAAAGCCCCCTCGGCTCTCACCGAAGGGGCTTGCCGATCTCGTTCTCAAATTACTTTAACTGAAAATCGCCTTCCTGGATCAAATTCTCAAACTTCTTCAATTTCTCGCGCGTCTTCATTCCGCGCAGCTTTTCCAGCGCTTCCTTCTCAATCTGGCGGATGCGCTCGCGCGACAAATTAAACTGCTTGCCGACCTCTTCGAGCGTGAGCGGCTGGTTCGGCTCGCGCTCGTCTTCCACGTTGAGACCAAAGCGTAACTCGAGCACACGGCGCTCGCGATCTGTTAGTCCTTGCAGCGCCCGGCGCAGCTCTTCGCGCTGCAACTCCGAAAACGCCTCTTGCAAGGGCGAGGTCGCGTTCTTGCCGATAAAGTCGCCCAGCACAGAGCCCTCTTCTTCGTCGCCGATCGGCTCTTCGAACGAGCGCGTATAGGGCGAAATCTTCTTGACGCGCTCGACTTCCTCGAGCGGCACCGAGAGCATTTTGGAGAGCTCTTCCAGATTCGGAGGAACGCCCTCTTCCTGGACGTGCTCTTCCTCGGCCTTATAAATCCGGCGCATCAACTCCAAGACATGCGTCGGGATGCGAATCGTTCTAGCTTTGTCCGCGATCGCGCGGCTGATGGCTTGGCGAATCCACCAGGTCGCGTAGGTCGAGAATTTATAGCCTTTCTTGTAATCGAATTTTTCGATTGCTTTCATCAGGCCGATGTTGCCCTCTTGAATCAAATCCAAGAGAGACAAGCCGCAGCCTTGATGCTTTTTCGCGATCGAGACGACGAGCCTCAAGTTGGCCAGCGCCAACTTCTCACGAGCGATTTTATCACCCTTAGCGACGCGCTTGGCAAGCTTGACTTCTTCCTCGCGCGTCAGCAAAGGGAATCGACCGATCTCTTGCAAATAAAGCTTGACCAGATCTTCGGAAAGATCCGATTCCAGCTCATGATCGGGTTCGATCTCGATCTCTTCTTCGATCTCTTCTTCCAGCTCTTCTTCCTCGAGTTCGAGGATCTCGAGCTCCTTGGCAGAATTATCCATGGGTTATCGACGCTCCTTCATCCCAGGCAGTTCTCCGCAACAATATACGTTCCAGGAAATACTACGTTTCAACCGATGCAGCCGCATTATGATATTTCACACCTCTCCCCTCTTCTTCACTAAAGAAAAGGACCCTGTTGCCAGGGCCAGAGGCAAGCTAGAACGACATCACTGCATCATAAAAGAATCGTAGCACAAAAATCCGGAAAAGTCAATAGGAGCCTTGATTTTTTACGACCAGATCAGCTAGAATGGTTTGGTGATCCAGACTACTATGCCGAAAAACCTCTTCCAATGGTATGCGACCATACATTATAGCACCTGCGAAGCCTGTTTACGACGCCACGGAGATATTTTCGAGCGAGATTCGGACATGCCTCCTCTTCACAAAGAGTGTCGTTGCCATATTTTAGAGATTGATTCATCAGAATCGGAATACTATCGGGAGAAGAGCGAGCGTATGAGAGAAAAAGCATTGTCTGAATTGGACCGGCGTCGGTCCTGGAAGGAGGCCGTCACCTTGGTGGCCACAGATTTCGCTCGATCGGAAGAATTGTTTAGACAGACTTTCCAGATCGACGTCTATCTCGAAGAAATCGAGCAGCTGTGTATCGCTCAGCAAGAGTGGCTGGCCGCACATGCGGAGCAACGCACGGGCTTGAGTAAGCTCTTTGTGCGTGCCTATCGCATTAAATTTAATTTAGACAAGTACCAAACGCTCGCTCAGGGCATGAGAGTTACTCAAGAACAGCATGGGATTGAGCGCATTCGCAAGCTTTTCGCATGAGACTCAAACACACGGATTGGACAATCTTAACAATTTTTCTGACAGCCGCGCTCTCGTGGTCGGTCATCCAGATGGCTTCGCCGCCGTCACTCAGGGTGAAAATCTGGCAGCCGCCCATCGTGAAAATCTCTAATTCGCTTGAGTCCATCGGTCTGAATTCTGCGACCTATGAAGAACTGCTCGCGGTGCCGGGCATCGGTCCTGTCTTGGCGCAGCGGATCTTAGACTATCGCAAAGAGCATGGGTCGTTTAAGACGATTGAAGAACTGAATAATATTAAAGGCATCGGGCCGAAGACGCTGGAAAAACTGAAACCCTATTTGCGCATCAATCCTTAATGTAGGACGGTTTGCGAACCGCCCCTACGGGTTAAGATTCCTTAAAGAAGAGCAACAATAACTTACAAATTCCCCAAGCCAAAAGCGCACACGCGGGCAATGTCAAAATCCAAGCCAAGACAATTCGACGTCCCACTCCCCAGCGCACCGCCGAGAGTCTTTTCGAAGCTCCCACGCCCATCACGGCGGAGCTAATCACATGCGTCGTGCTGATCGGCAGGCCCAGACTAGAATTGGCGATGATCACAGTCGCGGCTGTCGCTTCGGCCGCAAAGCCGTGAATCGGTCTAAGTTGCGTAAGACCGAGCCCCAAAGTTTTGACAATGCGCCAGCCGCCGACGGCCGTCCCCAAGCCCATCGCCGTCGCCGCGCTCAGAATCACCCACCACGGTACATGAGCATCCGCCGGCAAGACTTGTGCACCAATCAGAGCCATCGTCATGATGCCCATCGTCTTCTGCGCATCGTTGCTCCCGTGGCTGAGCGCCATGTACATCGCCGAGAAAATCTGCAGATTCTTAAAAATCCCGCTCACACGCGCTGGTCGCGTTTTGTGAAAAATCCAGTAAAGCAAGGTAATGAACAAAAACGCCGCCAAAAAACCAACGACGGGCGAGAGCACAAGCGCCATCAGAATCTTTGCGATCCCATCCCAGATCACGGCCCCAAAACCTCCGACGGCCATTGCCGATCCTACGATGCCCGCGAGAATCGCATGACTTGAGCTCGTCGGCAAGCCAAAGTACCACGTGATAAGATCCCAGATGATGGCCGAGAGAAGCCCGGAGAGCACTATTACTTGATTGATGACTTCGGAGATGCCCGAGGGATCGACGAGCCCCTTCGCGACGAATTTTGCGACCGCCGTGCTCGTGAACGCTCCGATGAGATTGAACGCGGCGGCCATCAGCACGGCCGTGTGGGGGGCGAGCACGCGCGTCGAGACCGAAGTCGCGATCGCGTTGGCCGCGTCGTGGAAACCGTTGATAAAGTCAAAGATGATCGCCAGGGCGATGACCAGGGCTAACAAAACGAGCGTTTCGGTCATAGCTTAAGTGTGCTTGAGGACGACGCTTTCTAGAATATCGGCCACGTCTTCGCAGCAGTCGGTCGCGTCCTCCAAAAACTCATAAATCTCTTTCCACTTGATGACTTCGATCGGATTTTTTTCGTTCTCAAAGAGCCCAGCGATCGCATCACGATTAGCGCGGTCAGCCTCATTCTCCAGGCGGTCGACCTCCACGCAGTATTTATCGATAATTTCGCTGCTCATGTTTTCCAATGCCGCAATGCCTTTGGCAATCTCTTCGGTAGACTTTTCCAGAATCTCGGCCATTTTTTGAGCAGCCGGTGTCGACTTTTGAATCTTAAAAATCACAATGCGATCAGCGACGGCTTCTACCAAATCCAAGACATCGTCAATGGCGCTCGCTAATTGATGGATGTCTTCGCGGTCGATCGGAGTGATAAACGTTTGATCTAATTTCTTGATGATGTTGTGCGTGATCGTGTCTCCATCGTGCTCGATCTTTTTGATTTGCTTCGCCCGCTCAGCTAGGTTTTGCCCATCAGAAAGCATATGGCGCAACTCAGCGGCGCCCTTGCGAAGATTTTCCGCTGCTTGGTTGCACAGGTCGAAAAATTGACCGTCTTTGGGAAATAATTTATTGAACAGAAAAATCCCTCCCGCCGCTCGGCATTATAGCGGGCAGAGCCTTTTCAAAGCAATTTGGCTGTGCGCTCACCCGAAGTGTATACTGGATCGAAAAACTTCATCCTAGGAGTGATATGGCTATGGAGGTACGCACGATCTGTCTCGGAGGACATGCCGGCTCGGGCAAGACCACGCTCGCCGAAGCGTTGATGAAGAAGGGCGGCGTCGACTGTAAATTTGATACGTCTCCCGAAGCCAAGGCCAAAGGGCATTCGATCGACTTGGGTGTCGGCACGATGACCCAGGGCGATCGCGCTCTCCAAGTATTAGATACTCCCGGTTTTGCTGAATTTATTGAAGAAGTTTGTAAAGGGCTACGCGTCGCGGACTTGGCGATCTTAGTAGTGAACGCCGAAAAAGGCGTCGAAGTCCAGACTGAAAAAGTGTGGGATTTGATGCGTCGCTCTGGCAAGCCTGCGCTCGTTCTTATCAATAAAATGGACTTGCCCAACGCCAATTGGTCCAAGTCGCTCGACTCGATTCGCGAAAAATTAGAGGGAAAATTTGTGCTGCTCGAACATCCGATCCGCGAGGGCGAGAAATTCATCGGCGTGATTGATTTAATCGACAGAAAAGCGAGTTATTTCGATAAGCGCAAGGCCGATATTCCTCCATCTTTGGCCGAGACGGTCAAAGAAGAGCGCGATACGCTCATGGAAGCGCTCGCCGACGCCAACGAAGAATTGATGGTGCATTTCTTAGATGGCAAAGAGATTCCACCCGACGAAGCGCGCGGCGCATTCAGAATGGGCATCGAACAGGAAACGTTCACGCCCGTGATTTTCTCTTCTATTCCTCAGAATGCAGGCATCGATCTGCTCTTAGAAATCATTCAGACAGAAACTCCTTCGTTCGAAGAGTTGAAACTGCAAGAGCACACGCCCGGCGCGCTCGTCTTCGGCATTACTTCTGACCAGTATCTTGGCAAGCTCGCGTTCGTGAAGATTTACGGCGGGACAATCAGTGAAGGCGATAGCTTACATAACGTCTCACGCAAGACCAAAGAAAAAGTGAAAGAGATTTTGCGCTTCCACGGGGACAAGACCGAAAAAATCGCCAAAGCCGGTCCCGGCGAGATCGTCGCGCTCACAAAACTCAATGATATTCACCTGGGCGATACGCTCGCGACGAGCGAAAATGCAACGTCCTTCAAGATGGTCGAGTTCCCCAAGCCTATCTACTCCCGCGCGCTCCAACCCGAGACCCAACACGACGAAGAGAAAATGAGCACGGCTCTGAAAGAACTCGTCTCGACCAAAGCAACCGTGACTTACACACGAGATGAAGTCACGCACGAAGAGATTCTCTCAGGATTGGGCGATGTTCAGTTAGCCATCTTTGCTGAAAGATTGAAAAGCCGTTACGGCGTCTCGGTCAAGATGAACCGTCCGAAGGTCCCGTACAAAGAAACCGTGCAAATGAAAGCACAGGGTCAGTACAAACATAAGAAACAGACAGGCGGCCGCGGCCAGTATGGCGAAGTGCATTTGCGTGTTGAACCCAGAGAGCGTGGCTCCGGCTTTGAGTTCGTCGACGAAGTGAAGGGCGGCGTCATTCCGCACCAATTCATTCCCGCGGTCGAGAAGGGCGTCGTTGAATCACTGCCCGACGGCGTTGTCGCGAAGTATCCGATGACCGACATTCGCGCGGCCGCCTTCTACGGCAGCTATCACGATGTCGACTCTTCTGAAATTGCGTTCAAGATCGCGGCGTCGCAAGCATTCAAGCTCGCCCTCCAGGCCGCGCATCCCGTGCTCTTAGAGCCCGTGATGAAGCTCTTGATTTGGACTCCCTCGGATTTCACGGGCGATATTATCAGCAGTCTGAACGGCAAACGCGGGCGCATCCACGGCATGGGCACGAACGAAGACCTCAAAATGGAGGAGATCGATGCCGAAGCGCCGCTCGCCGAAGTCTTGGACTATGCGCTCGAACTCAAGTCGATCACGCAAGGCCGCGCGACCTTCCAGATGGAATTCTTGCGCTATCAACCCGTCTCGAACGAGAAGCTGACTGAGGATTTGCTCAAACGCGAAGGCCGGCAAGTGCTCAAGCACGCTGCAGCCGCGTAATTGAATCTGCGCTCGTAGGGGCGACGCACGCATCGCGCCTACGAAAGATTTAGGAGAATGAAAAAACTCATCATCAAGACTCGTGCCAGGCAAGAGCTGGTCGACATCACCGAGCGCGTCGAGCGCACCCTGCGCGAGATGAGCCTTGCCGACGGAGTCTGCACGCTCTACGTCCCGCACACGACCGCGGCGATTACGATTAACGAGAACGCGGACCCGAGCGTCAAAGAAGATATTTTAGATGCGCTCGCGCGGCTCGTGCCACAGAGCCCTCATTACAAGCACGCGGAGGGCAACGCGCACGCGCACATTCGCGCCAGTTTCATCGGGCACTCCGTCCAAGTGATTGTCGAGAATGGAAAGTTACTGTTGGGGACGTGGCAAGGAATTTTCTTTTGTGAATTTGATGGTCCGCGCGAGCGCGAGGTGTGGGTAACCTCTTCTTGTTGAAAGATGTGCTTGAGACGTGAGTCATTAGGCCCAACACGCCTTGCGCTGGGAAAGAACGTACTACTTTCTGATACCATAGTAAATCCAGCTTCGGACGAACTTAGATTCACGACTTTGCCGTTGTCGGTCGCGCCTGCAACGCTTGCAACTGCGCACCCAGACGCACTGAGTAAGTCTGAATCGAATGCTCAGACATACTTCGTAATTCCATGGGTAATGCTCTCAGTGATTGCTGACATCGCTCGCGCGCCCGCGAGAGAGGCTCTCTCGGATTGAGTCTCCGACCGTTCTTCATTACCGGCTGCAAGAGTGAAACAGCACTCGGAGCAGGAGCGGGCTCATCTGCTAGTGCGAGCAGGTCGTATTCCATTTGCTTTGACTGATCGAAGACGCGCCAAGCTTGCTTGCGCCCCGGTAACGTCACTTTTCCAGCACTCAGCTTGATTCTGTACCCACGCTCGTCTTCCACGAGCTTATAGACCCCACCCAACGCCGGCGCATCATAAGAAGTTCCAAGCTCCGTGCCCACGCCGAACGAATCCACGCGTGCACCTTTCTCCAAAAGCTTCTCGATTTTGTGTTCGTTCAGGTCCCCGCTGAGCAAAATTTTAATCTCTGGAAATCCATTTTCGTCCAATATCTTGCGCACGTGCTGGCTCAAGATGAAAAGATCACCGCTGTCGATGCGTGCACCCAGCACTTTTTGCCCTCGCGCAGCACACTCGCGCGCGACCGTCACGGCGTTACGCGCGCCCCCGAGTGTGTCATAGGTGTCAATCAATAAGACTGTGTTGTTGGGAAAATCGCTCGCGAACGTGCGGAACGCACTCAGCTCGTCCTCAAAGGACATCACGTACGAATGCGCCATCGTGCCGTAGACGGGAATCCCATAAGTTTGCCCTGCGACTACATTCGAAGTTCCAACGCAGCCCGCGAGGTAGGCCGAGCGTGCGGCTTTCAGCGCCGCATCGATACCCTGATCTCGGCGCGGTGACATATCGATCACAGACCGACCTTGCGCGGCCAGCACGATGCGCGCCGCCTTGCTCGCGACCATCGTCTGAAAATTGATTTGATTGAGCAAGAAAGTCTCGATGATTTGCGCTTCGATGCGCGGGGCTCGGACTTCTAAGAGGGGTTCCGGCGGGAAGACGATCTCTCCCTCGGGTACGGCCCAGATGTCTCCCGCGAAGCGAAAATTTTTCAGATAGTCCAAAAATTTCTCGCTGAAGAGTTTTAAGCTTTTCAAATACTCGAGCGCTTCGGGGGTGAATCGCAAGTTTTCTAAATAATCGAGCACGGACTCTAGGCCGGCGTAGATGAGAAAAGAGCGATTGGGCGGCAGTTCTCTCACGAAGAGCGAGAAGGTCGCAGACCCGTTGAGCCCATGATTCCAGTAACTATCAGCCATCGTCAGCTCATACAGATCGACGAACAGACAGAGATTTTCTGGAGTAACCCAAGGCGGCTTTTCGGATGCCATAACGAAGGTATGCTAACGGCGCGAACGAACGATGTCAACTGCCTGAAATACAGAGGGGAATCTTGTATTCGCCCTGTTTGTGAGGCGTTTGGGAAGCGCTTCTTAAGGCCCGTACAGAGCGGCGACGCCGGCCTTGTCGCCCGCGCCCAGGCTGCGTTTTAGCGTCTCGCCCGGTTGCGCCGACGGGTACATCGTCAAGGCTCTGTCTTTGCGCGAACCGGTATGGCCCAAGCCTAACGCATGCCCGATCTCGTGTGTAGCAATGTCTTGGATATCGATTGTCTTCCCTTGCACCGTCGGACAAATATCAGCTCCCAGAATTCCCCACGATTCACTCGCATCGAAGAGAATGGAGAAACTGACCATTTGAGTTCCTTGGTAAGTAAACGAGGTCTGCGCCAGCGCCCTGCCGGGGCCGTCGATCGTTCCCCAACTGACGATGTTTGAGGAATTCTCATCCTCTCTGAAGCTGAGCGAAGTGACCGCAGCGCTCCAGGTCGCAAAGGCTTGACGGATCGCGTTTTTCCAGGCCTGGTTGGTCACTGATGAGTCCAATCGGTAGGTGACCGGCATCTCCTGCCAGTGCACCCCTCCCGCATACAGTTTGTACGCCTTAGACTCTGCGCAGGGACCGTTATTTCTCACTCGTGCCAATGGAGTAGTTTCAGGAGATGTTTCATGCCAATCTGTGAAGGTCGCTGTTCGTAAACCTGTGACGGGATTTTCAATGTCGGTGACGTCCATGAAATGATTCGATTCTGACTGGGGAGAGAATGTCGCCGTCGTGCAACCTCCTGCCAGAAAGTCAAGCAGCGCAAGTAATCCCAGCACGAATGGGAATTTTGTGCGAGTGTAAAAATGGCGTGTGTTCAACTACAATCCTCCTTGTGTTTTGCGAATCTCAGTTTACCCCCTGTTGAGTGAAAAAACTATGAAGAAAAAGTGACCAAATGGTGAATTTTTCTCATCAAGCGTAATGGGTATTACCCTCAGACTGAGCCGTGCACATTGCTTGTTCAGGCTCTCGTCGGCTATCATGCTCACATCTCCAGAGTGTTTAGCATCAGGCAGGGAGGTTTCATGCTACCCACAGGTACACTCAAAGACCGCGTTGCAATCGTGACCGGCGGCGGGACAGGACTGGGCAAAGCGATGGCTCTTGAATTTGCTCGTCTTGCCGCCAAGGTCGTCGTCGCCAGTCGCAAATTAGAAAATCTGGAACAGACCGTGAAAGAGATCAAAGCCCAAGGCGGGGACGCACTGGCTGTTCAACTCGACGTGCGCGAGCCCGCTCAGGTCGATCAGATGGTCTCAAAAACCAAAGAAAAATTCGGCAAGATCGATATTTTGGTCAACAACGCGGCGGGCAATTTTATCTGCCGTGCCGAAGATCTTTCAGTGAACGGCTGGCGCGCGGTCGTCGGCATTGTCTTGGATGGAACGTTCTATTGCTCAAGGGCGGTCGGCAAAGAGATGATCGCGCAGGGGACGGGCGGCAATATCTTGAGTATTTTGGCGACGTATGCCTGGACCGGCGGCCCAGGGACGATTCACTCAGCTTCTGCGAAAGCCGGGGTGCTCGCGATGACTAAGACGCTCGCCGTCGAGTGGGCCAAATATAAGATCAGGGTGAACGCGATCACCCCCGGCCCCATCGACACCCAAGGTGCCGGCCAAGCTCTGTTGGGCAGCGCCGAAGCGTATAAAATTGTCGAAGACTCGGTTCCCCTCAAGAGATTTGGGCAGTCGATCGAGGTCGCACGGGCGGCCTCTTATCTTGTTTCTGACTACAGCAGCTTTATCACCGGCGAAGCGCTGGTGATCGACGGTGGGCAATGGCTCGGCCAGGGGCACTATGTCGGAGAGCTCGAGCGCATGATGAGGGGAGGGAGCCAATGAATTTTCAAACCGTGCAGTACAGCGTCAAAGAGAGCGTTGCTACAGTCACAATGAGCCGCCCGGAGAAATACAACGCTTGTAATGGGCAGATGCTGCGCGAATTACAAGCAGCGATCCACGAGGCCCGAAAAGATAAGAGCGTGCGGGCCGTGATCCTAACTGGGGCTGGCAAGGCGTTTTGTTCTGGTGCAGATTTGGCCGACTTGGGCGACGATTTTGATTTGCGAAACCCGTTCGACATTCGCCGCTGGCTGAACGATCTCTTTCATCCCATAATTCTCGGCATTCAAGAGATGGAAAAGCCCTGGATCGCGTCGGTGAACGGCCCGGCTGTGGGCGCCGGCTGCCAGCTTGCGCTCGCGTGCGATCTAGTTTTAATGGCGGAAGAAGCTTATCTCTGCGAAATCTTCAACAAACGTGGGCTCGTCGTCGACTTGGGTGGAACTTACTTTTTGCCGCGAATCATCGGCCCCCACAAAGCGAAAGAATTGGCTTTCTTTGGTGAGAAGATTGCGGGGAAACAGTGCGTCGAGCTGGGGCTCGCGAATCGATCTGTGCCGTTAAACCAGCTTGCCAGCATAACATCAGAATGGTCGCAGAAGCTCGCCCAGGGAGCGACGAGAGCCATTGGGCTAACCAAACTGGGCATCAATCGAGGGATCCAAAAGAGCCTGGAGGAAACTCTCATTTACGAAGCGCAGGCCCAAGGATTGGTCGCCAATACCGAAGACGTGCTCGAGGGCGTGCGGGCGTTCTTGGAAAAGCGCGAGCCGCGATTCACGGGGAAATAATTTCTCGTAGGGGCGCAGCGTGCTGCGCCCCTACGGCAGTTGCGTAATCGAAAAATCCCTGATATATTCGTGGAGCGCTGCTCGGAGGAAGGAGGGGGCACGATGCCCCACGATCCTAAGCGCTCTTCCCCATCCCGTATTATTTTGACGCCGTCAGAGAGCGAGGGTCATCTGTTATACTCTGGCTCATGGGCCCTACGCTCAAACCCTGCAGACCCCGCCATCTGTGTAAGCCCGATTACTGTACGGGCGCGCGTTTCGGATTAGTCTTAAGCTACTCACAAGAACTCAAAAAATGAAGGAGGCCGCTGGATGCGGTATTTTCTAGGATTCATCGGATGTGTTCTGTTGTCTGGATTCGTCTTCTATGCCGACGACCAAACGCTCGTCACCCACCGAGTCGATGCCCCTGCACTCCAAAAAATGTCGGGAGCTGCACTGGTGTTCACGGCTCAAGCGCAAGCACCGGATGTTCAAGCGCTCCAACGAGAAATCCCGGTCAAGGGCAGCTGTGCCGGAAAATTTAACGTCAAGATCCAAGATAGCAATGTCGAGCTCTGTCCGACTCAGTATAAAATCGACGTTCCTGAGGAAGCTGAAGATATGCTGATCGAGCTAGAGAAGGGCGGCAAGTTCGACATGTCTTTTGCGATTGCCCCCAACGACCCAGTGGGCACATCGGGCAAGAATTTTTTTATCTTTACTCGCCGCGGTAAAGATATCTTTAACTCGGAACTCGGTGTGATCGACCGCGATGGCGGGCTAGAGACCGGCCCCTGGTACATCGCCATTCTCAATTACGAAGAGAAAGCGCGTGATTATTCAGTCATCGCAAGCCCCGACCCGGTCGTGCTCAAGTCTGGCGAAGCCTATAATGGTTCAATTCTGGATAACACTATTGGCGGCCGCAGCAACGGTCGCGGCGGCCTGCTCGGCTTCGTCGACTATAAAATTTCCGTTCCCCAGGGCACGACCTCTTTTAAAGCAAACCTGCATAATAACTCTTCCGGCAGCATTAATTTGTACATTCGCTTCGATAAACCCGTCGATCTCAATCGAGATGGCGACGTGCTCGCCGATTACATCGGTGAAAGACCGGGCAAGGATGTTAGTCTCACTGTTACGGATAAATCCAATCCTCCGCTGAAAGCAGGAAATTACTACCTTAAAGTGGCCAACTTCGACAACCAACGCCAGTTATTTGTGCTCACGGCCACAGCGGGTGCAGACACAACCCAACCACCGCCCGCCATCAAAGTCCAGCCGAGCACGCTCAGCTTTAACGCCGAAGCCGGCGGCCGCAATCCCGCCTCTCAGCAAATTCAGATTACCAATGGCGGCGGCGGAACCCTCAATTGGAAAGCAACAGTCGATCAGCCTTGGGTTTCTGTAGACCCGGCGAGCGGCACCGCGCCCTCGAACGTCAATGTGAATGTCAATATCGCTGGGCTCGCGGCGGGTACACAAAAAGCCAAGGTCACCATTGCGGCTGATGGGGCCAACAACAGCCCTCAAACCGTGGATGTGACCCTGACGCTCACGCAGCCGCAACCCCAGACGCCGCCGACGCTTCAAGTGAAGCCTCAGTCGCTCACCTTCAACGCGACAGTCAATGGGTCTAACCCCGCCGGACAGACTTTAGAGATCACCAACAGCGGCGGTGGGACGCTCAATTGGACCGCCGTCGCCGATGTGCCCTGGATTAGTCTGAGCGCTAACAGCGGCGCCGCTCCCGCGACGGTGACTGTCAATGTGAATATCGCGGGTCTCGCTGTCGGCACGCAGCAGGGCCGGATTATTGTCTCTGCGCAGGGCGCGGGCAGTAGCCCGCAATTGATCTCGGTCACGCTCAACATCGCGCCACCGACGTCAACCGCTGGGCAAGTCTTCGCGATTCGGTTCGTTCGTATCGAATTCCCCACGCCCGAAAAGTGGGACAGATCCGTCAAAGACGGTTGCGTCGTATACAAAAATATCTCGAACGGACCGGCGACCGTGAAGTTCACGCTGAACAACGGAGATGCGCTCAGCGTCGACATCCCCGCCGGCAAAGAAGTGATCGTCTGCGGCACCATCGCTCATATCGATACACGCCCCTAGAGAGGAGAAATTTTTATGAATGCACCCACGCGCGCGTGCCTCAAGTTGCTCACACTCGCATTTATTTTCGTGGGAGTGAGCGCTCTCACTGTACTTGCTCAGCCTTTGGCTCCTACGGCTTTCGATACCCCAGAGAGCACGAAGCTCCAACGTCAGCTGTCCGTCTTGGCTGGCGCCGATCGAAGCCATCTCGACTTAGAATCGATGCTTGTGCCCGGTACCGAGCCCGCAGAACTGGAGCGTCACATGGTACGCGCCGTTTTTGAAGTTAAGAGTGCGAATGGGCTTGCTAAGATTCGCCGTGCGATCGAGGCCGCCGGCGGCTCCTACGAGACGGGACACGACAACGTCATGCAAGCCCTCGTGCCCATCGCGTCCGTTGAAAATCTGTCGAAGTTGGACGAGATCGATTACACGCGCTTACCCCAAACCCCTGTATTTTTCGTGCAATCCGAGGGTCTTAGCTCGATGGGCGTTGACGCCTGGAGCAAAGCAGGCGTCGACGGCAAGGGCGTGAAAGTCGCGATCTTGGATGCAGGCTTTAAGGGATACAAAGATTTGTTGGGGACGGAGCTTCCGCCCGCAGAGCGAGTGATCACGAAATCTTTTCGTAGAGATGGAGATATCGAAGCCGATCAAGAGCACGGCGCCGCCGTCGCTGAGATTGTGTATGACATCGCCCCCGGCGCGACGTTCTATTTAGTGAATATCAACACGGATGTCGAATTTTTCAACGCCGTCGATTATTTGATCGCGGAGAAAGTGAACGTCGTGAATACGTCCTTCGGGTTCCAGACCGGCTGCCCGCAAGAGAACCGCGGGTTAATAGAACCGGCGCTCGAGAAGGCGCGCAAGGCCGGAATCTTCTGGGCGGCTTCGGCGGGCAATGCCGGGCGCGGCCATTGGGTGGGCGACTGGAATGACCCGGATAAGAATAATTTGCTCAACTTCACCGACAGCGACGAGAGCCAGTCGCTGCGCGTCCAGCAGGACGACGTCTTGATTCTTGTCTTGAGTTGGGATGATCCCTGCGGGACTTCTCAGAACGACTATGATATTTCAGTGCGTGACGGAGACGGCAAAGAATTAGCGCGCAGCGGGCGCGTCGAGCGCGGCTGGCCCTTAAAGTCCGTCGCCTACCGCGCGACTTTCAACGGCACCGTGCATGTTTTCATCAAACGCAACAAAGGGACTGCGATCAATATAATCGATCTGTGGTCGCGCGATGACTTAGAATATCGCGTCCCGGCGGGCAGCGTCAGCGTCTCGGAGCCCTCGATCTCGGCCAACGTGATGACCGCTGGCGCTATCGATTTTTCGAACGATCGACTGCGCAGCTACAGCTCGCGCGGCCCCACCAAGAGCGGTCGCATCAAGCCCGATATTTCCGGCCCAGACGGAGTTTCTACCGTCACGTTTGGGCCCGAATCCTCACGCGACGGCGGCTTTTTTGGGACGTCGGCCTCTTCGCCGCACCTCGCGGGCGCGGGCGTGCTGGTGAAAGCCCAGAATCCCGATCTGAACCCGGCGCAGATCCAAGGCTTCTTGGAAAATCGCGCCGTCGATTTGGGCGAGCCGGGCAAAGACGGCGCGTTTGGCGCGGGCCGACTCTCTCTCGGCGACCCTAATGAAAAACCTAAGCCGAACGCGGCCCCGAAGGCCGACGCCGGACCTGACCAGAACGCGAAAGCCGGGGACACCGTCCAGCTGGATGCGAGTAAATCTTCAGACCCCGACGGAGACAAACTACGCTACGTCTGGAGCTTCGTCAAGCGACCCGCCAACGGTTATGTCCGTCTCTCGGACCCGGCGAGCCCCAAGCCGACCTTTGTGCCCGACGTCGCGGGCGAGTATGTGCTTGAATTGACCGTCGAAGACGGCAAGGGCGATAGCTCAAGAGCCACAGTCAAGGTCACAGCCACAGGGTCTATCAACCGCGCTCCCCAAGCGAACGCCGGAACCGACCAGACGGTCAAGGCCGGCGACACCGTGACACTCGACGCGAGCAAGTCCAGCGACCCCGACGGAGATTCACTGAAATTCAGTTGGGCCTTCGTCTCGCGTCCCAACGGCAGCCAAGCAAAAATTGCCGACCCGAATGCCGCTAAGACGAACTTTGTGGCCGATCTCGCGGGCACGTATGTTGTCGAGCTGACGGTCGACGACAGCAAGGGTGGCACCTCCAAGGCGCAAATAAAAATCACGGCGACGGCCGCCAATCGCGCGCCGCAGGCCAATGCAGGCACGGATCAAACTGTAAAAGTCGGAGCAACGGTCGCGCTCGACGCGAGCAAGTCCAGCGACCCCGATGGAGATTCGCTGAAATTCAGTTGGGCCTTCCTCTCTCGCCCTAACGGCAGCCAAACCAAGATCGCTGACCCGAACGCAGCCAAGACGAACTTTGCGGCTGATGTGGCGGGCACCTATGTTGTTGAGTTGACCGTGGACGACAGCAAGGGTGGCACCTCCAAGGCTCAAGTCAAAGTGACCGCTCAGGCTGATCAACAACCAACGACGGGTCAGGTGCTCGTACTCGCGTTCAATAAATTAGAATTCGTGGACCCCAGCGCGTGGGACCGCGCGCTCAAGAACGGCTGCGTCGTCTACACCAACAAATCGAACGGACCGGCGAAGATCCGCGTGACGACGGTAGACAGCCAAGTCTTAGAGTTTGACATCGCCGCGGGCAAGGAAGTCGTCGTCTGCGGAGAGGCTGTGCATATCGATACACGACCATAGGCGTTATTGGGCAACGTTGTTGTCGTGAAAAAGTGCGGCTCGTTTACGGGCCGCACTTTCGTTTTCATCTTGAGGAATCACCAAGAATCTTTGGGACGTTGTCAGAAGCAACATATGCGTAGGTTCTGAGATTCAATACCTAATCAGGAAGACGATCTGTCAGCCTGTCCCATTCCTTCAATATATCTTTCGCTTCAAGCTGGAGATGGCTTAAGCTCGCATAGAGCTTGCCTTCGAACGTGTCACGCTCGTCGCCCTCAGGCAAGTTACGCAACTGGGTGAGCAGCTCTAACACTTGAGTACATTCTTCCCTGAGCTCACCGAATGAGCGCTCCAAGAAATCGTTCGTTGGTTGTAGCGTCGTCCCGACTGTTGTAACTATTGCCTTCTTCACTTCTTTTCTCCTTTGCCAGGTAGTTTGGCCTTCAAGCGAGCGATTTGCTTTTCCCATACAGTTATATCTTTTGCCCACTTTCGTAAAAGCTGCCGATCTGGAGCAGATTCCATGCGCTCATGAGCAATTTTAGCACGATGTAGAGTGATTTGCTCTTCCAGTCCTGCGACGCGTTTACGTAGCTTTTTGTTGCGGCCCACGTGAGTCACTGAGTTTGATTATATCATAAAGCGCTTGCTCTTTATGTTCTCTTTCCCTATAATCTCCAAAAGCGAGCCGGGAGGCGAGAACTTGAAGCTCGCGCTTACTTTCGACGACGTATTGCTGGTCCCCCGCCACTCCAAAGTCCTGCCCCATGAGGTCGATGTCCGCACGCGCTTGACCAGAAACATCGCGCTAAACATCCCGATCATAAGCGCCGCGATGGATACCGTCACCGAGGCAGCGCTGGCCATCGCCATGGCCAAGGAGGGTGGGGTCGGTGTTGTTCACCGGAATCTTAATCCCCAAGCCCAAGCCGATGAAGTGCGCAAAGTCAAGCGCTACGAGTCCGGCGTCATCAAAGACCCCTGGACGCTTAGCAAGGACGATCCCGTAGGCAAGGCTATGAAACTCATGGCCGAGCATCGCATCTCGGGTGTGCCCATTGTCAACCCACACACCCAAGAGCTGGTCGGCTTGATCACCCAGCGAGACCTTCAATTCCAAGAAGGTCTCGATGAGCCGATCGCGTCTGCGATGACTCCCAAAGAAAAACTCATCACCGGCACGCCGGATATTTCGCTTAGCGATGCGAAGAAGCTCTTGCATCGACACAGAATTGAAAAGCTACCGTTGGTCGATGAGAAATTCAGACTGCGCGGGCTCATCACGATCAAAGATATCATCAAAGCTGAGAAATATCCGAACGCGTGCAAGGACGCGCGCGGACGCTTAGTGGTTGGCGCCGCCACGAGCACGCAGATGGACATGGCTCGTGAAGAGTTTTTGTTAGAAGCCGAAGTCGATTTTTTAGTCGTGGACACAGCGCATGGGCACAGCCAACGTGTCTTGGACAAAGTGAAAGCGCTCAAAAAGCGCTACAAAGTCGATGTCATTGCGGGTAACGTCGCGACCGCGCAAGCGACCGAAGCGCTGATTGACGCCGGTGTGGACGCGATCAAAGTGGGCATCGGCGGCGGCTCGATCTGCACGACGCGCGTTGTGACGGGCATCGGTGTCCCTCAATTGACAGCCGTTTTGGAGTGTGCCAAGGCCGCGGCCAAACACAAGATTCCCATCATCGCCGACGGTGGCATTCGCTACTCGGGCGACATGGCGAAGGCACTCGCGGCCGGAGCAAACGTCGTGATGCTCGGAAGTCTCTTGGCTGGGACCGAAGAGTCGCCGGGCGAAATGTTCACGCTCAAAGGAGAGTCATATAAAACGTACCGGGGCATGGGTTCGGTCGGCGCGATGAAAGAGGGTTCGAGAGACCGCTATTTCTGGGACAACTCACAAGAGCCGATCGCCGAGGGCATCGAAGGCCAAGTGCGCTACAAGGGCAAAGTAGCTGATGTTCTCTATCAACTCGTCGGCGGTCTGAAAGCGTCGATGGGTTATTGCGGTGCACCCACGATTCCTGTGCTGCAAGAGACAGCCGAGTTCATCCAGGTCACGCGCGCAGCTCTTATTGAATCACATCCGCACGACGTGCAGATCACCAAAGAAGCGCCCAATTATCGGTTTAGCGATGAAGCCTGAAGAGAGCCCGCCTCCCGCTCCCTTCTCAGAGCAAAGGGGGGAACTCCCCTTTCCGAGCCGCAGAAAAACAGAGGGTAAGGTCCATTCAGATTTTGCCAACAAAAATCCTATCGAGAGCAGCCTGCGCGCGCTCGGCGGTCTCTCGGAATACGCGCGCCGCTCGCGACGCAATTGGCTCTACCAAGTGTTTATCTCGATCGCCGTTGTGGGGGTTGCACTCTGGACGGGTTTAGATGCGGTGCGTTTGGCTCTGGTGATTCTGAGCATCGCGCTCGTCTTAGCCATAGAAATTCTGAACACAGCCCTCGAAGTCTTGCTCAACTGGCTCCAGCCGGAGTATCATGCGATAGCCAAAACCGTGAAAGACCTGGCGGCGGGTGCCGTCTTAGTGACTTCATTCGGAGCTATAGGCGCAGGATTTCTCTTATTCTGGACTCCCGTCGTCGGGCTCACTTATGAGCACATCGTGCTAAAAATGATCGGGAGCGTTCTGATTATACTCTTGAGCGTATTGGCTTGGGCCAGCGGGCGAGCAAAGAGATAAAAAATGCAAAACACAGCAGAGGTTGTGATCATCGGCGGGGGCGTGAGCGGGACGAGCCTCGCGTACTATCTCGCGGCCAAGGGCATCCAAGAGATCGTGCTCTTGGAGCGAGAGAACATCGCCGCCGGCTCGACGGGAAAGTCCGCCGGAATTATCACTCACTATTTTCCCGATCCCTTCATGACCGATTTAGACCTGAAAGCCGGAGAGATTTTAAGAAATTTTCAGGCGCAGGTCGGCGCTCCCATCGATTTCACGAAATCAGATTATCTCTATCTTCTGCCACATACTGACATCTTGCACTTTAAGAAAGCAGTCGCGCTCTACAAACAGAAGGGGATCCCGGTCGAAGAGCTGTCGATGAATGAAATAGAACGCCTGAACCCGGCGTTCACGTCCGAGGGAGTTGGGATCGCGGCATTCGTGCGAGATGCGGGCTACGCCGATGCGCACAGCGTCGCGATGGGTTATGCGCAAGCGGCCGAACAGGAGGGCGTCAAAATTTTTCGGGGGCTGGGAGCTGTGGGCCTCAAGACGCGTAACGGGAAAGTGCGCGCCGTCATCACAGCCAAGGGCGAGATCGAGACGAATATCATCGTCAACGCGGCCGGCCCGTGGGCCAAAGCCGTGGGGCTGATGGCCGGCATCGAGTTGCCCATAAAACTCTTAAGACACCAGGCGATGCTCTTCCGGCCTCCTTTTCAAATCCAGTTTCAGGCGAGCGATTTAGTCCAAAAAGTCTATTTCCGGCCCGAGACTGGAGGCTATATGCTGGTCGGTGGCGGGGAAGAAGATGACGAACTGACTGAGAACCCAGATTTTTTTAATCGCGGCGCGGACACAGATTTGGTTGCAGACTTGGGCGCGCGCATGACCACTCGCATCCCTGCGTTCGCGGAGTCCGAGTATATCACGGGCTGGTCCGGGCTTTTGGATTGCACGCCCGATTGGCATCCTCTTTTGGGCAAGATGCCCGGCTTCGAAAAATTTTATATTGCTTGTGGTTTCTCCGGGCACGGGTTCCATCTGGCTCCCATGACCGGGACGCTCTTGGCGGAGCTGATCGTCGACGGCAAGTACAAGACAGCGGATGCCACAGCCTTGAGTGTCGAGCGCTTTCACACGGGTCCCATCTTTCGGCGATCTTTCTTGGATACGTAATGCCCTCACCCTCGTTCCCTCTCCCGCTCAACAGGAGAGGGAGGCTCGCAGAGCCGGGGGAGGGCCTAGAGCGCTGTGCTATAATTGCATTGCGATGAAGAAGCCGAAGCCCAAGCGTGCTGCCAAGAAAAAGCTCGTACAGCCTGGCGAGCCGCTGCCACGAACGGATCCCGAGCGTTGCCCGGTCTGCGACAAACCGTTCGTCTTCATCGTGGGCTGTCACAAAATCTGCGCATGCGGCTACATGGAAGGATGTGGTGATTAGTATGAAGCGTGCGGAACTCGCTGTAATGATCGATCACACCAAACTCGGACCCGATGTCTCGAAAGAACAGATTCACCAGCTGTGCACCGAGGCAAAACGCTTTCAATTTATCTCGGTCTGTCTCAATCCGTGTTATGTCGCTTTCGCCCAAGAAGAGTTGCGCGGAAGTTCCGTCAGAGTCTGTACCGTGATAGGATTTCCCCACGGCGCAAACGTGACTCCGATCAAAGTCGCGGAAGCGGAGCAAGCGCTCAAAGAGGGAACCGACGAACTGGATATGGTCATCAATATCCCGGCGCTTAAGGCCAACGAAACCCAATGTGTACAGAGTGAGATTGAGGCGATTTGCCGAGTTGCTAAGCAAGGTCCGAAGCGGGCTCTTGTCAAAGTGATCATCGAGACGTGTCTTCTCAATGACGAGCAGAAGCGCTTGGCGTGCACCCTTTCGAAAAACGCGGGTGCGGACTTCGTCAAAACCTCGACGGGATTCTCGACCTCCGGTGCGACCCTAGAAGACGTAAAACTAATGCGTGCGGCCGTGGGCCCGAAGATGGGTGTGAAGGCGTCGGGAGGGATTCGCGATCTCGCGACAGCGTTAAAAATGATCGAGGCTGGGGCGACACGCATCGGCACTAGCTCTGGGGTCAAGATGATCGAAGAGATTCCGATGTAGGTAAATAATGAACGATGGGGAAACACAAGAGATGTTGAGTATACAGGAAAATTCTTCGCGGCTTATGCGCTCTTGCGAGAAGCCGAACGCAATAACGACGAAGATGCTTTTGACTCGGCTTGCGGACAGATGACGACAGCTCTCTTCATACTCAAAGACAAAGCTAAGCATGCTCATGACTGAGTTATCGAGATGTCATTCTCAACTAAAACTCATCTCTGTGCATTAATTCGATCTCACCCTTTAATTACGAGCGATCTGTGTTATTGGATTTCTTGGTTTTTCGCGAACTGCCTCTACGGTGGCCAATAGCGGTCTGTGTCGTTGGGTTTTTTCTAGGGGCGAAGTCACCTCGACCCTACAATATTTCTTGGTGCGCTTGGCGGTTAACTCTTACCGAATCCCGGTATCGATCTCTATATCCAATCGGATCGTCTTTCCTGAACTGACATCGATCTCACGCGGAACTTCTTGACTGCGATCCATGCCCACTTTATTGATGTCCACCGTGTAGCGACCCGGCCGCAGCGCTACCCAGTAATCCCCGCTCGAGCTAATCTGAACTCTTGCAACAATTCCCCGAGCTTGATAGATGAAGATCTCGCGAGCAGCGTACGCTTCGGGGGGGACCGGGCAAGGGACTCCCTCACGTTCTACCGGGCAGATAGGGCCGATCGTCACGTGGCCTTCCAGATAGCCATAGATGTCCGTGTTGTAGTCGACAGGAGCACATCCAGCAACAACTCCGAGCGCGACAAACCCTAGGATCGAGGTCAGTAGCTTTCTCATACTATTCCCCTTGCTCTCCTTTGCTCGCATAAACTTTATCAAGGAGTGATGGAAGATGTCAATCGCGGGGCGACCCATGTGTCGTCCCTAAGTTTTTCAGTTTGCCTTCTCACATCAAAAAGCTTATGCTGATGTGAGGAGACCCACGCATGCCTCAGTACTATATCGAGTCCGATGGTCAGGTCTTTCTCGTCGAAGAAGAAGATCGATTCTGTTTTCCCCACACGCTCGACGGCCTCCATTTCCCCATCGAGATCAAGCACAAGATGGTCATCGAGAACCAAGAAATTTTCTTCTGCAAGCCCAAGCTGCAAAAACACCCCGAAGACTGGTGGCACAAAGACAAAATCCCCGGAGTCGACCGCGTCGATCCCCTGGTGCGCTTGGCCGTGAACGCGTCTCTTCCGAGAGTCACAGCGAAAGCGATTGTCGTGAAAGATGGAAAAATCTTGATGGTCAAGCCCAAGCGCGGGTTTAACCTCGGGCGCTGGGCTCTGCCCGGGGGGTTCGTCGGCTACGGCGAACCGCCCGATGAAGCCGTCGCTCGCGAAGTCGAAGAAGAGACGGGAGTTGCCTGCCAAGTCAAAGAGTTTTTGGGAGTGGAATCTACGCTCGGGAGCAAGACCAGCTTTCACTGGCACACGTTCTTCTTCTCAGCAAGTCTTGCGGGCGAAAATTTTAAGCCCGCCTCCGACGAGATCGAGTCCGTCGGCTGGCTCGACCTAAAAACAGCCCTCGATAGCCTCGGCCTCTACTCTAAGATAAGAGAAAAACTAAAGGCCCTCTATGGATAGTTTTACCCGCCGAATTAACAAAAAACTATCTTCCCCAGAGTGTTTTTTGATTTTTTCGTCCCCCTCTTGACAAATGGGTAGAAAAAGTATATTATTCTACTTGGATAACTTTTCTACCTAGTCAGGAGCGGACATGATGAAGGACATCGAGACCTATAAAACGATAAAAGTCCCACTGTGGGTCTATGCCAATGCGAAGGAAGCCGAACTCGTGATCTTGCGCAAAGGGTTAGAACGCATCCCCTGGGAAATTTTAGAGCCTCAGAACTGCCCGCTCTGCAAGAATGAGTTACACCCACACCCGCAAGAAGAACAGAAAGAGCAAGAAGAGTTAAAGCACGATTATCTGCGTTGCGGTCATTGCGGTTACATCCAGCCCCGTTTTGGAGAAACCGGCGAGCCCTCGCTCGGCGAGGCCATCGGCATCGGGCTGGTCTATCTATTGAACAAATTATTCAGTAACGGAGGGAGCTCCGCACAGAGGGAGATGGGGACCGGCCAGGCCAATTGAAGTGGTGAGAGAGGGCACAGGAGCTCCTTCAAGTACACTGCTCCTTGGTCTGCATCCGGTCCCCATTGTTTTTCTATTATATCAAGTTCAGACTGGGTCTGTATTTTCTCCGCAAAAATCTCTCGGTTAGCGCATCAGAACGGTCTTTTTGAGCTCACGCTGGATAATCTTTCCGTCACGGTCGCGCTCAGTTACTGTGTAGAAGTAGACTCCGTTGACGAGTCGATTCTCTTCGCTGAGATCACTCGGCGTCCACGAGTTATCTGTCTCTTGGTGCAAGACCAAGCGTCCGTAGACGTCAAAGACTTCGACCGTGAACGATCGAGCAGATTTTTCGTCAAGCGCTAAGCTCAAGAGTCGGGTCGCGAGCTTTTCTCCCGAAGGTCTGCGCGGCCCTATGCCCTTGATCAGCACATCCAACGTGCGTGTCGTCCCATCGTCAAGACGGACTGCGAATTGCCAACGGCCCGCGCCGATGGCTTGAGTATCACTATTGTAAAAATAGAAAGCTGAGTTACCGCTGTAGAGGAATGTCTCTCCCTCGAAGGGAGCCTTGGGCGGTGCTTGCTGATAATTCTCATCGATCGGCTTGCCCTTAGCGTCCGCGGCTCGATACCATAACGTTGCTATGACGTTTTTGAGGGGTTTTCTCTGCCCGTCGAGTATCTGAAATCTTATTTGGAATGTCTTATTCAGGCTCACGGCATTCATACGATTAGCCTTGAGCGGGGACTGGAAGGCAAAGTTATAAGAGACTTTGTACGGCACGGTCAGCGAGGCTGAGTTTCCCGCACCATCAGTCGCATTCAGATGGAATTCTCGGATGCCCAGGGTATTCGTATCGATGAGACTGCCCTTGGCAGCCGAGGCATTGATGTTCGCGATGCCGGACCAGTCGTCAATCGCCGTCCAATCGGCGACGATTTTCTGGCTGATCGCGTAGATGGTCCCGGACTCTGGTTTATTTATTTTGAGACGCGGCGGCGTCTTGTCGATGTTGATCCCGTCGACGGTGAAGATGCGTTTATTGCCGGCCTGATCGGTGCTCGCGACGACGATTGATTGATTGGCGCCCTCGCCGCTGACTGTGATCGGGTCGGGGCAGTTCGCGATGCCGGATTGTGCTCCGTCGGCTCCATCCGAACAGACGAAGCCGAGCGTGACGTCCGAGTTGTTCCAGCCCGCTGAATTTGGCTCCGGAGAACGCGTCACGGTGATCGTCGGAGCCGTCTTATCGACCCAGACGGCTTGGGTTTGCTGAGCCAGTGAATTGGCCGGGGTCGTCGACGATAAAATCACGACATAGAGCGTCAGTTTTCCGTCGGGCAGTCCGACGGGCAGCGGAACTTTGTCGGTGCGCGTGCCCGTATCGGCCGTGAACGAGATATTCTGAACAGCGATCGGCGAGCCCAAGGGCGGAGGCGGAGCGCCGATCGAGAGGGCTGCGCCCGTGATATTGGTCCCGGCCCAGCTGTAAGTCACCGAGACGACGGTGGGCAGATCCGTTCCTTTGAACCAACTGGCCGAGGGCGTCACGCTGTTGATCGTCACCGAATTAACTCCGGCGAGTGCGTTCCACTCCCAGCTCAAAAATGCCAATCCAAACACGACCAGCGCGGCTAATAAATTTCTCCCATTCACAAGACTCCCTCCTTACTCAGAGAGCGATAGAAATTCTTCTCGGAGAAGAGATTTATCCCCGAAAAGACCTGCTCATCACCATGAGATTGAGCGTAATTAACATAACGTTCGTCGCCGGGGGCGAAGGTGACGCGTGTCACGTTGGCGCTAGGAAGATGAGGAATTTTTCGGCGGAAAGTCAACCATCCCGGCGAGCGCGGCATCCGAATATCCCGCTAGAAACTTGCGAACGCGCGCGCAACTTGTCAGAATGCTGCTGCGATCTTGTTATAATTTGCGACAGTGATTGAGGTGAGCAACTGTGTGGACGTTTATCTTCCGGCGACTGCTATACATGATTCCCCTGCTCTTGGTCGTCTCCTTCGTCGGTTTTTTCATCACCTGGGTCGAGCCGGGAGACGTACTCACCGGATGCGAATTCAGCGCGCCCAAAGCAGTCTGTGATGCTCTCAGGGTTCAGTTGGGACTCGATCAACCGTTCATCGTTCAGTATTACATCTGGATACGTAACATCGTCTGTTGTACTGACGTGATGGACAACAAAGACCCAAGCCATCCCACTCCTTGGAAAGTCTGGTCGGTCGACTCCACTCCCCCTTTCGTGCATTATCGGCCTTATTTTGGAGAAAGCCAACTCCAGAGACAGCCGGTCGTCGACGTTCTCTTCGGGGTCGGGGGCAAGTCTTTGGTTTTTTCATTGGTCATCGTCGGATTGACCACCTTGTTCGTCTGGATGATCGCTGTCCCTATCGGCATCTTCTCAGCCACGCGAAAGTATTCGGTGGCCGACCATACCTTTACGTTCATGGGATTCATGGGGCTATCGTTCCCGGATTTTTTCTTGGCGCTGCTTTCTTTGGCATTCTTGCTCGCCATTCAAGTCGGGACTTGGTGTGGACCTGTGGTGGATTTTTTCCGCGCCGGAGCGGGAGGGACGGTAGATCCCAGCACCGGGTTGATTGACCCTACGACCTGCCAGGGACTCTCGGTCGGCGGGCTCTTCTCCAACGAGTTCATACTTGCGCCCTGGAGCTGGGCTAAAGCACGCAATTTTATCTGGCATCTGTTGCCGTTAGTCATCATCGTCGGAGCGGTCAACCTGGCTTCCATCATGCGTTATATGCGCAGCAACTTGCTCGATGTCTTGGCTCTTCCGTACGTAAAGACCGCGCGCGCTAAGGGACTCACGGAGCGCAAGGTCATCTACAAGCACGCCGCACGCAATGCGATCAATCCTCTCATCACGATGCTCGGCTACTGGATTCCTACGATGTTCGAGAGTTTGATGGTCGCCGCCGCCGTGTTGAACGTAGATGTTGTCGAAAAAAATTATTGGTCTGCCATCAATACCCAAGACCAGCCGGTGGTCATGGCGGGGATACTCTTCTTCGCCGTGGTCTTGCTGGTGGGCAACTTGATCGCTGACATTTTGCTCGTCTTCTCCGACCCGCGTATTCGCTATGAATAGCTGTCCTTCTCTCACCGCATCGCTTGGCCGCCGTCGACGATGAAGACTTGCCCCGTCACAAAGCTCGATGCTTCTGAGGCCAAATAGACGGCCATCCCAGCAATCTCTTCGGGCTCTGCGGCCCGCTTCATCGGGACTTGCGCGAGCAAACTCTGAGAAATTTTCTCATGGCTCAGCACGCCCGCGCTCATCTGGGTCTTAACCCACCCCGGGGCGATCGTGTTCACTCGAATGCTATGCTTGGCCCACTCCATCGCGAGCACGCGCGTGAGTTGCATCACTCCAGCCTTGCTCACCGAGTACGCCCCCATGTGGCTCGTCCCAGTGAATCCCGAGATCGACGCGATGCTAATAATCGAGCCCGACTGACGCGCGATCATCGCTTTCCCGACTTCGCGGCTACAGAGAAAGACACCCTTCAAATTGACACTCAGAATGCGATCCCATTCGGATTCAGTCAGCTCTTCGATGCGTTTCCAGACGGGGCTGATCCCGGCGCCGTTCACCAAAATATCGATCTTGCCGAATGTTTTGAGTGTTTTCTCGACCAGCGCTTTCACGCTCTCAGCCGCACTCACGTCGGTGACAATCGGGAGCGCGCGTTGGCCCAATTTTTCGATCTCTTTCGCGACACTATCGACCTCTTCTTGCGTGCGGCTGGTGGGCACAACCGTTGCTCCTGCTTCGGCAAGCGCGAGCGCAATCGCCCGACCGATTCCGCGCCCGCCGCCCGTGACGACGGCGACTTTGTCTTTGAGAGAAAATTTCTCGCGAATCGAATTCATGAGATATATATGACCGCCAAGATGCCAAGGGATTTGGCTATTGGCTTCTGGCAATTGGCTTTTAGCCTTTGGCTAAAAGCCAATTGCTAATAGTCAATCTCAATCTTTATGTCTTGACTGTTCATCCCTAAAACAAAAGACCGCCGGAGTCATCCTCCGACGGTCTTTTTTCTCTGGTCAATTTTTAGTATCGACCGCCGCCTCGTCCTCCTCCGCCGCCACGACCGCCTCGTCCGCCGCCCCCACCGCCGCCGCCAAAGGACTTGGTGCGGCTGCGGTTACAGTCGCGACAGTACACCGGACGATCTGCAGAGGGCTGGAACGGTAGCTCCGTGATCGCAGTGCCACATTGAGCGCACTTAAGGTTCATACTGCTGACGTCGTACATCTTCCGTTGTTGGAAGGCCATCTCTGTCACCCCCTGGTGAACAAGTAGGCAATTTTCTTCGCGGCCTCTCCCCTAGCTACGTGACAGATTGGCCTTCGATCGAAATTGTCCCTGCTTTGACTCTAGCACATTTTTAGCGAAAGAACAATATCTGTGCGTAGGGGCGGGTTTCAAACTCGTCCCTACGCCAATTCTTGAGAGCTATTCACCCATTGAATCGGTTCATCACGGCGTTCAGCCCTTCAGCGAAAAAGCACTCGGTTGCGTCGGCGGCTCGCTCTAACAACTCGGGCAAGCGCTGTCTCTCGTCCTCGTCGAATTCTTCCAGGACAAAGCTCACCAGATCGCTGAGCTTAGCCTCGATACCGATGCCCAGGCGCAGCCGAGAAATCTCTCGAGTGCTGAGCTCGGCGATGATGGAAGCAACACCGTTGTGACCGCCCGCACCGCCGCCGGGTTTCGCTTTCATTTTTCCAAACGGCACCGCGTACTCGTCGTATACTAAGAGACAGTCAGCAGAGCTAAGAGAAAATTTTTCACATGTCTCTTTCACGGAGACGCCGCTCAAGTTCATGTAGGTCAAGGGTTCGACGATCAAGCGCTCGTCCATTCGGTACACCATCGAAAAACGGAGTTCGGTCTTTTTTATTCGTTCTTTCGAGAAGCGTTTGAGATAGTGATGGATTGCCATCCGGCCCAGATTGTGTCGGGTTTTTGCGTATTGCTTGCCGGGATTGCCTAGGCCAATGACGGCTTTCATATCAATTCAATGCGTAGGGGCACAGCATGCTGTGCCCCTACAAAAGAATGACAGATTTCGGTTACTTCTTCTTCTTCTTCTCTTTCTCGTCGCCACCGGCGGCCTTCTTGTCGCCACCCGCCACCGGAGCGCCCTTGGCCGGAGCCGCACCCTTCGCACCCGCCGCCGGAGCCGCGGCACCCGCAGCCGGAGCCGCACCTTCCGCCGGGACTGCACCCTCGGCGGGAACAGCCCCCTCGGCTCCCGGAACGACACCCTCCGCACCCGGGACCGGAGCAACCGCGACGACTTCTTCTTTGCGCGGCGCGACGACCGAAACAATCGGGGCATCGGCTGGAAGTAAGGGCAGCACCCCCACGAGCTTGACATCACTCATATGGAGGACTTGGCCCATGTCTAGCTCCGTGATATCGACTTCGATCAGTTCGGGAATTTTTTCCGCAGGTCCCTTGAGCCTAATAAGGTCGCGAATCTGGTTCACGACTCCGCCCTCTTTGCGCCCTTTGGCCTCGCCTTTGAGTCGCAGCGGTACATCCATCTTGACGTCGCGACTGGGCGCGGGCAGGTAGAAATCGACGTGCGTGGGCACATCGGTAATTTCGTCATACTGAATCTCTTTGATGAACACAGGAGATTCTTTTCCGTTGAGTTTTAAACTAATCCGAGAGCTGCGCGTGATCTTGTGCATCAGCGATTCGAGCAATTTGCGATCGACCGAGATCGCTTGGCTTGTGCCCGGTCCGTAGACAATGCCGGGAACGGAGCCTTGGAGACGTAGCTCTCTGGGGTTGGGCTTCTTCTGTCTAACTTTGGCTTCGAGTGTGTAGGCCATGACGAGTCCTCCTCGCTACTCTACTACACAGCTAAAATTTTTGTTTAAGTTCAATAATGAGGGAACATCTCGCTCACAGAGTCATCCGAATGTATGCGCTCGATGATGTCCGCGAAGAGTTCCCCGACCGAGATCCGCTCGATCTTGGGACTATTATGCCCGATGATTGTATTGGTTACGACGATCTTTTGCAAGGGAGAGGCCTCTAGTTTTTCGATAGCGTTCCCGGCGAAGACCCCATGCGTGCAGGCCGTGTAAACTGTCGGTGCTCCCGAATTAATCAGGGCTTTCGCGACTTCGATCAGCGTCCCGCCCGTCGAAATAATATCGTCGATGATGATCGCTTTACGGTTTTCCACGTCGCCGATCACCGTCACTCCCTCGATCGGCTGGTCGGCCCTCATGCCGACGGAGACCGTAGCGCGTCGCTTCTCAGCCATCGCGATCGGGAGATTGAGTTGCTCGGCCACGGCGCGGGCACGCTTCACTCCCCCCACATCGGGAGAGACGACGACCCAGCCGTTCTCGTCCAAGCCTTGGCGCACAAAATAGCGGGCAAAGATCACATCCGAGCGCAAGTTATCGACGGGAATATCGAAAAATCCTTGGATCTGACCCGCATGCAAATCGAGTGTCAAGACGCGATCGGCCCCCGCAGTTTCTATCAAATTGGCGACGAGCTTGGCGGTGATCGGGACGCGCCCCATCTTCTTGCGGTCTTGACGACCGTAGCCGTAATAGGGGATCACGGCGCAGATACGCCGAGCCGAGGCGCGCTTGAGTGCGTCGATCATCACCAAGAGTTCCATCAGATGATCGTTCACGGGCGGCGACGTCGACTGAATGATAAAGACATCGGCTCCGCGGACGGTTTCCTTGATGTGGACGCCGACCTCCCCGTCGCTAAAGCGCGAGACCTCGGCATCGCACAACGGGACGTTCAGGTGTTCGCTGATCTCACGAGCGAGTTCCGGGTTCGAATTGCCGGCAATGAGTTTGAGTGGCCCCATCACTTTACTCCCCTCCCTAGCTGCCGCTAGAAATGACGAAAAGGCGCTACAGATCGTCAAATCTGCCCATTTACTATATCAGATTTTGGGGCGCGTTGCCACCCGTGATTTATTCACCCCAGAGATCGCATTAAGGGCTATTGGCTCTTAAGCTGTTGGCCTTTAGCTAACAGCCAACGGCTGCCAATAGCCATTCTATCTCTTTTCACTTCTCCTAATCTCTCGTGCGTAGAGCAACAACGCCGGCAAGAGCATCGCCCCAGCGACGACCAACGACGTGCCTACTGAAGTTACTGTCGCAATTATCCCGAAGATCGGACCGCCGATGATTTCTCCCAGAGCGCCCGATTGGCTGCTCATCGAGAGGACCGTCGCACGCACGTTTGAGTTGACGTGTTGATTGACCCATGCTGTGTAGAGGGGGTCGTACACTCTTCTCAGAGGGCGGACGAGCAAAAGAATGACCAGAGCCAGTGCGAAATTAGTGATGGCTCCGAAGACCACCACGCCCGCGCTGACTAATACGTTGATCAGTGACAAGACCCGCGCGACTGCGACATGGCTGTTCGTGTCGATTCTCCGATGGACGATTTCCGTCCCAGCAATCGAGAGAAGCATCGCTGTGCCGCTGATGATCCCGAACCACGTCACGGGTTCCAGTGAGCCCAGCTTGGGCAACGTAAAGTCGTTGAGAAAGTGCGGCGTCCAGAGGCGATCCATACCCTCGCTGAACATCCCGTAGATCGCGTTCACGGCGAGAATCGTGATGAGCGCCGGACGTACGCGCACAGTTTGTATGCCATCTTGGAAAGTCTGGGCCATCTTCTGCCAAGAGCTACGGTCTTTAGAGCGTGTCGGCGTGAAGCCCGTCTCGGGCATCGCGAGCATCAAAAAAATTCCCAAGAGCATCTGCAGGCTGCCGCCGATAATTATAGGAAGGTTGACCTGAACATTGGCCAAGGCGGTCGCGATCGCGATCCCGATCAGCGCTCCGAGTTGGCTCACTTGCGCGCCGCGCAAGAAGGCGTGACCGGCGTTGCCCTCGCCGACTTCGTCCGCGATCCAGGCTTGTGTCGCGCCACTGGTAAACGTATAGCCTACGCCCCAGATCACTTGCGCTAAGAGAATCACATCAAAGCGCGGGATCGCGCCATTGAGAATGAACCCAGCGCCGAGCAAGAACTGGCCAATGATCACCGACCAGCGGCGGCTGTAGACATCGGCGACGACACCCGTGGGGATTTCAAAGAGAAAAACGGAGATCTCAAGAATCGTCCCCACCAAGACGAGTTGTAATGGATTGAGATGCGCTTCTTGGACTTGGTAGACCAAGTTCGTAGTCGTCATCATCGCGAAGAAGAGCGCCGAAGCTCCCTGGAGGATGAGAAAAGTTTTGTACGCGTCGAGTTTCTTTAACGGCATCTATTAGCTCCTTAAGGAACAACTTCTTTTCCCTAGTCACCCTGAGCGAAACGAAGGGGCCAGTGCGATTCTTTGCTGCTTCGCAGTTCGGAATGACGAGCTTGCGAAACCACTGGCTGATCTCGTTTGTAAATGGGATTTTCATACAGCCTCCTTCGCAAAAGAAATATGAACCAGAGGAAATACACAGACAAATAGCGCTACGCTGCTATCGTGAGAAGACTATATGAGGGTTGTCATTGTGGAGGTAGTATAGCACAGTGAAATTGTGCGAGTCAAGTCTGAGTCTTATCCAATACAAGATGAGCATGAAGCTCCCCTGTGTTTCTAATGCAAGATGAGCATGAGCGGGGGGGTAGCCCAGCCAGCGCGTGAGTCGAACCATAGGAGGTATGACACTCACTATGCACGACTCCCACCCC
>JACOSB010000057.1 GCA_016179105.1 Candidatus Acetothermia bacterium
GAGACCAGCTTCAGTCAGCTGACGCAGCTGTTCGCCAAGAGCATCCACGCGGTGACCGCCCGTGGGTTTGAATTGAAGATCATCTGTTTTATCCTGGCTTTTGTCCTCCTCAGTTTCTAGGTAGCAACTTGGGTTATAATAGGAGACTTATGAACGCGAAGCTCCAAGAAGCACTGGCCACTCTCAAGCACGGCACGGTAGATATTATCCCCGAAGCTGACTTGGTGAAAAAATTAGAAAAATCAGCCAAGATAGGAAAGCCGTTGTGCGTCAAACTGGGCTTAGACCCCACGGCCCCCGATATTCACATTGGCTTTGGTGTCGTGCTCCACAAACTTCGTGAGTTCCAAGACTTGGGGCACACGGCTGTTTTGATCGTCGGAGGCTTCACGGCGCGCATCGGAGACCCATCCGATCGTTCTTCGACTCGCCGGATGCTGACTAAAGACGAAGTTGAAGCGAATCTCAGAGATTATAAGCGCCAAGCGTTCAAAATCCTCGACCCGAATCGCACGGAATTTCGTGACAATTCTGAGTGGCTCGAACATTTGGATTTCGCCAAGCTGCTCGAACTTACGTCGCGCTACACCGTCGCGGGCATGCTCGAACGCGAGGATTTTTCAAAGCGCTTCAAAGAGGGCAGCCCTATCAGCATCATCGAATTTATGTACCCGCTCGCGCAGGCCTATGACTCGGTCGCGGTCCAAGCTGACATCGAACTCGGCGGCACCGATCAACGCTTTAATCTGTTGATCGGTCGTGCGATCCAAGAACGCTACGGGCAAGAGCCCCAAGTCTGTGTCATCACGCCCTTGCTCGAAGGAATCGATGGTGTCAAGAAGATGAGCAAGAGCATTGGCAACTACGTCGGCATCGACGAGCCGCCCAATCAGATGTTCGGCAAACTGATGTCAATCCCGGATGTGCTCATTGAGAAATACGTAAAACTCGTGACGAACTTAGACTGGAACACACTCAACAACGAGCATCCGAAAATCCAAAAAGAGAAGATGGCTTGCGCGGTGATTGCACGCTATCACAGCCAAGCGGCGGCTGAGGCGGCGCTGGAGGAATTCGAGCGTGTCTTCTCACGCAAAGAGCGCCCGACGGGTGTCCAAAAAGCGTATCTCGAAAAGGCGCTGCTCAAAAACAATGAGACAGTGCGCATTGTAGATTTGATCTCGGCAACCGGATTGGTCAAGAGCAAGTCTGAAGCGAAGCGTCTCATCGAGCAGGGCGCAGTCGAAGTTGACGAAGTGAGAATCGATTCGTTCGAGGCCGATGTACCCTTCAAAGAGGGTGTGCTCGTGAAAGTTGGCAAGAAGATGTTTGCCGAGGTGTATTTGAGATAATCTTGTAGGGGCGGTTCGCGAACCGCCCCTACGAAGGGCAAATCTACTATGAAAGACTGCATCTTCTGTAAGATCGTGCGCGGCGAACTGTCTTCGCACAAAATCTACGAGGACGAATTTTCCTTGGCTTTTCTTGACATCTATCCGTTTACCGAGGGTCACACAATGGTTATTCCCAAGCAACATTTTCAGACCATCCAAGAAATGCCGTCGTCGCTCGCGGGCAAGATTTTTGAGACTGTTTCTGTCCTCACGGCAAAAATCGAACGAGCGACGGGTGCCGTCGCAACCACTATCGGGATCAACAACGGGCGCGGCGCGGGCCAAGTTGTGCCTCATTTGCACGTGCATATCGTGCCGCGTTATGAGAACGACGGCGGGGGAAATCTTCATAGCATCGTGCAGAAGCCAACTCAGAATTCTCTCGAAACCGTGAAGAAGAAAATTTTAGACCAATTTTAGACTGCTCATTCTAGCCAAGGAGGAACTCAAGTTATGACAAGAAATCGGTTCATAAAGCCGCTCTTATTAAGCCTTTGCTTGTTAGTGGCTCTGCTCGTTCCAGCCAAAGCAACGATCACAGCAAAGTTGCCGGTTCCTTTGCCAGCGAATGAAACACTGACGTACGATTTTACGCCCACCACGACCGGAGAGATCAAGGCCACTATCATCGTTCAAGCACCTCAAGGAGTGACAGCTCAGATTTTCCGCTCAGGCCAAGAAAAGCCCGTCGTCGATTACTCTGGCTCATTCCCTCAAACGCTGACCACCACCGTCGGTGAATCCGATGTCGGTCGAGCCTGGACGTTCGAAGTGAAGAACGGCACGAATAGAGCCTTGGATGGGCGCATCGAACTCACCTACCCCAAGCGCTATTGCAAAGAAGCCGTCGAAGAATTCAAGTTCAAGATGAGTTATGACTCGGGCAACGAATTGGAAGACTATCACTGCCAGATGTTGCTTAGCATCTTGCGCTCGTTGCCGAGACCCCAACTAAGACGTCTGACCGAGATTCACGCCGTCTCCCCCGATCCCTCGCTCTTGGGTGTATACAGTTCCAGCGTTGTCACTCTGTTTGGTCTCAGCGCAAGCCGGTCATTCGCGTTGGTTGCCTACCATGAGATCGGGCACCTCGTGCATCTTTCTACCTCAACAAAAGATCAGCGAGATCGTTGGCACAAACTCTTCGAAGATTCTGGGCGAGATCGTGACAATTTTATTCTTGACCCAATCGACCGATCGCTCTATGCGATGACCAACGAGTTCGAAGACTATGCTGTAACTTATTCGGCGTACATCGCGAATACCCAAGAGACGGTCGAAGAAGCGCTCAACCGGCGCGCGGCGGGCAGGCCGCTGGTTTTCGAGAAACTGAAACTGTTGGCCGAATATTTTAAGTACACGGACAATAATCAACAACGCATCTACATCTATCGCGTAGGAACTGATATTCCTGTACCGAAGATCGAGCGTGCTTCAGTCCTGCTCACGTCCGACGGGTTGCCGGATTTTTCGGGAGAGATAAAGTGGGAGTCGTTCTGAGTCTGCTGAATTTCAACAATTGTTTAGTCGGTGCGAATGAAGCGATGGTTGAGATAGATAGTGCCTACTCAATCGAGAAGGAGCTACAGTGTACACGCGGCCTTTAAAGTTATTGGGATGGATAAGGGGCATAGCTTTGATAATTGTCTTCCTCTGGCCTTTGTGGGCTCTCGGTCAGATGCCAGTCGCTGCGCCGACCTGGGGCCAGAAGATCGAAGTCGCTTCCAGCGGTGGCATAAATATCGAAGTCCGTCCCTGGCGAGGCTGTTCTGCCACACGTTGGGATTATGTCGATGATCCCAGCGCGGCCATTAACGACGCCGGTTTCGTTGCGGTGGCCTGGGCAGACCAGCAATCTCGGGATGTCTACCTGCACATGTATGCTCCGGATGGCCGTCTGTTGTTCAAGCAGCCCGTCAATATTTCCAACAACGGATCGACCTTCTCCTGGCTTCCCAAGATGATTATCACCTCCACCGATCCCATTCGGGTCTACGTCCTTTGGCAAGAGATCATTGATAATGGAGGTACCCACTGCGGCGACATCCTCTTCGCGCGCTCCCTAGACGGAGGCCAAACGTTTGAGACCCCCTTAAATCTCTCGAACGACGCTGCTGGCTCGGGAAAGGGACGTGTCAATAGAAATGGCTGGTCCAACGGGAGCCTCGACTTGGTTCTAGGCCCAGAGGGCAACCTCTACGCCACCTGGACCGAGTATGAAGGGACCCTGTGGTTCAGCCGATCCACCGACCAGGGCGCGACGTTCTCAGCCCCCAAGCCTATAGCCAACACAGGGGATGCGAAACCCGCACGTGACCCCGCCCTGGCGACCGACGCGCAAGGCACCATCTATCTCGCATGGGCAGAAGGCGATAATCCAACCGGCGACATCCAATTCACGAAGTCGACAGACCAAGGTCAGACGTTTAGCAAGCCGATCATCGCGTACCATGATAGCGATTACTCGGACGCACCCAGCCTGCTTGTGGATAGTCATGGCACCCTTCACCTCATCTATAACGAACTCTCTATTCGTCCGCAAGGTTGTTTGGTCAATGGGCTTCTCCACTACCTGCGCTCTGCCGATGGCGGGCAGACCTTTGTCAAAGTGAATAGCATCTCCGACCCGGAGAAGGATTTCTTCATCCCCAAGAACATGGGTATGGATGGCCGGGGGACAGTCTATGTCGTGTGGTATATCTGGGATCGAGGGTGCACCGGGGAAGAGAAGCCGCGTGGGATGGGGTTCAGCTATTCCACCGATGGCGGGCAAACGTTCGCGTCGCCTTCAGTTGTTCCTGATAGCGATGATCTGACGCTTAACATCGGATTTGAAGGCTGGTCTGGAGGACAAAGGATCGCGGTGAATAAAACAGGGGCGATTGCGGTGGTCTTCGGGACGTTCAAGAAAGATGTAGATAGCCATATCTGGTTAATTCGGGGTCAAGCAGCCCAGAAATAAGACGCGAATTCTGTATTTGCCCTCCATAGGGTGATCACGAGGATCGACCTAACGATACGGGATCTTGCTTCCTTAACTCTGACTAAACACCCGGTCCGTCTTCGCGGCCATGATGAAGTCGTTGCGATGCAAGCCTTTAATTTTATGAGTCCACCAGATGACTGTGACTCTGCCCCACTCGGTCAGAATCGCCGGATGATGCCCCTCGGCTTCGGCTAGTTCTCCTACTTTATTCGTGAATGCTAACGCCTGAGCAAAATCCTCGAACTTAAAGAGGCGCTCCAAGCGTTTGATTCCATCTCGCTCTATGAGTTGCCACTCTGAAACTTGCGGATGCAGCTCAGCGATCTCGGCATCCGTCACGGTCGGCTCACCCTTGCGACATGCCGTACACTTCATCTGCGTCAGTGCGCTCACTATGAATCTCCTTTCAGGGCTTCATTATAGCTTGATGAATCGCCTCTCCCATAGGTAATCGTCTATACGCGTAGGGGCGATGCATGGGTCGCCCTTACACCCGCGATCAATCTCCTGGTCTCTACCATCTCTTTCTTTCGCGCAACATGGTTGAGAGCCAGTACTTCTAGCGTCTTGCCATTGAAGCAGGCTTACTGTGGATGTGGTATGCAACTCTCACCCATCAGAATTTTGCCGAAACAATCCAGCAGACGCGCGCGGCTGTCTACGTCGAAACGCGGGATTTGACGGTTGCTGATCGCCGGCGTCATGAGCGATTCGCCACAGACAGAATTCTCGAAGACGCAGAGATCGCTGAGCAACGTGCTATTGACATGCTGAGCGTTCATCGTGTGCGCCAGCTCGTGCGTGAGCAGCAGGACCCTTTGCATCAGTGTTGCCTCGTAGTGATTAACGTTTTCCGAGAGCTCGAGCATCGAACGATCGGGCACCTGCTGCGAGAGCGAATGATTGGACGCGGGTGCAGTCGGATCGAGGCAGTTCGAAGAAACTTGTTTTGGAGTGCCGTAGCCTCCGATGCCGGCAGTCAGCCCGATGATCTCCAATTGCCCTCGTCCTCCGATACGCCCGGAGTCAGAGCCGCGGCTGATCGGCTGCAGGTCTTGGCCCGTGAAAAGATGCACAAACCCCGCCTCAGTATAAGAAGAACTCATGAGCTGACAGAGCAAGGCATCTGCGCTCTCGGATTGAGGGCCACCGCTCTCCCAAATTTCTAGGGCTTTCTCCTTGAGCGGAAGGTTGATCGAAGAAAAGATCGTACTGGCTAATAAAAGCACTTCGTCCTGACGCTGCCACCATGTGCGCATGGTGGCGCCTCCGACGCCTCGATCGATGGTCTCGTCCAGCGCTAAGAATTTTGTGTCACCCACAGCTGTGATCGTTAACCCTTCACAAATGAGCCCCTCGCCAACCCAAAATCCCAGGAGTCCGACCATCGCCTCGTCGTCGATGCCCAGATTAGTGCTGGGGATGAGCGCGTCGCTTATCCAAGTTTGAAGCGCTTGGAGGATTTCATCATCGTCGAGATGACCGTTTTCATTCGCATCCAGAGCTTTGGCGAGCTCACTGGTCCTGGCCGAGGCGCAGACCTTGAGCGCCGGACGTGGGTCTTGGGGGTCTCTGACGATAGTATCTAAGCGAATTCTGAAATTGGTGTCTGCGGCGTTGTAGACGATGTGAGTGAAAGGGCTGATCGGCTCTCCCAAGGCGTTCGCCAAGTTAAGCAACTGTGCATCTGTGAGGTCGGGATTGTTCGCCCTGAGCAGAGGCACAAGCGGCTCAATGAAGACCCAGCCTTCGTCGGGCATTAAGATAAACCCGGAGACAAACTGCGGCGTTGCGTAGAGTGCGACTTGACTCTCGGGCTTGTCTTTCACTTTACCCTCGTAAGTATAGCGCGCTTCGACCAGTGTGGAAAAAGGCACAGGGGTAGTACCAGTCGGGCTGTGGCGCAGAACTTGAAAATTTGGAGCGCGCATCTCTTGGTAGTGCATGTCCAGGTCTTTCCGGGTGAAGCGCCGGGCCGCTGAGATTTCTACGTTCTCGGGTCGCGCTTTCACAAAAGGTAAGTCTGCGGGAGACCCTAGCTGAAGTTGCTTGTAAAGAGAGTTGGTATCGATGATGAAGAGAACGCAATCGTCGATGCTCGTGAGATTCCGAAAGAGGGTGATGCCCAAACTGGCTTCTTTTTGCTTGATGTCTCTACAGGTCGAGAGGCTGAATTGCCCGTAGAGAGAGGACCCCGTCCCAAGCAGGAGCAGAAGAACGAAAGCCGACAAAAAAACAGACGAGAGCAGACGTCGTGTCAAAAGATGAAGATACATAAAACCCTCCTTGTTGAGAAAATCCACTTGGGTAGCCTAACAGGAGGCGTAGAACGATGCAAATCTGCAGAAGACTTTTTGAGAGACGAGCGCCCTACGGGGTAGGAAAGTCAGAGTGCGTAGCTTATCCACCATAAGCATTGGCCGACGTGAATTTTTAGGTCGCGTGTGCGAGGCGCGAATATATTCTGAAGCTGGTCAGCGCTATAATAGTTTTTCAGGACTTCGTGCTTTGAGCCATCCGAGAGCTCTCGCAGTTTGAAGGTGTCTTCGATTCCTGGACGAGTCACCAACTCTCCACCGATGCCAGGGATATAGACGTTGTCGGCCATGAAGACAACGGCTCCCTTGCTCAATTTTTTATGAAACTCGTCTAAAAACTCAGCGATGCGTACCTTGGGCATGTGCGAGAACCAGAAGTTGGCCAGCCCGGCATCGAATATTCCCGGCACGGAACCTAACTGATAGGCATCGGCTTGGTGAAACTCTACTGGGTTCAAGATTTTTTTGGAGCGCGCGATCGCGAGCATTTCTTGAGAAAGATCCGTAGCGACAAGATGCTCGGCGACATCGACGATCTTCTCGGTCCAGAATCCCGTGCCGCAAGCGGTTTCGAGCACGCGCCGGTTCTGAAAAATCTTTCTCATCTCCGCAGCGATGGCAGTCTGTTCTCCCTGGCGAATGGGATCATCACGAAGATAAATTTGCTCGTACTCCTGGGCACGACGGCTGTAGTATCGTTCCAGAGTGTTCGTTGCCGAGGACATAAAAACTGAGTCTCTCTCTAAACTTGAGAGAGACTCAGCGCGGTTTCTGTGGGAGAAAGCCAATGTTATTTGACTAGCACAAACTTTCCGGCACGCTGTACGGTGAGCCCCCTGCTGTCTCTCATCGTGAGCACATAGAGATAGATGCCGTTGGCGAATCTGGGTTGAGCGAACGCCAAAGGAGCCCATACGATCAGATCGCCTGTCCAGCCGCTTGAATAAACCAGACGACCGGATGCTTCATACACGTTCAGATTGCCCGTCTGTGTCGGCGGGAGTGCGAACTCCAAAAATTTGAACTGCTGCGCGTGTTTGGCCCTTCCCGACGTCACTGTTGCAGCTACATCGGGCATGATGTCGTACTTCGAGAAGGCATTATCGCAATCGGACTGGAGCGGCCGGCCGAACTGGGCCGTCACCGTGAGACGAGCGAGGTCTCGGGTGTTGATCCGCCCACAGGGAAGAGCTACGTCCGCCGCCGCGAGCTGTGCCGGCGTCAAGGTCGCAATCTTCTTGAAAAATCGGTGGAGCAGGTTGATGTCGCTGAGCGTCACTCTGCCGTCGCCGTCGAGATCGCCCTTGGAGATGACGGTTAAGACGGTTGCCGCGCCGTGGCCCGGCGTGCTTGCATCGTCTGAAAGGACGCTCGTCTCGTTGGCCCCGTTCCCGTTCTCGTCGAAGAAAGCATAGCCTTGATTGGCGACGGTCTTGCCCGTGGGCAGAGTGCCGTCGAGCTGGACGCGGAAGGTGACGATCACACGCCCCGCCGGGATCAGCCCGCCGTTCCACTCGACCCGGTTCGAGACGGGATTGAACCGAGCAAAACCCGAGGTCGCCGAGAGAGTCCCGAAGATAAAAGCAGTGTGCGCCGGCACGGGAATCTCTAACTCGTTGCCGGGGTTATCGGGCTGCGTGTTGCCCTCGTTATACAAACTCACGCTGTACTCGATCACGCCGTCGGGCTGCAGCATATTCGTACCGATGACCGAGGCGCTCATCGTCGGCCTGAGAATCGTGATCGCGCGGTTGCATCGTGAAAATCCGAGCGCTTGATAGATTCGATGAGTGCCGGGGTCGCTGATGAACAAGCGAGACCCATCGGGGCTAAACTCTAAGCCGCCGACGCCCGCGGTCCCGCCGAGATTGCCAAAGCCGCTCGCAAAGACCGAGACGGCCTGCGTGCGCTTATCTATTTTCACGACCGCTTGACGCGTGGGAGACTCAACTGCGACGTAGAGATCGCCGGTGCACTTATGCACGGCGACCGCGACGGGCGTTCCTCCCAAATTACTTAGATTCGCGATGGAAGAGACTTCGCCCGTCGGCAGGACCCGCAAGATGCCATTCGCAGCGTCGGCGACGAGCAACGTGTCATTCACGTCGAAAGTGACGTCGATGGGATGGCCCAGTCCCTTGCTAGTGCCAAAGAGCGAGATGCGATGTTGCTTGGGTTGGACGGCCCAGATCGTGCCCGAGCCATCGGCGACGATGAGCTGTCCGGCAAAGATCCCAAAATACTTGGGAGCGAGCGCCGCGCCCATCGGCTCGACCAACGGAGAGCCGGTCACGACGATGCTCTGCAAGATACCCGCGCCCGACAATTGCTCGATCGCCGCGGGGGTTTCACTCTGGCGTACGCCCGGCCTGTTTTCGCCAGAGCTTTGGGCTTTCACGCTCACAAAGAGCGACGCATCGAGCCCGAGCGCCAATCCGTACGCGTTTTTCAGGTCGTCTTGGGTAGAGATAGTCGTGACCGTCGCGCCGGCCAGCGTGACTCGAAAGACGGAGCCGGTCGCCGGGTCGATCCCAAACAGATGCGGCCCCGTGTTGACGAGTGCGACCGGGTTTTCGATGCCCTCGGCCAGCGTCGAGAGGGCAAAGCCGGGCAGCAGTGCCGGCGTCGCCACGGTTATGTTAGCCACGGGAGAGCCCCATGCCGATGCTATGCTCATTCCACAAAGGAGAAAAACCACTCCGAGAATCCGACCTAGGTTCGGACGCATACGCTTCCGCCTCCTTATGAGAAAAACCTCAAAAATTTTGTGATGATCGCTTGTTCGCTACGTATAGTGTCAGTAGTACTCGGATTATAGCAAGTTCGTGCGAATTTTCAATAAATTTTGACTGTGTTTTATTTTTTCTATGTCAGATTTTTCAGTGAAACATGTTCCACCCGGACGAAAGCGCTCCTTCTTCCTCTGTCAGTGATGACGCGGGAGAGGAAATCGACTGCTGGGTGAGAAGCGGTTTGCCCCCACCCAGCATCGCAGTGATGCTTTTACGTGCTCTTGACTAACTGTCCACGAATCTCGCCGTTTTTGTTGGCGTCGGTATGCACGTTGATATAGAGTTGGCCAGCTTTGAGCGC
>JACOSB010000055.1 GCA_016179105.1 Candidatus Acetothermia bacterium
GGAGCCACTTTACTCAACTCCATTCCAGAGAACTGCTTCTGACTGGCGACGAGAAAATCCACATAAAGATCGAGGGAACATTTCTGGCGTTGCATACCCCTATCTTACTGTTCATAAACTCAACCGCGAAAGTCCTGTTTTTTATTTGCTGATGAGAAAAATGGCTATTATGACGAAAATTAAGGAACTAATCTCTAACGAAAGGTTGCAATATCTAATCTTTATTGGCTTATCCATTGGAGCTATAGGACTGACAGGAATACTTTATTTTTTTAATGCTCTTGTCTTTCAGCCATACACTGGCGGAATAAATCCTTTCGTAGCCGCCGCGTTCGTTATCGTTTTAGGTTTCATTTCTGTATCTTTCCTTCTCTCCCGGGGTTGGTTCGCGATCTATAAGAAGGGGTCGCTAAAAGGGTCGTCCCGCTTTCTCGGTCTCGCGGTGCTGTTCGCTTCCATAACGGTTCTTATTGATTTCAATGTCGGCCATGTTGGTTTTCCCGCCGACATGAACGTTCTGTTTCCAAAGTCTCTGTTGTTTTACCCAGCCATGGGATTTTTTGCTGAAATTCTTTTTCATGTGGTGCCACTTACGATACTTTTGATTTCTCTCACTTCGATCCTTAAGAAGGTGAGTCATAAAAAAATAATTTGGATTTGTTTTTCCATTATTCCGTTAGTGGAGGTTGTATATCAGGTAATGCCGATGAGCCACTTTCCTCTGTGGGCTATAGTAGTTTTTTCGCTCAATTTGTTTTTATTTGAATTATCTCAGCTCCTCATTTTCAAGAAGTACGACTTTGTCTCAATGTATTCATTTCGGCTCGCATATTACCTGGTTTGGCATATCGTGTGGGGTTATCTTCGTTTAAAGATATTGTTTTAAGTTTAAGATGTATTTAAATGACAAACAGAAAGGAGTTAAAATGACGAATTCAAAACACATCGCAGGACTAGTCGGTCCTACTCTTATTGCAATGACTATATCCGAATCCGAATTGATAAATCCTCATCTCTATGAACACCAAATTGCTCCTGTGGTTTACCTCTCGGGCACCTAGCTCTTTGTTGCTGGCCTTTCAATCGTCCGTGTTCACAATCACTGGACGCTTGGCTGGCCTGGATGGTAACTCTCGTGGGCTGGGGTGTCATTTCCATTGGTCTGAGGCCGTACCGTCCTTTTACGAGCCGCGCATCCTCGCTATCATCACCACATTCGTGGCAGTAATAATCGCATTTCTATGGGGACCTAAAACATTAGCTCGATATAGATATGCCCGATTATGTGAGCCGTAAAAAAAGGGATTAATGTGCGTGGCTTTTTATGCGTGGGTCGGTTGAAGTGAATGTTGTCGCCATTGGGGCGTAGCGCGTGGGCGGGCTCCAGTTATGTCCTTCGCATCGAGGTTGACACACCATTACGAAGGTAGTATGGTGGTAGTATGAAGACTAAGACCTCCATCACCCTATCGGAAGACGTAGTGAAAGCCATCGATAAACTCTCAGGACAGTCCAAGAACCGCTCGGAGTTTATCGAGACGGCAGTACGCGCTTACATCGCCCAGATGATTCGCAAGGAGCGGAACGCGCGAGACTTGGAGATTATCAACCGGCGCGCTGACCGCCTCAATGAAGAAGCACTCGATGTCCTCGCCTATCAGGGGGACGTGTGAAACGAGGCGAACTCTATCGCGTGGCGCATCCCTCCGCAAGAGACCCGAAAAAATCTCGCGTCTTCGTGGTCGTTAGCCGCCAAGTGCTGATAGATTCGCGTTTCTCAACGGTCATCTGCGCCCCGGTTTACTCCGCCTACGACGGTCTATCTACTCAGGTGCTCATCGGCATCGATGAGGGTCTCAAGCACGACAGCAGTATCCATTGTGATGAACTCGTCAGTCTCCCCAAGTCTGTCCTGACCAATTTCGTGGGCAGTCTGTCTCCTCAGAAACTCGACGCACTGAATAAAGCACTTCGTAGCGCTCTGGATATTGCCGAGTAATGAGGAAGAAGGAAATTTTGGCGTTCTGAAGAGCAAAAGAGTGAGAGTATGGATATGACCCGCTAATCCCCAAATGACAAACCTCCCTAAAGAGTACATTCAAGAACTGGATGGGTTTAAACGTGAGGAATTATTGAAACAAATGACTTCGAATCTAAAAATCACGAACGAAAAGATAAACCCAGTCTACAAAAAATCCTATGACTTCCTGGCTAAATTTCCAAAACCGAAAGCTGGGAGGGACGACGGGATTTGAACCCGCGACGGCCAGCTCCACAGGCTGGTGCTCTGCCAGGCTGAGCTACGTCCCCCATGTAAAAGTTCTACAGTACTGCAGTGTTGCTGTGCTGCAGTTGACAGCAGAAAGACAAAACAGCAGCACCGCAGCACGTCGGCACTTCTTAACTTTTCCTGGTACGCCCGGCAGGACTCGAACCTGCAGCCTACGGCTTAGAAGGCCGTCGCTCTTCCTTTGAGCTACGGGCGCACGCTGCGCGTGAGCTTCATTTAAACGTTGCGCACATCAAGGTCACTTCTGCACTTGGAGCGGATGACGGGAATCGAACCCGCGTCTCTGGCTTGGAAGGCCAGTGCTCTACCATTGAGCTACATCCGCGCGTGCCTTTAGTTTAACTTTAGACTCCGCGCACGTCAAGCAGAGAAGGTCTGCCGAATCACTCTGACTCGCACTGCCTCGAAGATTCTGTCAGACTAACAACCGTCACGCCTAAGCCTCGCTAGATAGCGCTAAAGGGAACCTTACATACATTCCTGTTAAAGTATGATTTGGCATAAATAGCCGAAAAGCAGCATCCCCAGCTCCAGGGCATTTTCATCTTCAGCGCTGGAGCGAATCTTCCCCGGTGATCAGCCGGGCTGCACGGTTGCGCGTAACATAATTCCAGGCCCACTGCAAGAACACCAGCTGACGATTCTCGAACTCGACCAAGTACATCAAATGAATGAAGAGCCATGCGAGCCAGGCAAACAACCCCGAGAAGTGAAATCCCCCTATGTCTGCCACAGCCGCCGCTCTGCCGATGGTCGCCATACTGCCTTTATCTTTGTAATGGAACGGTACGGTTTGCACTTGTCCCCGCAGTCGCGCGTCGATCAGCCGAGCGACGTAGCGCCCTTGCTGCACGGCTACGGGAGCGACGCCGGGCAAGGGTTTTCTCGTTTGATGGCTGAAGTTCACCATGTCGCCCAGCACAAAAATCTCGGGACGGCCCGGAACCGTCAAGTTGGGCTCGACCATGACGCGCCCGGCGGGATCGAGCGTCACTCCCGTCGCTTTGGAGAGAATTTGTCCTAACGGCGAGGCTTGTACCCCCGCTGCCCAGAGCACTGTGCGCGTGGGAATTTTCTCTATTTTTTCTCCAGAACGAATAGTCACCGAATCCGGTTGAATCTCGGCGACGATGGCGCTCGTACGAACCGTGACACTCAATCGCGCCAATTGTTCGGTGGCCTTGGCTGAGAGATCGGCTGGATACGGAGGAAGCACACGCTCAGCGCCTTCGATGAGCAAAATCCTCGCGTCGGCCGGGTTGATCGAACGAAAGTCATACTTGAGTGTGTCGTGAGCGACCTCGGCCAATGCTCCGGCGAGCTCCAGGCCGGTAGGCCCGGCTCCCACAATCACAAACGTCAACCAAGCCTTCACTTTTTCTGGATCAGGCTCGCGCTCGGCCGACTCAAATGCGAGCAAGATTCTTCGGCGCATCTCGGTCGCATCTTCGATCGTCTTGAGCCCTGGAGCCAGTTTCTCCCACTCGTCCTTGCCAAAATAATGATGTCGCGCGCCAGCAGCAATGATAAGAGAATCATAGCTGATCTTGGCTCCATCGCTCAACGCTACAGAGCGATTCACGGCGTCGATATCAACGACTTCTGCCAATAAAACGTTCGTATTCTTCTGACGCTTCAAGATCGCTCGCAAGGGCGCCGCGATGTTCGCCGGAGAGAGCGCGCCCGTCGCGACTTGGTAGAGCAAAGGCTGAAATAAATGAAAGTTGCGCCGGTCGATCAACGTCACTCGCACGGGAGCATTTTTCAAAGATTTCGTTGCGTACAGTCCGCCGAAGCCGCCTCCCACGATGACTACCTGATGTGCTTTTTCCATAAATGTTGCTATTCTAGCCGGCGACGCACGATCGAGCTAACTTTTCAGTGGCCCCATTCGATGCTCGTGAGTAGAATGACAACTAAGAATGAGAAACTCTCTTACTCAGATCGCTCCCGAAGTTGCAAACGCCTTAGAAAAGTGCCAAGGCGTAGTAGCGCTGGAATCAACTCTGATATCTCACGGCCTGCCCTGGCCGACGAATCTAGAGACAGCGCTCGCCTCCGAAGAAGCCGTCAGAAAATCTAAAGCTGTTCCCGCGACCATCGCTGTGTTGAAGGGCCGGCTCACGGTCGGACTCAGCCATTCTGAGATCGAAGCTTTGGCAAATAACAAAGATATCGCAAAAGTCTCCGTGCGCGATCTTCCCGTTTTGATGGCGCGCCGCGCTGACGGAGCCACCACCGTAGCCTCGACACTGATGATTGCTCATCGCGCGGGAATTCGCGTGATGGCCACCGGCGGCATTGGTGGAGTGCACCGAGATGCCTTTAGTGGAGACTCCCCAACGCTCGACATTTCGGCAGATTTGCCCGTGCTTGCGCGAACTCCCGTGATTCTTGTCTGTTCCGGCGCGAAAAGTATTTTAGATTTACGCGCGACGCGCGAGTGGCTCGAAACTCACGGAGTCACAGTGCTGGGTTTTCGCACCGACGAATTCCCCGGCTTCTACACAACTCACACGGGCTTACGCGTCGACGCTCGTACAAACTCGATTGCGGAAATCGTGGAGATCGCCCGTGCCCGTTGGAGTCTGGAATTAGAAGGTGCGATTCTCGTGGGAAACCCACCGCCCGCTGATCTCGCTCTTCCAGCAGAGCTCATCGAAACGCATCTGAGAGAAGCGACCGCACAGATGGAGCACGAAAGAGTCTCTGGAAAAGATGTGACTCCGTTTCTGTTGAGTCGCTTGCAACAAGCGACGGAAGGGAAAGCCACCAGGCTAAACAGTGCGCTCATCATCGCCAACGCTGCGCTGGCCGGGGAGGTCGCTGCGGCTTTGGCGCAACATGCCGAATAAGATGCCCGGATCTTTTCAGCAAGCAAAATCAATAAAAAAATCTCCGAAGCTCGTCGTCATGGGCGATCTCGTACTCGATGTGATCACCAGGCTCCCCGCGAAAATTATTGAGATCCATCGGGGCACGGATACTGTCACAGCGCTCAGTCCCTGTCCTGGTGGAGCCGCCGCGAACACCGCGAGATGGCTCGCGCGCTTGGGGGCGGACGTTCATTTCATCAGCCGCGTCGGCAAAGATGCCTTGGGTCAAGCCTTGCTCTCTGATCTCGCTGCTCAGAAGATCAAAACTTATGTGACTCAAGATGCCAAGCATTCTACGGGAACCATCGTGGCGCTCGTGGAACCTGACGGTGAGCGCTCGATGCTCATCGGCCCTGCCGCGCATTTTTTTCTAGATAAGACTGATGTTTCACTGAAAGCTTTCGTTGGCGCAAAGCTCGTCTACTTGTCGGGCTATCTCTTCTTCCGAGACAGGCCGCGCCGAGCGGCGCTCCACGCTCTCGAACTTGCTCGTAAAAACAAAGCTCTTATTGCGATCGACCCTGCCTCTGCTGGATTACTGGCTCAGTTTGGAGCTAAGCGCTTTTTAAGGTTGATCTTGGGAACAGACATTCTGCTCGCGAACTTGGAGGAAGCTCGCTTGTTGGCCCAAGCCCTCTCTCCTAAACTACGTCTGCGTCATCATCAGACTCACAGGAAAATTCTCAATGCCGTCGATGAGGCGTCACAATTGATGGAAGCGTTGCTCGAAACATTTTCTATCGTTGGCTTGAAGTTAGGCTCGGCGGGCTGCATGTGTGCAATGAAGATCAACAAGACTCTGCCGGAATCAAATTTATCTCCGGCTGTGTTTGCTCGTAAAGGAGTCTGGCGTGCTCATATACCCGCCAAGAAAATTCGAGTCGTCGATAGCACGGGCTGCGGCGACGCCTGGAATGCCGCCTTTCTTCATTACCTGCTCAAAGGCGCTCATTTGGAACAAGCGGCTGTCGAAGCGAATGACCTTGCAGCGCAGGTACTTCGGCACACTGGAGCTGTATCACTTTGGGAACAATTATTCGTCAAAGGCCGAGTCAGGCGCTCTTCGATAAGCTAAAGGCAGATGAATCTCATGAAAGTGAAGGCTAATAACATGGGGAAACTGAGGTATGTGCTCTTGGGGCTCATTGCGATTGGAGTGCTTGTCGTCGCTTGGATGGCGAGATCGCGCAAATCCCGGCCCAAATGAGACTGGCAAGTCAGGAGAGATCAAATAGTGATAAAGCTGATCATTGCTAGATAAACCAATAAAGCGAAGGCGAGAGATGAAGGCTAAGGTAGGGCTTGCTTTTGCGTGTGCTTCTCGGAGCGCGGTGCCCGCCATGTGCACGTAGATCATCGGCATGCTTACGTCTGTATGACCAAACAATCTTTGGAGAGAAAACGGGTCTCCGCCATTCTGCACGAACGCCGTTGCAACGGAAGACTAAGGACAAATAGCTCTAGTGCTATACGCTTCGGTGTAATCGTCAGTCCAAAGTCTGTTGAAAACATCTTCATATTTTCGAACAACCTCGAAATCATTAGTAACTACAATATTTTCGAAATTATCCTTGTCAGCACTTTCACTCCAGTTGTAAGAGCCAGTAATAATGCTATTGCCATCAAAGATTGCGAATTTATCATGCATCTCTTTGCCTACCTTATTCTTTCGAAATGTTATTCCTCGGCTATCGGGGGTATTTGCCAGTGCGTAACACTGTCCAATGTAATTATTGTCCATGACAATCCGTACCGTAACATTGCGGTGGGTGGCTTCGGCGAGGTGTCGCCCGATATCAGGATCACTGACGACATAGACAGCAGCGTCTATGCTTTTTGCTGCTGTATCGATGTGGCTGATGATTTGTTGTTTAGGCTCATCCGTGCTGTCGTTGCTTCCAGGCCAAGTGAAATATGCATCGACAGTGATTGGAGGAGGCGGGCAAGGAATACACCCAGAGAGCGCCAAGACATTAATCAATATCAACCCAAATCCAAGTGATTTAATCCGTAACACAAGAATCAACTACCCTTCTCCACTGATTTTGTGGGAAGATTCTAGAGCATCCCCAACTCTCCAGACAAATAAGCAGGTATGCCCATCTACTTTTTAGCATGGATGCGCCGGTTAGTGTCCCCTGCGGGGATGGTCGAAACCCCTCGCCTTCAGGCGAAGAGAAGTTTGTGGTAATATGGTCGCGTGCGAAAGTATCGCCTGGGAGCGCACACGAAGCATGATCTGAAGGTTCACTTGATCTGGATCCCCA
>JACOSB010000091.1 GCA_016179105.1 Candidatus Acetothermia bacterium
CCGGAGCCACTTTACTCAACTCCATTCCAGAGAACTGCTTCTGACTGGCGACGAGAAAATCCACATAAAGATCGAGGGAACATTTCTGGCGTTGCATACCCCTATCTTACTGTTCATAAACTCAACCGCGAAAGTCCTGCGAGTAACTCCCCGCAACCAAGTTAGCGAAGGTCTTGTTGCCATTGGCGTCTGTCGTGCCAGATTGAAGGGCAGAACCTTGGCAGTTGGAGCTGGAGAAGAGGCTCATCGCCCAGCCGCTGAGGTTGGGTTCGCTGTCTTGGACACCGTTGCCGTTGAGGTCGTGGAATTTATGAGCGATGATCGGGCCTGTGGTTATAAAAGGCCCAGTGATCTTGACGACCTGATCTAAACCGGCTTCAGATACGTAAAGTGTGCTGCCGTCTGGACTGAAAACTAGGCCACCACCACCACCTCCAACTTCCCCTGCTTCCAAGTCGCTAGCCCCATCGGCAGTAGCGAAAGTAGTAATCTCTCCCGTCGTAGGATTTATCTTTTTTATTTCATGTGCAGGAGGAAATGTTGACACTCTAGTTATAACATAAAGGTCGCCAGTTATCGGGTGTACGGTAAGTGCAAAAGCATAGGGTAATGGGATCACCAACGAGACAGTTCCCAATTGGTTCACTCGTACCACACCTGCTCCTACTGCCAGCGATCCTCCTACGGTAAACAGGTTGCAATCAGGCGAGAACGCCAAATCTGTCTGTTTCAAGAGAGTCTCTGGTGCAGTTATGTTCATCGCGTCACCTGTCATAGTGTCAACTGCATAAATTGGCCCTTTCCCATCCGCAACGATGAGCTTGCCAGCAAAATCTCCAAAACAAGCGAGAGCAAGTGCCAACCCAAAAGGCTGATTAAGGCCACTTTTAAATGGCGGGACAGTTGGAGCCGTTCCTGGTGGGGAAGACACACGGATTTCACCGTCAGTCCTATCACCGCCATTGCCGGTTGAAAAAGTGAAGAACATTTTTGTACCGTCTGAGCTAAATGCTACACCGCCCACGCCAGGGTCAGAATCTCTTTGTACGGTCAGTAAGGGTGTTTGCGGATTGCGCGGATTGCAAGGTGGATCACTTTTCCGTATATAGTCCGGCGTGGTATCAGGATCACCTATAGTTGCGGTGGTATCATAATCCACGATTATGAGGCTGCCATCCGGAGCAATTGTGAGCTTATTCGGTGTCGCAATACCGCTGACACACGTCATTACTGTGAATCCGGGCGGTATGACCTGAATCTCAGCTAAAGCTTCAAATGCTATCCCTCCCGCGAAACTCGCTATCAGAAACCAAACTGCGACCGACATTCCGATACTCCACTGCTGAATGTTTGACCTCATTTTGTGTCCCTCCTCAAGGCAAATTTTTTATGATTTTGTGCGGCCCGAATTTTTGTTGCGGCTGAACGCGCCGACCTCCCTTCGCTCACTACAAAGAGATGAAGATTTCTTCTAAGGCGCCATAACGCCACCGATATGAACTGTGAAAAGGACACAGGTTGAAAGGACGAATACAAAGATGGATTTGTACTAGGAACAGAATTTTTTGACGCCCACTGGCTACCCCATACGGCCCACGACCCTTTAAAATGTACCTCGTTAATTGCTTTATTCTACATCAAAGAGCCGGGTGCTTGTCAAGTGGGCAAGGTTCCTCTCCTAATCACACACATGGGATTCACCCGGCAACTAAAGCCGCAGTTTATCGTCGCGCGTGGCGCCCAAGTAGGCCAGATGAAATCAGAAAACTAGGAAGATCAAATCGACAACCAGTGCCACGGCACAGCAATGATCTTTTCATCCAGTCGCCGAATTTCTTGTCCCGTGTGCACGAGTAACCCTGCCCGAGCCTCGGGGTACTCCCGCAGGAACGTCACGAGTCCGCCTACGTCGGCGTAGCGTGGCCTCTGAGCAAGTTTGACCTCCACAGCCAACAACTGACGCCCCCACTCCAGAACGAAATCGACTTCCTCTCCGGAGGCAGTTCGCCAGTAGTACAGATGCGCGCGCGGAGAGAGTCGCTGCGCGTGTACCCGCAGATGATGAAAGACCAGCGTCTCGAACAGCCCTCCCAACTCGCGCGCCGCCTCCAGGCTGGTCGTATCATAAAATCCGGATAAGTGCGCTGCCAATCCCGGATCCAGCCAATACAGTTTCGGAGACTTGATCAGTCGCTTGGTACGGTTGATCGCATACGCCGGCAAACGTTCTAACAAATGCCCGGACTCCAGCACATTGAGATAACGATGCACCGTCGGCTGCGGCACAGACGTATCACGAGAGACTTCAGTCTGATTGAGGAGCTGCCCACTGCGCAAAGCCAAAGCCATCATGACACGACGGAAATCCGCCAAGGCTTCGATTCGGGCGAACTGACGCAAATCCCGCTCCAAATAAGTGATTACATATCCCTCCCACCAACGCTCCCAGGCTTCTGCATCAGCGAGGTCTACCAGTGATGGCATGAAGCCACGTAAGAGAAGAGCGACGAGATCGTCTTGATCTTTCAAGCGAGGCTGAGTTCCTTCGCGGGGGAGCTTCCCTTGAAGCAGTTGGGATACCCTCTCGCTGACAGGTTGTCCTTGGGCCTCTCCGTAAGTCATCGGATAGAGGGTAAAGTAGACCGCCCGTCCGGCCAAGCTTTCGCTGATCTGCTGCATCAACAAGAGGTTGGCTGAGCCGGAGAGACAGAAGCGCATTTTTTTCTGTGTGTCTACGGCGCGTTTAATGGCATTCATCAACGAAGGTGCCTTTTGCACTTCATCGAAAACGATACGATCTGCGCCGGCCCACAGAGCAGAGGGGTCGCGCGCGACTTGGGTTTGCACGTCGAAGTCATCGAGCGTGAGGTAGCGCCATTGAGCTATGGGGTCCGCATGTTGAAGCAAGGTGCTCTTGCCCACTTGACGAGCCCCGCTGAGGACTACGACCGGATGTACCTCCACAGCTTTTTTGAGGAGCGGGCTGATCCAGCGCGGTTTGTAAATCCATTTATGTGATGAATGATTATCATTCATGAGACGAATAATAGGGCTTTTCTATAGGCTTGTCAAGCCGGAAAAGTGTTGACATTGGCTTCTCACGCCGTTAGCATACCTTCGCTATGGCATCCGCGAAGACGCCCTGGGTCACGCCGGAGAATGCTTGTCTGCTCATCGATCTCTACGAGCTGACGATGGCTGACAGTTACTATTCGCCTTTGTACTGAGGTTTTCGTTTTTCGGCAAATGCTTTCATGCCTTCTTGAGTATCAACGCTATCTCTGACTAAATTGGCCAAGAACTGCTCGAAGCGCATCCCCTCGTCAAGGGGTAAATCCAGCCCACGATAGACGGATTCTTTCGCCGCGCGCACAGCCAAGGGAGCATTGTCGCAGATTTTTTCAGCGACTGCGATCGCTGTAGGCAACAAATCTTTCGGAGAGACAACACGATTGACGAGCCCGATTCTATAGGCTTCGGTTGCTTCGATGGGCTCTGCTGTGAAGATCATTTCGAGCGCTTTGCCCAAGGGAACGAGTCTTGCTAATCTTTGCGTCCCGCCCTGGCCGGGGATGATGCCCCATTTGGCCTCGAGTAGACCCATCTTGGCGTTTTCAGATGCGACGCGAATATCGCACGCGAGCGCCAGTTCCAGACCGCCGCCGTACGCGACACCGTTGATGGCGGCAATCGTTGGCTTCCAGATATCTAAATGGCGTGTGATCCCGCCGAGTCCATAATTTTTCTCGCGTTGCTCGCGGCGCTCGATCGGGTTCATCTTCACAAACTGAGCCATCTGTCTTAAATCTGCCCCGGCACAAAATGCTTTCTCGCCCGAGCCAGTGATGATGGCGACCCAGAGGCTCGGGTCATCGCGGAACTCGATCCAAGCCTTGACTAGCTCATCACTGGTTGCCGGGTCGAGTGCATTGAGAGCTTCAGGCCGGTCGATCGTCAGGATGAGAGTGTGATGCTTCTTCTCGCGCAGGACGGCCATTATTTTCTCCTCTCCCTTAAAGGCAAGCCTTGGGTCGGTACGGGGCATAGATCGGCGATCACGCATTGGTCGCACAGGGGCTTGCGGGCTTTGCAGGTTGCGCGCCCGTGCCAGATCAAGTGTAGATGAAACTGATAGGTCAGCTCTTTAGGCACGAGCGCATTCATCACATCGTGAGGATCTTGGCCCTTTTTAACCAAGCCGAGTCGATGCGTGATGCGGTCGATGTGCGTGTCGACGGGAAAGTACGGTTTGTTCAAACTGAACGTGAGCACGACTCCCGTCGTCTTCTTGCCCACGCCGTCGAATTTTATCAGTTCGTTGAAGGCTTCTTCAGTGCTTAAGTCTTTGAGATAGTTGAGATCATACGCGCCGTGCTCGGCCTTGATTTTTTTCAAAACTTCTTGGATGCGCTTAGCTTTCTGGTGATGCAACCCGCCTTCTTTAATAGCTTCAGCAACTTTTTCGGTGGGTGAACGGACGATGCTTTCATAAGCGGGAAATTTTTTCTTGAGCGAGGCGAACGCGCGGTCGCGATTCGTGTCATTTGTGTTCTGAGAGAGAATCGTGAGAACTAGAATTTCTAACGGATCGCCCTGGCTTTCCCATTTGAGCGACCCGTACTTCTGTTCGAGCCGAGCGGCTAACTTTTTCACTTTCTCACGCGCGTTCATAGTAGATCAAGATAAGCGACACGATATGCTTCGTGCAACAAATAAACTCAAACTCTCGGCGTTGCGAAGGAACGAAAAGGTAGGCCCTGGAGGCCCGGTTCATTACCCTGTCTTTGCGAGAGAGGGAGAAACAGCAGGCCCTCAGGGCCTATACTTCGGGTGCGGGAAAGGGTATTCCGCATCACCTTCGCTGCCTAATCACATCTGGTTGGTATTGCTTCTAAAATCCCTTTTTTTGCTTATGATAGTATATACACTTTGCCAAAAATTGTCAATAGCAATATAAAAACTCGATAATACTGTAATTAAGAGCAATCACTTGATTTTTATACGCTATTATATTATAATTATCTTTGAAAAGGGAGATCTTCAGGGGTGACGGAGTGCTCGCTACCGGCCGGATATGAGAGCGCCAAAGACCACGCTACCCCCTACGGGGCGCTTGGTCACGGACGATCATATTTAGGGCTAGGTAGATCCTCTTAGTTAGCCCGACCTCAAAACGGTGCAGCCCCGTGGCCAAGCGCTCCCTGGCATATTAAGCGCTCATCGGTCTTCCATTCTCGATCCTTTTCTTAGAGTGCCAGCATAAGGCCCTTCATACCTGCAAAAGCTGGAACCATTCGATCAATTGGCATTCATCTGAGCAACGTGCTATGCTCAGAATCAGCACATGGAATACCTGAAAAACCACATCAACGGTGAACTGATCGAGCCGGTCTCAGGAAAATATTTGGACAATTACGAGCCCGCGACCGGCCAAGTTTACTCCTTCGTGCCCGACTCCGATGCGCGCGATGTTGAACGCGCTGTCGCCGCTGCAGAAAAGGCTTTTCCTGTATGGTCGGTAACTCCTACCCAAGAACGCGCTCGTCTCTTGCAACACATCGCCGATCTTATTACGCAGAATCTCAATTCACTCGCGCGCGCAGAATCTATCGATACTGGGAAACCCGTGACGCTCGCCAAGCGTATGGATATCCCGCGCGCGGCCAGCAACTTCAGCTTCTTCGCTTCTGCGACCATTCACTTCGCGAGTGAATCTCATGCAATGGAAGATTCTGCTCTCAATTACACGCTGAGAAAACCACTCGGCGTTGTAGGCTGCATCTCGCCTTGGAATCTTCCGCTCTATCTCTTTACATGGAAGATCGCGCCGGCACTGGCTGCGGGTAACTGCGTCATCGGGAAACCCTCGGAGATCACGCCGATGACAGCCTATCTCTTATCAAAACTCTGCCAAGAGGCCGGACTCCCGCCGGGTGTGCTCAACATCGTGCATGGCTACGGACCCAAAGTCGGTGCGGCAATCTGTGCGCATCCGAAAATCTCCGCGATCTCTTTTACGGGCGGTACGAAGACGGGGATCGAGATTGCGCGTGTGGCGGCTCCTATGTTTAAGAAGCTCTCACTCGAACTCGGCGGCAAGAATCCCGTGCTCGTTTTTGCTGACTGCGACTACGCCAATATGTTGGAAACGACCATCCGTTCAGCGTTCACCAACCAGGGCGAGATCTGCTTATGCGGCTCGCGTGTCTTTGTCGAACGCCCGCTCTACGAAAAATTTAAGAATGATTTTGTCGCCCGTGCCAAGCAACTCAAGGTTGGCGATCCCCTAGTCGAGGACACCGACCAAGGTGCGGTCGTCTCGCAACAGCACAAAGCCAAAGTGCTTTCATATATTGAACTGGCCAAGCAGGAAGGTGGCAAAATTTTGTGCGGCGGCCACGACATGAAGCTCAGCGGGCGATGCAAAGATGGCTGGTTCATCGCACCCACGATAATCGAAGGACTCTCGTATGACTGCCGCACCAACCAAGAAGAAATCTTTGGACCCGTCGTGACGATTATGCCCTTTGACTCTGAAGACGAAGTGCTAGACTACGCGAACAGCACGCCCTACGGCTTGGCGTCCATTCTGTGGACTCAAAATTTACCACGCGCTCATCGGGTTTCAGATCAATTGAAATCGGGCATCGTCTGGGTGAATTGCTGGATGGTGCACGACCTGCGCACGCCGTTTGGTGGGGTGAAGCAATCCGGTGTCGGGCGCGAGGGTGGACTCGAAGCACTTCGTTTCTTCACTGAGCCGAAGAACGTGTGCGTGAAACTGAAATAGAACATTATGGGCCAAACTCAAATCGTGCTGCTCGGGACTGGAACACCTATCGCCGATCCCGATCGCTCAGGCCCTTCAGTCGCAATCATCGTCAACGACCAGCCGTATCTGGTTGACTTCGGCCCCGGCATGGTCCGTCGAGCGGCAGCCGCGCATCGTGCGGGTGTGAAGGGATTGACGATGCAAAAACTGACACGTGCGTTTGTGACGCATCTCCATTCCGACCACACTGCAGGCTATCCCGACCTCATCTTGACGCCGTGGGTGCTGGGCAGAAACGAGCCGCTTCAAGTCTACGGTCCGTTGGGTATCAAAAAAATGACAGAGCATATTCTGACGGCGTACGAGCGAGATATTTACGTGCGCACAAGCGGTTTGGAGCCGGGAAACAAAGAAGGATACAAAGTGCACGCACACGAGATCGGGCCGGAGCTCATCTATCAAGACGAGAGAGTCAAAGTGATTGCTTTCTTCGTGAAACACGGTTCCTTTGAACCAGCGTTCGGGTTTCGCTTTGAGACGCCCGGTCGGACCATCATCATCTCCGGTGACACCGTGCCAGTGCCGAGTCTCATCGAGCACGTTCGAGGCTGTGATGTGCTCATCCATGAAGTGTATTCAGTGAAAGGATTTGCGACACGCCCGCCGGAATGGCAAAAGTATCATTCGAGCTTCCATACATCGTCACATGAGTTGGCTGAGATTGCCAAGCAAGTGAAACCCGGTTTGCTCGTGCTGTATCATCAGTTGTTCTGGGGAACGACCGAAGAAAATTTGCTTGCTGAGATTCAAGAGATTTACGATGGTCCAGTCGTATCTGGAAAAGACCTTGACGTCTTCTAAGGAGCTATATGAACGGACAGAACATTTTTATCTCGCAACGAGCGCCAGAGCCCGTTGGACCATACCCGCACGCGCGGCGCGTGGGCAATTTGCTCTTTGTTTCTGGGATTGGGCCGCGCGAGCGCGGCTCTAAAAAAATCCCTGGCGTCGAATTGGACGCCAACGGAAACATTCTCTCGTATGACTTTGAGACGCAGTGCCATTCAGTGCTCAAAAATATTCGCTATATTCTTGAAGACGCCGGCTCGCGCTGGGAGAACATCATCGACGTAACAGCCTTTCTCATCGACATCAAAAAAGACTTTGCAACTTTCAATCGTGTCTATGCTGAGTATTTTAAGACCCATCTACCCACTCGAACAACGGTCGAAGTCACAGCCTTGCCCACTCCGATCGCGATCGAGCTCAAGGTAATCGCAACGATCGACTGAGTTGATTACAATTAGACAGCGAGCACACTGAACTTACTCAGGAGGTATCTATGGAAATTCGTGACGTGCAAAAGCCGATGGAGCCATTCAATCTAATAGCCTGGGTTGAGAAGAACAAGCACCGTCTCATCCCGCCAGTCTCGAACGAGACGATCTACAAGGGCAACGACACCTTCATCGTCATGGTTTCCGGCGGCCCGAACACGCGCAAAGATTATCACTATAACGAGAGTGAAGAGCTCTTCTTTCAGCTCAAAGGCGACATCAAGATAGGGCTCTATGTCAACGGCCAGCATAAAACCATCGACGTGCGTGAGGGCGAAATGGTTCTGATTTCGCCCAAGGTGCCCCATCAGCCGCGGCGCTTTGCGAACACAGTGGGCTTGATTATCGAAAAACATCGCGTGAAGGGTGAGAAAGACGGCTTTCTGTATTTCTGTGAAAAATGCGGCAATCTTCTCTATGAAGAGTATTTCTTCTTGGAAGACATTGTGAAACAGTTCCCGATGGTGATGCGAAACTTTTATGGCTCGCTTGACCGTCGTAGCTGCAAGAAGTGTAAGCACGTGATGGAGTTGCCGCCCAACTGGGATCAAAATATCCAAGTGCGTGCTCAGGACAACGAGTACGCGAAAGACCCTCACGCGGAAGTGCGCGGAAAATCTTGGTGATGTTGAAATCTCCGTAGGGGCGAGGTTACCTCGCCCCTACAAAATTGTGCCATGTTGAAAATCGATATTCACACGCACATCATTCCCGAGCATCTGCCCAATTTCGCGAAGAAATACGGCTACGGCGGCTTCGTGAGTTTAGAGCATCACAAGCCGTGCGGCGCACGCATGATGATCGACGGCAAAATTTTTCGGGAGGTTGAGGCCAATTGCTGGGAACCCGACGTGCGCTTGCGGGAATGCGATCGTTATAGTGTCAATGTGCAAGTGCTGTCTACAATCCCCGTGATGTTCAGCTATGGGGCCAAGCCGACCGATGCGCTCGATCTTTCTCGATTTCTCAATGATCACATCGCGAGTGTTGTCGCAAAATATCCTCAGCGTTTTGTGGGGCTTGGCACGGTCCCCATGCAAGCGCCCGATCTCGCGATCAGAGAGCTGGAACGGTGTGTCAAAGATCTGGGATTTGCCGGAGTCCAAATCGGCACACACGTCAACGAGTGGGAGCTGAGTGACAAAAACATCTTTCCCTTTTTCGAAGCAGCCCAGGCACTAGGCGCGGCGGTCTTCGTGCATCCGTGGGACATGGTCGGCAAAGAGCGGATGCAAAAGTACTGGCTCTCGTGGCTGGTGGGGATGCCCGCCGAGACTTCTTTGGCCATTTGTTCGATGATCTTTGGCGGGGTCTTTGAGCGCTTACCAAAATTGAGAGTTTGCTTTGCTCACGGCGGAGGCTCTTTCCCCGGCACAATCGGACGCATCGAGCACGGCTTTCACGCGCGACCCGATCTGTGCGCGGTCGATAACAACGTCAATCCCAAGGCTTATTTAGGAAAATTTTATGTTGATTCGCTCGTGCATGACGCGGAAGCATTGCGCTATCTGATTAAACTCATGGGAGAGAATCGCGTTGCACTCGGCTCGGATTATCCGTTCCCGCTCGGTGAGAACGAGCCGGGTGAACTCATCGAGTCCATGTCTGATCTCGATGAAAAGATAAAAGAACGGTTGCTGAGTGGGACAGCGCTTGAGTGGCTGGGATTAAAGGCGAACGTATTTGCTAGGTAGTGAAGCTACCCGTCCAAACAGGAAGATTCATTTGGGGCGGATAAAACATCTCACATCAAGCTCGTCTGAGATTCGAGAAAGGTCTCGCTCAATGCCTGTCGGGTTGGGTAGCAGTCCCTCAGGATCATAGACAAAGCAGAAGAGTTGCTTGGCGTTAAGATGGGTCTTGTATCGCATGATGTCCACCAAAAGCTGGTCACCAATGTCTTTGGCACTCATGCCATAACGGGTCTTCTTGACCTCGATAACGACCCCATACTCGTTCAGGATGAAATCCATGCGGCTAGCACTGCCTGCGTAACTAGGTGTCCACTCCTCCGTACGAACATCGTCAAAGTAGAGCCGCAGGAGAGCATGGAGCAAATCCTGAACGTCATATTCATCTGAGATGTTGAGTGTAGGTCGACTAGCGTGACGTGCCCGAAGCTGACGAGCCACTACATGAAATCGATCAAACAAGACCGCAAGACTCTCGGCTGGGGTCGTAGCAGCAGGAACCGCCTCATCTGACCAGAAGGTGGTGACTTCTGTCAACAACGCTTCTAATTGGGCCTCAGCAGTCTCAAAACCACTGACATAAGCTTGCTGCCAAGCACTGTCTGGCGGCTCATTACAGAACCCACTTAAGCTGTAAGAGATATCGACAAAGCTCGCGAGTTGGACAGAGTTCTGACCGAACAAATTGGCAATAATCGTGCGAGTCATCTGCCGCCATTTTTCGAAGTCAGGAGAGTCCTGGTCGCTGGCTTTGAGTTTCGGTATTTGGTCAAGTTGCTGTTTCAGCAATTCGATTGCTTTGGGTTTCGATGGCTTCATGAGTGCATAATGATACCTAACTAATGAGGCTCTAGACCAGGACTTTAATTAGATGGTATCATGGCGTTTGAGGATTTGCCAGAGTTCACGTGCTAAGCTAGGGGAATTTTTCTTCCACCGCCACTCACACTCCTTGAGGTGCAACGGGAAATTCACCTTGACTCCG
>JACOSB010000008.1 GCA_016179105.1 Candidatus Acetothermia bacterium
CGACTCAAATTAGATTTTGCGGGCGAGCTGATCTTGCTCGCGGCCTCTGACGAAGAGCAGGGCTCAAGCTACGGTGCTGAGTGGCTCTGCAAAACGCATCCCGACAAGATGAGATGCGATTATGTGCTGAACGAGGGCGGCGGGACGCCGGTCGCTGTCGGCAATAAACTTTTCTACACCATCGACAACGTCGAGAAGGGCTTGTGGTGGTTCCGCGTGCGCGTCAAGGGCACGTCGGGACATGGCTCGATTCCACATAATGACAACGCACTCGCCAAAGCTGCCTATATCATCGATCGAGTGGCCAAGCATCGCTTTCCCAAGAAGCTCGTGCCCTCGGTGCGCGAGCTGATCTCAAAAGTCGCAGACGCGCTGGGGTCCGATATGAAGAAGATCGCCATTATGATTTTGGATGAGTCCAAAGATGGAGACTTGCCGCCGATGCCCGCGAGTTCTCCGCTGAGCGCAGGGCTCGTCAATTCGTTGACACATACGGGCATCTCACCGACGATGATCCACGCCGGGGTCAAAGAGAATGTCATCCCCGATTCGTGCGAATTCGTGTTGGATTGCCGACTCGTGCCGGGTTACACGCGCGAAAAAGTCAAAGAGACGTTGATGGAGCTGGCGGGCGAATACAAGAAAGACATCGAGATCGAGACGATCCAGATGCACGACGTTTCGGAATCTCCCCTGACCAACGAATTTTATAAGCTCATCGAGCAGACGACCAAAGAAGAGTTGCCAGGAGTCGAGACAGTGCCGTTCATGCTGACGGGCGCGACGGACTCGCGCTTCGTACGGGAGATCGGCGCGGCGGCGTACGGCTTTTGCCCGATGTCCAACAAGATGCCCGCCAAAGAACGAGAAAAACTCATCCACAACGACAACGAGCGCATTGACTTGGAGAGCATGGAGCTGGGCACGAAGCTGATCGCAAAAGTGTCGATGAAGGCGCTGCAAGCGAAAGCGTAACAGTGGGCATTGATAGAGCAAATTGGCTCCAGAGCACGCTTACAGTACAGCAGGGTCTTGAAGCTTACTTCTGTCAGCGCTTCTCGAACTATCAAGAGATTCAGATCAAAAATTTGGCCTCAATCACCGCCGGTTGGGAGAACGAGATGTATGCCTTTGACGTGGAATATGAGTCGGGCGGGACTCACCGGCATGAAGAGTTGGTTTTGCGTATCTACCCCGGCGTCGATGCGCACACCAAATCTGCGCAGGAGTTTCACAGCCTTCAGCAGCTTTACAAAATTGGCTATCCCGTCCCCAAGGTCATGCTGGTGGAAAGAGAAAATTCTCCATTTGGTAAGCCATTTATCATCATGGAAAGAATCAAGGGACAGTTGCTCGGAGCGCTCTTGTTCCATTCGCCAGATCAAAATCAGCCAAGTTTACTGAAGTTGTTCTGCGAGTTGTTTGTCCGCTTGCATAGGCTCGATTGGCAGCCGTTTGTGGAGCGAGAAAAACACGCTGAATTTAGGAAGCCCTACTATTTTGTCGATCAATGGTTGCGCACAGCGCACGACTATCTCAACCGTTATGAGATGACCGACTTCCTTCCGGTAATTCAGTGGCTGGAGCAACGGCGCGACCAAGTCCCTTGTGCGCGTCCATCAGTCGTTCACGGAGATTTTCATCCCTTCAACATGCTCGTGCGTGAGGACGGCTCAGCCGTTGTAATCGATTGGACGGGATGCCGTGTCACCGACGCGCGCTTCGATCTAGCTTGGACGTTGATGCTAGCGAGTGCTTATCACGGTGTCGAATGGCGTCAGCACATCTTAAAAGAGTACGAGCGCGTTGCGAAAGCAAACATAGATCGAATCGAGTATTTTGAGGTATGTGCCTACGCAAGAAGACTCTTCGATATCAGCGTCTCGCTGTCGCAAGGCCCAGACAAACTGGGGATGCGGCCCGCGGCTGCCGACATGATGAAGCAAGAAATGCATGCTGCCAAAAGAGTTTATGAGTATTTGTTGGAACGAACGGAGATTCGAGTGCCAACCATCGAAAAGATGTTATCCAAGGAAACAGCTTAGGTCCTCAAGGAACTTTGTTGAAGTGATACAATTTAGTTAGCAGCATCTGACCGCCGGACAGTTTGGTCATAGGGATAGCTCCAAGTGATCAGCTGCTTCCAAGCCCATCTCTCACGAGACAGCAGCCAAAATTCTCAGCGAGCTCACGGGAGAAGATATTGGGAAGAAATTACAGAATATAGATCTGGCCGAAGCGCGCAAAATTCTGATGGATCACATGCCGAAGTGAGTATTAAGCTTTTTCAGTAAAATCTTACTCAATCTTCAAATCACGGTGCGGGAGACTGAGCAGACGAAAAGCTCTGAAGTCTCCCCACGCAAGAATTCTGTCTCTGACCAAGCGGATCGAGCGTAGCTTTCACGGGTGTCAAGACCCCCATTTCTCCCTGCAGCTAAGGGATGTCAGCATCTGGACAAAATTTAGGCGTATAATACAAAAGTAACTTGGAAGCGGTTGTGGAGTAGGCCTAAATAGGTTGGGATGTTTACCTTACCTTACCTTACCTTACCTTACCTAGCTCGGAAGGCCTAAGACTCAAGGGTGATTGGTTGGACTTTGATCTTAGAGCGGGTTTAGTCCCGCAGATGCGGGGTAATCGATGAGCGAGGGCTTTTCATTTTCGATAATTCTAACGACAGAGGGGTTGTATAAAGCATGGAGCGCCGCGCTGGGGCGCTTAAAAAATGCCAGAACAAAATTTTAGGAGGTTACGATGTGTTGCGGAAAAGACGAGTTGCAAGAAGGTAAGATAGACCGGCGTCGCTTCCTGATGGGTCTAGGGCTGGTTGCAGGCACAACAGCTCTAGGGGGTTGTGCTTCCTTCTTTCGGGAGGTGGAGCCAAGCAATCCAGACTTGAAAAATCAATTTACTTACCTAGCACAAACTGATGGCAAGGTCAAGGAATTGAAGGACAGACTAGAGGCTAAAGGACTCCAAGCTAATCTCGATGCTGCCAAAGCTTTTCAGATTCAAGGCATTGTGCTTAATGTTATTCCCTTTGGAAGCAACGCCACTCTTGCGTATGCGCAGCACGAAGGGGAGACGGCGGCTAGGGCGAGGATTAACCTCATTGAAGTAGAGGGAAAAATCACCGAGCTTGAACCAAGTCAGCCAGACTACAAAGTTAGGTTCATAAAAGGCGATGAGCGCGAGAAGGTGTTGCAAACCTTGTACAATCATCCAACGTATAAAGAGTTTAAACAAAAGATGGCCGATAAGGATTTGCAAATAGCGGAAGAAAAAACTCAAATTGGCTTCCATGAGAAACTGGTTCATCGTCGGGCCGCGCTCTTCTTATATAACAAGGATTCATCACGCCTTGAGGGGATAGCCGCGGTAGACTGGGCGGGGTTACACACAGAAGATGATAGGTTTATCGCAGAAGATTATGGCTTTTTCACGATTCAAGAGATGACGCTTGCCGACTTCCTTAGCGCTGGTACCGGAGGAGGTGGCGCTGGCTACTACGAATGTCTATTTAACTGCATAAATGCAGACCCTGAGCTGGCTGCGCTTATCATTGTTATCTGTGGAATTGAGTGTCTGGCCAACCTCCTTATTCCAGGGGCAGTTACCGTTCTTTGTCTCACTTGTCTGCTGGAATTTGCAGGATGTGCTTCAATCTGTGGTGGAAGTTGATATATAATTGGAGGTGATCAATGATGTGGATATTGCCCTTAGTTATGGGTTTAGCAGTCTGCGTGGTTGCAGTTCCGCTGATCGCACAAAGGATCCCCCCGAATCTCTTGTACGGTCTGAGAACCCCTAAGACCATGAGTGATAAAGGCTTATGGTATAAGGCCAATCGACGTGCCGGCTTGTGGCTATTCGCCGCAGGTCTCATAGCCGTGATTGGAGCGGGAGGTCTATGGATTTTTCAAGGGAATCTATCAAGCATGACGATTCAGGTAGTCGGTTTGATTCTAACCTTAACTCCCTTGGTGACAGTAATTGTTATAAATGTCTTGTCCTATCGCATAGGGCATTGGGTGCGATGGTTGAAAGCATGAAAATACCAAGGTAATCAGGATATCAATCAGAACCCATCGAGCATAACCTGTTCAAAAACCGAGCGGGCCTGTCGCTAAAGTCGGACCTGGAAGTGAACACTCACTCGATCTTCAAAAAGTCTTTCGCCGCCGCCAAGATCGCTTCAGCAATCGCTGTCTGATAAGTCAATTGCTGCAGATTATTAGCTTCCTCGGGGTTGGTCACGAAACCCACTTCGACCAGCGCCGCCGGCATCTGCGCATCTCTGAGATAGAGTGGCGCAGATTTGACTCCACGATTCTTAGCACTGGTCTCTTCGATCAATTTTTGCTGCAACGCTTGTGCCCACGCTTTGCTCGCCGCACTGGCTGATTCGTGAATCAACGTCTCGATCCCGCGCACAAACGGATCGCTCGCGTAGTTCGCGTGCACGCTGATATAGAGATCGGCTTTTTGGGCGTTGGCCAGCGCGATTCGATCTTTCGGAGCTATATATTTGTCTTCTTGACGCGTGAGCCACACCTTCAGCTTCGGCTCGTTGAGCGCCTTGATCTGAATCAGTCTCACTATATCCAAGACGAGGTTCTTCTCGATCAACCCAGCTAACCCGATCGCGCCCGTGTCCTCGCCCCCATGCCCCGCGTCCACCACGATCAAGAATGGCTTGGGAGGCTGTCCCAGGCTCGATGTCCCTCCAAGCCATCCGCTCATCCCGACGAGACCCGCTAACGCCAATAGTCCTAGAATGAAAATCCCTCTACGCATAGCTTGAAAATTCCTCTCTCGTTCTTTATTATAGCATAAGATTTGACGCATCAAGAAGTTAAAGGTCTAAAGCCCTTTATCCTTCCTAGAATGCAATGATCTTTCATTTTAATCGTAGAGAGATTCGATAAGGAGAGTGAAGTAGGGAATGCATACGATTCGTGAGTTGGTCGATAAATTCGGGAAATACGTGATCTGGGCCGTGGTGGTGGGGTTCATGGTCGGCGGTGTTTTGCTCTTTACGCCTACTTTCAACTTCAACAACAATAACCAAGCCAACGAAGTGACCACAGCGCTCGTCAACGGCGATAAGATCAATCAGCCCAAGCTCGACGAAGAGTTCAAAGTGGTTCTCGCTCAACAGGAACAGCTCTATCAGCAGTTCGGTCAAAATTTTGACGATCAGCTGAAGGGGGCGGACGGCGAGTACACGAAACTCGGCCTGAAGAGCGAAGCGCTCAACAAATTGATTGACGATACGATCGTCGAGCAGGAGCGCAACAAGCGCCGCATCGAGGCCTCGGGCGCCGAGATCGAGGCCAAGTTCAAAGAACTGTATCAACAGTACTTGGATTATTTCAAGCAACGCAACGGCTGGGACGAGAAAGATATCGCGCGCATTCTCAAAGAACAGAAGAGCGACATTCGAGACTTCAAGAACCGCGTCCGAGATAGTGCCCGCGATGAACTGCGCAAAGATAAAGTCAAGGAAGCGATCGTCGGGAAGATCGAGCCGAGCGACCAAGATTTGATTAAGTTTATCGAGGACAATCGCTCACGCTACGAGCACGACGTCATCGGCGACGTCAAGCCGACCGAAGCCGAAGCGAAAGCGTATTTCGAAAAACATCAAGATAAATATACAAAAACTCAATACAAGACGAGCCACATTCTGATCAGCGTCGCCAAGGACGCTCCGGCCGAGAAGGTCGAAGAAGCACGCAAGAAAGCCGAAGAGGTTCGCCAGCAAGCGCTCAAGCCGGGCGCCGACTTTGCGGCACTCGCGAAGCAGTACAGCGAAGACCCCGGCAGCAAAGACAAGGGCGGCGATCTCGGCTACGTCGACAAAGACACGCCCTTCGTGCAGGAGTTCAAGGACGCGCTTTTTAAGCTCGAGGTGGGTCAGATCAGCGAGCCGGTCAAGAGCCAGTTCGGCTTCCATATCATCAAAGCCATCGAAAAGCGTCAGAGCAAATTCGAGGACGTGAAGGATGAAGTCGAAAAAGACCTCACTTCCGAGAAAGAAGATGAAGTTTTCAAGAGCTGGATCGAGAATGCCAAGAAAACCAGCGCGGCTCCCGAAAAAGTCCAGCTACGCGAGATTCTCATAAAAATCCCGGCGAACGCGACGGCCGAACAGTTAGCAACTGCTGAAAAGAAAGCGAAAGAAGCCAAGGCCGCGCTCGACAAAGAAGGTTCAGACTTTGAAGCGATCGCTAAGAAATATAACGAGGACGAAGCGACCAAAGACGAGAGCGGCGATCTAGGGCTTCGTGAGACGCGCTCCTTGCCCAAGGAGATCCAAGATGCGATTGCTCCCCTGAAGGCCGGTGACAAGAAGACCGACACGACGGGTATTGTTAAAACGGCACAGGGTCTTCTCATCTTAAAACTCGGGGAGCGCAAGACATGGGACGATTTCAAAAAACAAATCAAGAGCGACTATACTGCTGATAACAAGAACAAGAAATTTGACGACTGGCTCGCGCAGACGAAGAACGTCGCCAAGGTCGAGATCAAGGACGAAATCCTGCAAGCCTATGCGCTCGACAAAAAGGGAAAGACGGACGAAGCGCTCGCCCTGTACGAGAAGATCTACAATGAAGACCCTTCGAAAGATCCCTATTTGCCTTTCTATATTGCCAAGATCTATCAGAACAAGCTGGCTCTGGCCAAGCGCAAGAAAGAGACGTTCACCAGCCAAGACGCCACCTGGAACAAGGTCGCTGATCTCATCGATCTGAACGAGCTCTCCACGCGCGTCGAGCAAGTAGCGGCTCAGCCGGGCAAGCTCGAGGCCTCGCTCGTCTCTCCGCTCAAGAGTATTTTGGATAAGGTCAAGCAAGCGGCGGGCAAAGAGGAAGATCGCAAGAAAGATTTGGTGAACCAAGTCCAAGACGCGTTCAAGAGCAAGGACGAAGAGCTCAAGAAGCTGGTCGCGGCGATCAAAGAGGCCGAGCTTCAGCCCTTGGATAAGCAAATCGCCGACTACACCCAAAAATCGCTCGAATATATGACCAAAACGGCCGAGGGTGGAGCCTCCGGCGATGAGAAGCTGTACGAGAGCATCCTCAACTTGGACGACCAGAACCCCACGGTTCGCTATAAGTATGGCCTCTGGCTCTACGGCGAGGGGAAGGTCCCCGAAGCGCTCGCCCAGGTCAAGCGCGCGCTCGAGCTGAAGCCCAACTTCAAAGAAGCGCTGGTGCTCTACGGCGACCTGCTGAAGGGCAACAAACAATACGGCGGCGCGGCCGAATACTATGAAAAAGCGCTCCCGTTGGTCAAGGACAATGAGCTAGTCGAGTTGCAGGAAAAACTCGCTGATTCGTATCTGGGCCTCCAGAAATGGGATCAAGCGAAGGATCTCTATGCTAAGCTGGCTCAGGCCAAGCCCGACAAGATCAAGTTCGTGGCGAGACTGGGCGATGTCGCCTACGAGCAAAAAGACTACGCGACGGCCGAAAAGCAGTTCAAGACGGCCTTCACCAAAGAGCCTACTAATTTTGAGTACAAGACCAAGCTGGCTCAAGCCTACGCCGGCGGCGGCAAGACCGATCAAGCGATCGATCTTTTCACCAAGATCACCAAGGACTCGCCCTACATTGCCGAGGCGTGGCTGGGTTTGGGCGATGCGTATCAAGTTAAGAATGACGCGGGGAACGCATTCAAATCTTATAAGCAAGGCTTCGATCGCACGGCGAGCAAAGAGATGCGCGAACAGCTGGGCGAGAAGATTCTAACGCTCAAACCCGAGGACCTCGAGACGCGCCTCACGCTGGCGAAAGACTATATAGACCAGCACATCTTTGAAAACGCGATCAAGCACTACCAAGAAGTGCTCAAGCAGAACTCGACCGCCGACCAGAAGTTCACGGCGTATATCGGGCTCGGCGATGCGTCCGTCGGCCGCACCAAGTACGAGGAAGGTCGCAATTACTATATGTCGGCCCTCAAGGTCACCTCGGACGATGAAAAGAAGATCACTGCCTACGAGAAGATCGTGAACAACGAGCCTACGATCGTAGGAGCCGGCAAACCCTATAGCGCCGACGGCAAAGAGGCGCTCTTCCAGCTTGGCGCGCTCTACAAGAAATCGAACCGGGCCAGCAAGGCGAAAGAGACGCTAGAAAAGCTGCAACAGATGGACGCGGCTTATAAGAAAGACGACGTCGAGAAACTTTTGGCCGAGATCGAGGGCAAGAAGAAAGAACCGACCAATGCGTTGGGACCTGACAAGAAGCCGGGTCAGCCCGTCGAAGAACAGAAGGCCGAGCACATCGAGAAGGGCGCCCAGCATGCCGCTTACAACTCGACCCCGCCCACGTCCGGCCCGCACTTAGCCAACGCCGCTCCGTGGCACGGCATCTTCAAAGAGGCCATCCAGAATGAGATGCAAGTGCACAACCTCGAGCACGGCGGCGTCTTCCTGCAGTACAAGCCCGATATTGGAGTAGACCTCATCAAGAAAGTTGAAGACTATATCACGGGCCTGCGCGCTGATAACAAATATTGCAAGGTAATCGTGGCTCCGTATACGGGCCTGGAGACCAAGTTCGCGTTGACGGCGTGGAAGCGCATAGATAAATTCAACGACTGGAACCCCGATCGCGTCAAGGCGTTTATTGACGCGTGGATCGAACAGGGGCCGGAGAAGAACATCGCTTGCCCATAGTCTTAGCTAGAGCTTAGGCCAATATGGCCCAGAACGCGTCGCGAGGCAGTCTAGAAAAATTGATTGAGCTGGTCGCGACGCTTAGAGCAGAGAATGGCTGCCCGTGGGACCGTGCGCAAACGCACGGGAGTCTCACGGGCATGCTCATTGAAGAAGCCTACGAAGTCGTCTCGGCGATCGAACGAAAAGAGTGGGCCGAGCTCAAAGACGAACTGGGCGATCTCTTATTGCACATTGCGTTCCACGCGCAGATCGCTCGCGAGCACGGAGAGTTTTTAACTCACGAAATCTTCGAGTCCATCCGTGAGAAAATCATTCGACGGCATCCCCATGTCTTTGGTGAAGAGACGGGTAAGAGTGATGCTGAGATCAAAGGGCGCTGGGAAGAGATCAAGCGCCGCGAGGGGAATAAACTTAAAACTAAAAAAGCGATCCCGGCGCTGGTCGAAGCGCGTAAGCTCCAAGAGCGTGCCGAATATCGCCAGCACGCGCACTCTGTGGAGTCAGCCCCTAAAGACAAACTTAAATCGTTGTTAAAATCTAAAGACACGGCTGGCTTGGGAGAGCTGCTCTTTGCGGTAGTCGCCCTCGCGCGTGAGCTGGGGATTGAGCCGGAGTTGGCGCTCAAGCGCGCGAACGAAAGATTCGCTGCTGAGATCGAGAAAGCGACGAGCGATGGAAGATCAAAAACTGATTGATTGGAGCGACTTGCCTCCGCCGCCCAAAGATGCGTTCGAAGTCTACGTCCATCTTCGCGAAGAAGATATTCATTTCATCGACACGATCGTCTGTTGCTACGACGGGATCGCCAAAGTGCGACGCGACTGCAAAGTCCTTGGCGACAAAATGTATTTCAAAGTATACGTCCCTCCGGATTTTCTTGAGGAGTTCAAGGAAGTTCTAGAGCGTCTTAAAGAATTTATCTTCGTCGGCGATTTTTTTATCGTTGAGCCGCCATGATCGAGAAGTTTTTGCCCGACGAGCGACAGCCATCAATCTACACGATCGACTACGAAGCGCTCTGGCAAAAGGGGTTGCGCGGATTGATTTTCGATTTAGACAACACGCTGGGGCCTCATAATTTTTCAGTCTTAGACGAGAGCGTCTTCACGCTGCTAGAAAAGCTTAAACGTCAAAATTTTCGAATGGCTTTCATCAGCAATCATAACGGTGAGGGGCGTCAGTGGATGAACGAAAAATTCGATAAGATGTCTTTGATCTTTCACGCGAAAAAGCCCTTGCGCTCGGGATTTTTGCGCACGCTCCAAACGCTTCAACTAAAGCCCGAAGAGACAGTCATGATTGGGGATCAGCTCTTCACGGATATTTTAGGAGCCAAGCGTTACGGGTTTTACACTATTCTCGTAGACCCCGTAGACGAGCGGACCGACACCTGGCCGATACGCTGGCGCAGGCTGATGGAGCGGCGATTATTGAAACTCTAAGCAGTAGTGATCGCTGTAGGCTCTGGAACTGGATAGCCCTCGGTTAGTAGAGACTCGATCATGGCGCGCCGCGCTGTGTGCAAATCCGCTAGGGCTTCTTCGGGTGTGGCACCACTACCCATCACTCCCTCAAACTCTGGATGCGATGCTATATAAATAATCGTGCCATCGTCCTGGCGCTCTGGCTCGATCTCCACCTTCCAAGGCAGCCCATCATAATAATTCAGGTCTTTCTTCATGGAGTTGCTCCTTTCTGTCGAGCCAAAAGTTTATCAATAGTGCGCACAGCTGTGGTTGCATAGCCTTTGGCCAAAGATTTCTTGCGCGCGACGGTAGCCCGCAAGTCAGGATAGTCGGGGTGTACGTACACACGATTTTCTCACAAGCATTTTAGGTTGAAGCCTTATCCTTATCAACTTCTTTCCTCTTTTGCTTCAATGTACTTGCTAGGCTACGATAGAAACCTATGCGCACAATCTTTCTGGAACGACACGGCTCGCCCGAGCAAGCGTTTGCCATTCGTGAGCAACCAATCCCTACTCCAGCAGCAAACGAAGTTCTGATCAAAGTCATCGCGATTGGCATCAACTATGCCGAAGTCTTGATGCGTCGCGGGCTCTATCCGGTCGGCAAAAAACTTCCCTATGTGCCCGGCTTTGAAGCCTCCGGGACTATTGAAAAACTCGGGCCGGGTGGGACACAGTTGAAAGTGGGCCAGCGTGTAGTCGTGATGGTGCCGCTCGGAGCGTATTCAGAGTACATCTGCACGAACGCAGCCAACGTCATACTCATTCCCGAAAAAATGTCATTCGAGGATGCCGCGGCCATGCCCGTCAACTTTGCGACCGCCTATCACTGTCTCTTCAACACAGGCGTGCTCCTCTCCGGCGATCGCGTCTTGATTCACGCCTGCGCCGGAGGGGTGGGGCTGGCGGCTGTACAGTTTTGCAAGAACGCGGGCGTAGAAATTTTCGGAACAGCGAGCTCGGATGAGAAGATAAAGTTTCTCAAAGAGTACGGCGTTCATCATCCGATCAATTATCGAACCGAAGATTTTTCACAAAAAGTGAGAGAGCTGACAAACGGAGAGGGCATCGACTTCGTGCTCGACTCTCTTGGAAGAGAAACGCTGAAGAAGAGCATGAAGTTGCTCCGAGCGAATGGGCGACTTGCTTCGATCGGTGTTTCGAGCTTTACTCAGAAGAACAAACTACAGCTCCTTTGGGAACTGCTGCGTCGCCCGAGATTAGATGCGCTGAGTTTGCTCCAGCACAGCACCGGTTTTTATGGGGTCTACTTGGCACGCTTTGCCGATCGTCCGAAGCTCTTTTACTCGATCATGCAGAATGTGCTCGCTCAGTACACCCAAGGCAAGATCAAGCCTCATATTGGGAAAACGTTTCCGTTTGAGAAAGTGGCGGAAGCGCACGCGTTGCTTGAAGGGCGCTATAGTATCGGGAAACTGATCTTACTTATCCGTCGAGCAGATTAACGCCAACCGATCGTATTCACGTTCTTGATAACAAGTTTCATCAAGGTTATACTAATTATGTAAATTACTAAATCTGAGAGGTGTTTATGGCCACTGTCAAAATCTTAAGAAACGGTCAGATCACTCTACCAGCCAAATTGAGAAAGGTGATGAATCTGGAAAAAGGTGACCAGTTAGAGTTAGATTTTCGAGATGATGAGATCACTTTGCGTCCAGCAGTGGTCTTCAGCCGTGAAGAGGCCAAGAAGAAATTGGCAGAGCTGATCAACAAAGCGAGAGATCATAATCGAGACACCGATCCTCAAGAGATTGAAAAGGAGGTTGCTCGAGCAGTTGCGGCCATTCGCAGAAAAAAACGAGGCAAGGCATGAAAATCGTGGTTGACACCAACGTCTTCGTGAGCGCCTCGTTGGTTGCTGGGAGTCCTCCTGCTCGGATCATCGATGCTTGGCAAGAGGAGGGAAAGTATCAATTGGTCGTCTCACCAGCTATCCTTGCAGAACTCAACGAAGTGCTATTCTATCCTAAAATAAGACAAATCAGCCGATGGATAAAAGAAGAGGTAGAAGCACTGCTGAAAGCATTAGAACGCCTAGCGATACAAGTACCCGGCAAGCTATCTATCAAAGTGATCGAGGCTGATCCAGATGACGACAAATTCCTGATAGCGGCGATTGAAGCCAAGGCTGATTACATCATATCCGGAGATTCGCACCTCAAGTCACTGAAAGATCTATCAAGAGATTAAGCTTATCTCACCCGCAGAGTTTATCAGGATTTTGGAGAGAAGTTAATGAGCGCAGTTTGCCAATCCTGTTTTGCCTGAGCGAGGGTATACTTTATGGGCGAGTTAACGAAAGGTTAGTGATCGGCAGCTCCTCAGCTTCTAGACGTGACAAGTCCACAATCCGGCTGGCATGATCGATATCGATGCCGACTAGGCTGCCCTCCGCATCAAAGTCCAACACTACTCCAGGAGCGACCTCGCGAGAGTCAACGCTGACCTTCTTCGAAAGGTCGATGTAGAGTGAGTCGGTCTCTGAGTAATAATGGAACTTCATTTTTTCTCCTCCTTAAAACTGCGATCAGGAAAAGCGTTATGCACAGTCTCTCCATCTTCCAGCGTTACTACGCGTAAGTATTTCCCGATTTCCGGTATAAAGATCCAGCAACGAAAACGGCCATCAGCTTGAACCTCCCGATGCGCAGGCTGGCGTAAAGCTCTTTCACACCATTCGCGCTGTATATAAGGACGTTTGCGCAAGACTTGCTCTTCAAAGTAGCGAGTCGTCTTCATGAGCTGTTTTTAAGCTACCGTCAACCAATATAGATTAACTCTCGACTCATTCCCAACTTAGCGATTATATCGGTTAGAGATCAGGGCTCCAAGTCAAGATGTGCTTTGAGCTGAGCCTTCTCCACTTTGTGCAGTCTGGCAATGGATCATGGTTGACTAGCATTTCAGGGAAGAGCACAGAACCACGGAAGGCGCGGAAGTTCCACGGAGAGCACGGAAAACAACTCGCTTTCTTCCGTGTCTTCCGTGGAGTTTCCGTGTTCTCCGTGATTCAAAGCTGGATGCAGGGGATTGGTGGAGAGGCGTCAGGTGCTTTGAGTTTGCCCACTTTCGACTGGTGAACGAGTCGGTTGCTTGATCTCATTTTATGCATTATCGTGATGATGGTGGTTTATGGAAATTGTCAAGCTCAATGAACGGGGCCAAGTTACGCTCCCTAAAGAGATTCGAAAAAAAGAGGGGCTCAAACAGGGGGATGCGCTGGAGGTTGTTTATCTCGATGGGGTCATTGCTTTACGCAAAGTTGGGGAACAACCTCACATTTTGAATCTCTTCCGCGAGTTGGGGAAAGCCCTCATCCAAGCTGGGTATGGCAGTCGACAACAGATCCAGGCACTCAGTGATGAGATCAAAGAAGAGGTCGCTGCTAAATGGTCTCGCAAGCCCAAAAGAAGCCGATCAAGATCGTCCTAGTAACCCTCACAAATAAACCTTATGAATCTTGTTCTCTTTGATCATCGAGCCTGCTCTGCGATAGAAACATCCTTACTGCCACCTTGCCTCTGCACGGGATCAAACTCATCATCGTTTGAAGGCGTGCTGTAGCAACCATACTTGTTGCCGATTCGGTTCTTCTCAAATCGAAGTTTACTAACAATTGAGTCCCACCGTGCCCAATTTCGTAGGTTCGCTTTTGAAGCATTCTTTCCCGGAGAATTATTCATCTTGACATTCACCCTATTTTCGATGTATATTCTCTCTAATGGAAGTGATACCAAATGATCGACGAAATTGATGAGAAAATACTGTCAATCATTCAAAAAGACGCCCGGACACCGAACGCCGAGATTGCCCGCCAAGTCGGCATGGCTCCCTCCGCCATCTTCGAGCGCATCCGCAAGCTCGAAGAGCAAGCCATCATTCACGGCTACGAAACTCGTCTCAACCCGCGCGAGTTCGGACTTGGCTTGGTTGCTTTTATTTTTGTGCGCGCTGACGATCGCGTCGGTGCGGGCAAGACGGGGATCACACTCGCGAAAATTCCTCAAGTGCAAGAAGTCCATCACATCGCCGGGGAAGATTGCTATCTGGTCAAAGTGCGCGCTAAAGATACCGAAGATTTGTGGAAACTCATTCGCGAGGAGTTCGGCGTCATCACTACAATCAGCTCAACACGGACGACCATCGTCTTAGAGACACTCAAAGAGACAGCGCAACTCCCCTTGGAGGCCGAAGTTCATGGCAAGGCCAAAGTCAAGCATGCTTGAGACCTACGCAAAGCCAGAAGACTCTTCGCTGAAATTAAAGCTTATTCTGGCGTTTGCGTCCGTGTACTTGATCTGGGGCTCGACCTATCTCGCGATTCGCTTCGCCGTCGAGACGATGCCCCCGTTTCTCATGGCGGGCCTGCGCTTCTTGATCGCGGGAGCCCTGATGTACGTATGGTTGCGCTGGAGAGGAGCGGCACGCCCCACCAGCTGGATTCATTGGAGATCAGCCGCGATCGTCGGTGGCTTGTTGCTCTTGGGAGGCAATGGTGCTGTCGTCTGGGCCGAACAGTTAGTCCCTTCTGGGCTAACGGCACTGCTCATCGCGACGGTGCCCTTGTGGATGGTCTTGTTCGACTGGCTGAGACCTCATGGAGTAGGCCCCAATCGATTGATCATTCTTGGACTAGGCTTGGGGTTCATTGGCTTAATGATCCTGGTGGGGCCGGGCGAATTGACAGGAAATGGTCAGATCAATCTTGTAGGAGCAGCCGCTCTTATTTTTGCCACGATCTCGTGGGCGATCGGTTCGATTTACTCGCGCCACGCTCCGTTACCATCCTCACCCTTCTTGGGCACTGCCATGGAGATGCTCGCGGGAGGAGCGCTGCTCATCCTCGCGGGGACATTCACGGGCGAATGGGCCAAGATTGATTTGAGTCAGATCTTGTTAAACTCTTGGATCTCGTTTGTCTATCTGATCCTCTTCGGCTCGCTCGTGGGATTCACGGCCTACATTTGGTTGCTCCGCGTGGTGACGCCCGCGCGCGCCGCGACTTACGCTTACGTGAACCCAATCATCGCGGTCTTCCTCGGCTGGGCGCTCGCCGGGGAACCGATCACGGCTCAGACACTCTTCGCTGCTCCGATCATTCTCACTGCTGTCGCGGTGATCACGACGGCTCAAGGGCACAGAGCAAGACCCACCCCAAGTAAGATGGAAGTACCGAAGACTATCGCACAAAGGGACAAGCTGAAGGTATGACGTGCACCTTACCCTGGCTTGAATCACGGAGAACACGGAAATACCACGGAATACACTGAAGAAAGGCATGTCGTTTTCCGTGTTTTCAGTGACTCTTCCGTGTCTTCCGTGATTCTCCCCACTTGTCCCCAGAAACTCCGCAAGCTATGATGAGACCGTTATGGGAACGAGTTTGTTTAGCCCATGGCTGGAAGAGCATTTCATTTAGGGAGGTGAGAAAATGTCAGCGAAGAAGATAGCGACCATCGATAAACCCAACACCACCATGGCTGCGACTATCAAGGCATTTGCAGAGTCTCTCCACGAGTTAGGTCCGTTGGTAGAAACCCGACTGCTCTACCAATCTCCCACGTCCAAGGGTAAATTGAGAACACCGATCACAGTGGAAGTGCATCGCGGCCGAGAATGGTTCTTTGCCGCCGTCCCCGAGCTAGAGATTCTGGAAGAAGGAGAAACTCCCGATGCGGCCGTGAAGCACTGCCTCGAAACGCTCTTCGAAATTATGGATTCTTACGCCAACACTCCTCTCCAAGACTTATCCGAAGATGCACGTGCCCACTGGAAGCGCTTGAAAACCGTTGCTGAACTCACCAAAGTAAATGGCCGTCATTCCAAGAAGTAACTTAGAACGAGCTTTGGCCCAAAAAGGTTTTCTTCCTGAAGACTCAGGACGCGATCATCGCTTCTGGTGGTTCTATTATCGAAATCAAAAGACACATATCTATACAAAGATCTCACGTGGCTCCAGCTACAAAGACTACGGTGATGATTTACTTCACAAGGTTAAACAACAGCTCCGATTGGATACTATTCAGTAGCTCCGTGATCTCGTCAGCTGTCCCATGAGTGAGCAAGATTATATTTCCCATCTCAGAGCCAAGGGCGTTATTTGATCGCCAACGCTGATTACCCTACTTGTCCCAAGAAACTCCACAAGCTATGATGAAACCGTTATGGAAACAAGCTTAATCGTTCCAAAGCTAAAAGAATATCTCGATGCCCAGGATGAGATTCTCGCTGTTTATCTCTTCGGCTCTCATGCAGAGGGATGCGCACGTCCCGACAGCGATCAGGACATTGCTATTTTGCTACAACCCGCAGTAGATCCACAGCGATATTCTGATTATCATCTACATCTACTCGACGAGCTGAGCTATTTCTTCCCCCAACGCTTGGATCTGATTATCTTGAATCAAGCCCCGCCTTTACTCCAATTCCAGGTGCTCCAGAAAGGACAACGGCTTTTTGACCGAAATCCTGATACGCGTGCAGAACTCGAGATGCATATGCTGAATCGCTATTACGATCTGCGACCCTACTACGAATTCCACTTCGGCCACCTCATGGAAAAGATTAAGCGAAGGGGACTCGGCCATGGACACACGCGTGATCCAAGCCAGACTCAAAAAACTTGATGAGTGTTATCAGAGTCTCGAGCGTTTCAGAGTAATCTCGTTAGAAGAATATCTTCAAAACGGCGACACGCAAGCTATCGTCGAACGAAGATTACAACTGGCCATCCAAGCGTGTTTGGACATTGCCAATTATCTTATCGCTCACCGCCAGCTCAAGGTTCCCGATGATGAAAGAGACCTTTTCGCAGTTCTTGCAGAAGCTGGAATTATCTCTATGGATCTAGCTCGGCGGATGCGAGGAATGATCAACTTTCGCAATATCCTAGTGCATGCTTATCTTGAGATTGATCCTGCGTTAGTGTCCCCTGCGGGGATGGTCGAAACCCCTCGCCTTCAGGCGAAGAGAAGTTTGTGGTAATATGGTCGCGTGCGAAAGTATCGCCTGGGAGCGCACACGAAGCATGATCTGAAGGTTCACTTGATCTGGATCCCCAA
>JACOSB010000095.1 GCA_016179105.1 Candidatus Acetothermia bacterium
ATATTCTCTGTGCCTTCTTGGCTTTTCTTAAGCTAGAATGGCAACGCCTCCAGACCGCCGTTTCTTGGTATGACTACAAATGGTCCATTGCTAGGCGGGCGGTTACTGCCTATTTATGCTGAAACGCGAAAGTCCTGATAGAAATACGGATCCGGGTCGACCGGGTTACTGTTGCTGTTAAACAGCCAGAAGTCGGCGATAACGTAGCGGCTGTTCGGGATCCGGGCACGGATTTCGATGAAGCCGTAGCGTGAGATAAGGGTCTTGCTCCTAATCATAGCTGAAGTGTACTCGAACATCCGGTAATTCGGTCGGCCGTCGCTCAGGATCTCGTCCGAGTTGACATAGTCGACGACTTTTCCCGAGTAATTTTCTTTCTGCGTCACCAGTCGTAAGTAACCGTTCCCGGAACCGGTGTAAAACTGGTGGTTGACGCACGAAAGCACATCGCAGGTTCGGTTGTAGGCTAGGTGATGGGTAAAGGTGTTTGCCCAGCCGTAATCTACTATCCATTTGGACGTGTCCAGCGTCAACGAGTTGAACTCGTCCGAATGGTCGTTGTCAGGGGCCCATCCGCTTCCCAGCAAAGGATGCGAAGACGGAGATATCGGGTTGACCGGTTTGACCATCGGTTCGAGAAATACTTCTCCTTCAGGTTTTTCCTCAACGAAGACATGGTGTTCCGTCTGGTCGTTGGCGGATGTCTGAGGCTGCGGTTGAGCTTGAGACGCAAGCGTCTGCTCATACCCGACCCCGACCGCAACCGCGAGCGCCAGGACCAATCCCAGCACTCCCCAACTCCGAACCGACCTCAGCAGGCCGGCGTTCTTCTTGATGTACTTCATCGTAGATCCCTCCTTGGATCTGTTGATTTGACTTTGTTCGTCGGTCGGACTCATCACCTGCGTCCGCCGAGCAATCTCCAGCATAGAGTGTGGGCGTGACAAAAACGTGAAATGAGCTTCAAATCAGCGTAATTGATCGATTTCGGTTTGCAATACTTCCTGTTGATGTTTTCGTGAGAAGACCACGACGATCTGAGACGCTTGAGAAATATCATTTTCTTTTCCTCCTTGACTGACAAGTTGAGTACCGCGCTCGATAGTTTCATCAGACACCCTCCTTATGGTGTTGAGTTTCACTTCTGTCTATGGCCCAAAAGGAGGTGAGTCTAACAAACTGGCTCACTTCGCCCTCACCCCCGGCCCCTCCTCCCGTTCGAACGGGAGAGGGGTGCCGCAGGCGGGGTGAGGGCCATCTCGACACTGTAACTCTAGTGCTTCGAGATAAGATTCCGTGGCGAAGATAATGCTGGTAGATACCGGATTTATTTCAAAGTAGCTCCGGGGAGGAGCTTGGGTGCTCGTCGATGGCAGGATGAGGTGGTGGTTGAAGGGTAAAACCACAGCATTGTGCATTATGCTCTTGGGGAGAGAGTTTTTCGTGTAGGAGCGAAGCACTTACGAAAAATGCTTAGCCCTTACGTTTTAGCATAACGGGGTTCCCGTAGTAACGGAGAAAAAACAACGCTCCCCCACGCAACCTTTTGTCTTTTTCGTTGAGTTGAGCTAGGAGCTGCTCGACTTGTCGTTGCAAGAATTCATTCTGATTCTTCCTGACTTTTCATCATCGGTTCCTTTGGACTAGATTATGGCAATCTCGTGTCCAAAGAAACCAGGTGCAGCACACCTATTAATAGCGTAACCTTACATGGCCCACAGCTTCTTATCTTCTCCCCAACAAGATCGATGGTGACGTATCATCAAAATAGATCACGACATCGAACTCTTCCGGCAGACTTGCATTGTAATAATATGCTCTTGGACTATCGTCCCTATACACAGCTCCGATTGAGCGGAACAACCGTGGCCCTAAAATCCAATCAGTCTCGGTAGAGCCTGCCTGGATTCCTCTGAGGTCTACGAACATCCTTGAAATCTGAGCACTGTGGAAATATTCTTCATAACTCTCAGCAGGGGGTGCTATAACCTGATGTACTGTCAGGGAGCCAAAAATCAGCGAAATTGATCGATATCGGTAAGGACGAAGCATTCGCAAATCAAAATGCTTCGCCCCTACTTGATTCCGCGAGCGGGGCGCCCGAGCGCGTGGCCCGAACACCCACTCCCCTGAGCCACCAGACTTTTTTGTCCGATAGCTCGTTCTCTCGTATACTAAAGCGAAGGCTCATGAGCAAAGAAGTCAAGTTTACAGTTATGCTCACCCCCGGCGATCGCTATCGGCACCACCATGTGAGGGTGAAGGGGATCGTCACGAGTTTTAGAATCCAGTACGAGACCAAAGTGGCCGGGAAATGGCGTCCGGCAGTCCGCTATGATACCCGTCACGGCTTTGCCCATCGCGATCTTCTGGATAAGCGAGGCAGGGCGCGCAAGACCCCGCTGTTCACGCAAGGGTACAACGAAACCCTGACGTTCGCCGAGCACGATATCAAAGCCAATTGGAGGAGCTATAAGCGACAATTTCTGCGGGAGGATGAAAATGAAGCGCAAGCGAGTTGATCTAGAGGAGTTCTTCGCGAGAAACCACGAACTCAGTCTTGAATTCAGCAGATACATTTTGGAGCACCCGGAAATGGACGAGCAGATCCCGACGGACGCCGTGATCGTCTTTCTGCCCGATTTTGATGAGCCGTTGAAGGAGTTCAATCTTCGGATGGCGCAGGAGCTAGCCAGACAGGGTGAGCGCGTGGTGTACCTCAGAGTCAAAGCACTAGCTCCCAAGCGGGCCTCACGTTTGATTGGAGTAGAGGTCGGTGGGTCCAGCCAAGGGGCGTGAGAACCTTAAGCAAACCCTGCCCCTACCTCAAATATCATTATGGTTATGTACTAGGACTTTGGCGGGAGGGCTTCCCACGCTTGCACGATCTGCTGATGATCGGGGATAGCTAAAAAGGTCTCGCGCTGTTTGGGGTTAATGATGGCTTGGGCCTGCTTGCGGAGCGTTTCATAAGCTGACTGAAGTGCACTCCGAGCTGGTTCGGAGCCCGCTTGCCCCAAGAATTTCAACAACTCGTAATGATTCCAATAGATGAGCTGCGGGTCCTGGGTCCCTTGGGAGCCTCGGAGCAACGAGAGTGCTCGCTCTGACCGAGCCAGCGCCTCTGCCTGTTGCCCCAGTCGGGCGCAAAACTTGGCGCTGACTGAGAAGATGTGAATCATCAGCGCTTTCAGACCTACCCGCTCAGCGAGAGCACACGCTTCGTCTTCATAGCGCAGAGCTTCCCCATACTCTTCGTACTGCTCACCGTACAGGCGTCCCAAATAATGGAGCGCAATGGCTAGCCCTTGCGGATTTTCGATCTGGCGACTCAAGGCACACGCCTGGGTCAAATACTCTTGAGCCTGGTTCATCTCCCCTTGCATCAGATGCAAACTCCCCAAGTTGACCAGTGTGTGACTCTCGGCGTTACGATCACCGATCTCTTGCCAGATGCGGTGGGCCTGCTCATAGCATTGAGAAGCTTTTCGGAGTTCTCTCAGATTTTTATGGACAATGCCCAGGTTCGTCAGCGCGCGGCCTTGCCCGAGACGGTCGCTCGTTTGCAAGGCAATTTCATAGGCTTTTTGATACAAATCCAACGCGCGGCTGTGTTCTCCTAGATACCAGTAAGCGATACCCAGGTTCGTCAACGTCCGACCCAAGCTATCCATGTGACTCATTTCTTTGAAAAGTTCTGCTGCGGTCTCAAAGTGTTCGATCGCCTGGGGATACTCACCCAGGTTAAGATGGGCCAGTCCGATCTGCAGGTGAGCGCGTGACTCCATATCACGATTGCTCAGCGCGCGAGCTTCTTCCAACATGGTTTGCGCTTCTTGCAAGGCTTGGGAATAGCGTCCCGTGTTCATATAAAAATCGGCCCACATATCTCGGAGGCGCAAACGCTCCTGGTCTCTAGCCCGCAAGGCCCCAGCGGCCGCTGCTCTTAATTCGGCTTCTTGCTCCACCCGCCGACCCAACCGGTTAAAAATCTGAGCGCGATCACAGCACACTCTGACTATATACTCTTGCTCGTTCTTTGTCGCCTCCGCCAACGCCCGCACTTTGTCATAAAATTCTAAAGCGGCCTCGTAGGCATACGTTCGGTGCGCATAACCTGCGGCTTTCTCCGCGTAGTTCAGGGCTTTCGCCAATTGACCCGCCCGCTCAAAATGCAGGGCCAACTCCCCCGCCCACTCGTCCAACCGATCAGGATAGAGCGCTTCCAGCGCCTGTCCGACCTGCCGGTGCCAGAGCCGTCGGTGGTCAGCACTCAATTCTTCATACACTACCTGGCGGAACATCTCGTGATAAAACCGATAATGCCCTTCACGTTCGACGAGGAGTCCGGCTCGGCGCAGCCCGTCGAGGCTCTTGAGCAATTTTTCTTCGGGTTGACGAAGAATTTTCTGCAAGACCGCTAGATCGAAAGCCCGTCTGATGACTGCGGCGAGTCCCAACAGCCCGCGCGCTCGCTCTGGGGCCCGGCGCAGTGAAGCGTGAATAAGCTCGCGCAAACTTTCTGGAAACTGCATCGGGCTGATCTCAGTGCCAGTCAGCTTCCACTGCACCCCATCGTCTTGGTAGAGCCACCCGCTTTGCGTCAGCGAGTACACCAGTTCTCTCACGAAGAGCGGGTTGCCTTCGGTCTCACTGTGGAGGAGCGGTATGGCCTGCCCTGCTCCCGCGCCCAGCCAGCCTTCGAGTAACCGTTCGATCTCGTCGCGCGAGAGTCGTGAGAGCGTGATCGGCTGGTAAGAGCGCCCCGGCCCCAGCGCATCCAGCCAGGCCCGTAGCGGGGTGTTCTCCAATGCTTCTTCCGCGCGATAGGTGCCGAGCAGCAAGATGGGCAATTTTTTGAGTTGCGTGACCAACGAGCTGAGATATTCGAGCGTGGCCGGATCAGCCCACTGGAGATCATCGAGGAAGAACACGAGCGGGCGCTCGCGGGCAAACGACTCAAAGAAGCCCGTTAAAGCGGAGAAAAACCGGGTCTTCCCTTGCGCCAAGGGAAGCTCAGGGTTTGCTTTGAGTTCCGGGAATTGCTCGTGGAGCTCCGGGATAAATTGGATGAGTTCACTTCGCCAGAGAGCGGGTATCGCTTCCAAGATTTCGTTCGAAACGCCTCGAAGTCCCTCGCGTATGGCTTGGAGAAGCGGCTGATAGGGCAACTCGCCTCCGAGCGCGTGGCAGCTTCCATACAAGACGTAAACCCTCTCCCCGCCTTCGGCCTCTTTTGTTACTTCAGAGCCGGGCTGGGGCAGAGGTCGCTCAATCTGGGTGATGAAGTGTTGGACAAAGCTGGTCTTGCCCACGCCGACCTCGCCCTCGATCAAGACGGTTTGGCCCTGCCCTTGGAGCACGTTTTGCCAGAGCGTTTTGAGTGTGGCCCGCTCGCGCTCTCGGCCCACAAAGGGCAGATCGGCGGGCAGTTCCATCACCTTGACTGGTTCAATGGGTCTGCCTTGTTTCAATCGCTCGTAAAGGGCACGCATCTCTGGGAGGGGCGTCGCCTTCAGTTCTGTCTGAAGCACTTCGACATAGTCATTGTATTGAGAGAGCGCGGCCGCTCGGTCACCCGCGAGCGCATAGAGCGTCATCAGCTCGCGATGCGCCCGTTCGTGCCACGGCACCGCGTGCAGAGTTTTCTTCCATGCGTGAAGGGCCTTCGCATGCTCGTGCTGGGCCTGATACAGCTCGGCCAGCTGTTCCAGAGCGTCTAGATAGAGCAGCTGCAGACGCTCGGTTTCGAGAAGTGCCCAGTCTGAATAAATGCCGCGCAAAAACGGACCACGATAAAGGGCAAGCGCGCGCTCCAAGATCTCAGGATTTTTTGCTTTGGTTCCTTCCGCGATGGATCGCTCGAACTCGGTGACATCGAACCAGAACTCGCCCGCCTTGGGATTGAAGCGTAAAGCGCCGCCGGAAGAGTCGAGCCACGGACGTTGGTCCGCTTGCGAGTCCAGTAGCTTGCGCAAGAGCGATAGGGTCTTGCGCAGATTTATCTTGGCTTTCTCTTCCTCAGAATCCCCCCAGAGCAACCCGGCCAGCACCGCACGCGGATGGGTGTGGGTGTGATACGTGACGAGATACGCGAAGAGTTCTTTGACTTTCTGAGTCGGGAAGGTTAACAGATGCCCATCGAGTGAGATTTCGATCTCGCCCAGAAGTCGGACCTCTAAACGGGGCATCCCGGCCACCTCGCTTGTCTTAAAGGATTATACCAGTTTCACTTATATTTCGCGCAGGGGTAAGGGCGAAACATTCGCGAAGCAAAACGCTTCGTCTCTGAGAGGATTACTGTCGATGTTCGAGCAGGCACATTGGCCAAGTCAATCGTAAATCACGGATGCTGATGCTCCCTCTTCAAGGTCTTGATGTACGCGATGATCGCTTGAATATCTTCGTCGCTGACTTTGTTCTTGAAGCTGGGCATGGTGTTGTGAAAACCCTTGACGATCTTGGCTCCCGGCTCCAGAATCGACTCCTTGATGTACGCTTCGTCAGCTTTCGCTTTAGCCACTGTGCCGTCGGGCAAAATCACTTCCATCTCATGCTCATAGAGCCCTTGCCACGTGGGACCGACAAGAGTCTTTCCGTCGACGCTATGACACGCGAAGCACCCTAAATCTTTCGCCAACTCCATGCCCTTCGAAATCAGCAAGCTTTGCGATTCAGGCGGTTCCATAGTCATACGCGAATGGCCTTGCGTTGTTTGCAGAGTGAAGTATAAAAGCGCACCCAAGACAGCAGCGGCAGCGATTACCAACCAGAGCCAGATGTCTTTCATTCAAAGCTCCTCCTACAGCACGGGCGAAGCATTTTATTTGAAATTATGCTTCGCACGTACCATAGATTTTCTTGGCGTCCTTGGCGCCTTGGCGGTTCTGTTAGACAACTTTAACCGGCGCGTGCATCTTGGCATCGTCATAGTGACCGACCACGAAGCAGCCGACCTCCCAATCACCCTTCTGAGACGCCGGAAGATTGAGGTGCATATACCCTGCCTGGCCGCCGTCCAGATGCAAGCCCAAAAAGCCGCCACCAAAGAGATTTTCGTCATACTGGCGCTTGCCGATGTTGGGCTTGCGTCCCATATGAATCTCATGGAGCACTTTGCCCTCGTTGATGAAGTGCACCAGATACTCTTGGCCAGATGGGATCGAGAAGCCCGCGTTCTTGCCCTTGCGGTTCTTCCCATCGGGGTCGCCGACCTCAAAATAAAAATCACCGACGAAGACGACCAGGTCGGGCTTTGCCGGGTCCTTCTGAGCGTGGACCATAGAAGTTGAGCCGGGTTGACCCATTGCTCCGACCAAGCCACCAACCGTCGCGGCGCCCGCGAGCTTGAGTGCCTCGCGACGAGAAAGAGATACTTGAGACATGACAGATTCCTCCTTGCTTGCTGTACCTAATAAAGTTGTTCCCACCATAACCGATGGGAATGAGCGCTTCAAGCCGGAGCGCAGCCCAAAAGCGTAACGCTGTCAAGAGGGGAGCAAGAGAGCGGTTGGCCTGGAAAATCTGCTTGTGAAGCGGATATTTGTTCAGCAGAGGGTAGTGGCTCGCGGATAGATGAAATAGGGGGAGTATAATTAAGATCAGAACATAACGCATTCTATTGTGTCTCTTCTCATATCGCAGTGATCGCGGCTTTGCTTAGAGCGAGCCATCGCCCCTCGGGGAGATGGGAGAAAACTTCTGTCCGGTGTCCAGCGGCCACGGGTAAGTTCTCACTTCCTTAAAGGAGGGATGGATCTATGTCAACTGTCAAGCGGGTGTTGGTCGGAGCCGGCTTAGCTTTAGTGTTAGGTCTGTCGATCGGCGCTGTTTTCAGCATGGACGCACAAGCGCAGCAAGGGCGAGCGTGTTTCGCTGCCCCTCCACCATTGCAGCCGGAGGAGCCGCTCGAGATGAATAGCGTTGTTGTTAACAATCTGGTCAAGACGGTCAAAATGGAGAAAGAAGTTTTCGAATGCGGTCCTGATGTTAACCCTGCAGATGGTAACCCCGACTCTGTTGACACGATCCGAGACGTCGAACTCTTCACCGAGATCCTCGAGTTCGTCGGCTTCGATGACCAGGGTAATTTCGCAGTGAATCGGTTCGTTTCACCAAATCCCAAGAAGACCTTCGAGGTCGTCATCTGCGATAAGCTTTTCAATAGTGCGGCCGTACCTGGAATCAGCATCGCTTGCAACCAGTTTCCGATCCCTACAGCTCAGACCTTTGAACTGGTAAATTGCCATCCTGCTGAGCAGGTTATTATCCTAGATCCAGTCGAGATGAACACCGTTGTGACTCGTCGTTTCATCAAAACGATCAAAGCCGAGAAAGAGATCTTCGAGTGTGGTCTCCCGGGGACGAATAAGCGGGTGATCGTGGACGTCAACCTCTTCACGGAGATCTTCGAGTTCCTCAACGGCCAGCTCTTCAAGAAGTTCTTCGAGGCCACGATCTGCGTGAAAGATCCCAGCGCGGGGTCTCCGGGCAAGGTGGTGCTGGGATGTCGGGTCGTTAATGTCCCCCCGTTGGCAGCCGATTCAGCGGGTACGAACGTGCTCTCCTTCTTACGTGAGCCCTTCGCACTTCAGCGGGTGAAAGCCCTTCGTTCGACGGGGGAACGAGTAGAATTTGTGGCCGAAGGGAGTGGCATCGCCTCGATCCAAGTGCAGATCTTCAATGCGACGGGACGATCGCTCTTCTCGCAAGAGATCCCGGGAGATCGATTGACCTGGGAGGCTCAGGACACGACGGGACGTTTCTTGCCCAATGGAGTTTATTTCTATGTGGTAACGGCGCGAGGAGTCGACGGTCAGGCACAACGGAGTCGAGTGCAAAAGCTGGCGATCTTGCACTGACAAAAAAATAACGGACGAAAGCACCGAAGGGATCAGCGCTGCGCTGATCCCTTCGGTATTTAGCGCGAGTGATAAGCTGTTTATTAAGTTTTTGCTCTGCGATGTCAAGAGGGAGTCAAATAAACATTCAGCCCGGAAACGCTCTATTCAAAAGAACTATTAGCCGTCGCCGCGAATAACTCAAGAAAAGGAGCGATTGAGTGCTATAATAAAAAACCTGGGGATTGGGTAAGTCCTAGTTGCATTGCAGCGTAGTCGTTGATATATTTTGGATCTGTCCGGGGAGGTGAAAGGGGTCTCAAAAAGCAACTTTGGATCCTCGCTGGGAGGGAAATCCAACGATAATCTTTTGAGGAGGGGTCAACACATGTGTTGTGGCAATAATGAAGAGAAGAAATTAGAGACGGCTCAAGCGAGTGAGCAAGAAGAGCCGCAGAATGCTCTCTCACGACGTACACTCATCAAGACGGTCTCGGCCGGGGCGATTGCCCTCGGATTGGCAGCGGGTACAGAACACACAACGCAAGCTCACGACGCACCCGGCACCACGCCTCCTAACGGCTGTCCGCAAATCTCGCGTCTCTCGTGGAACCTGCGTGCAGTGGAGCCGTTCGAATGGAAATGTACTCCCTGTAAATGCAATCAGCAGACAAACTACGTCTCATTCTGGAATTTTAGAGCACCGATCGGCTTAGACCTCCCGTGCGATGAGGGAGTAATCCCCGATGGCAGCCTCTTCGTGGCGTCGGTCAAAGTGGTCTGGACGTTCAACGACTGCGGAGGAGCGGCGGCTGTGGTCAAGAAAGTGGTCGGCCGCTACGAAGGCAGATTTGACATCGTTAGCTCCACGGGGGTTAAGTTGATCAGCGGTGGCGAGATCGTGGGAACCTGGGGCTTCGACACAGATTTTTCCTCCAAAGATCGCTGCTGTGCCTTCCCTCACGATGAGGGCTGCTTGAGAGCGCGTTTCACCCGGAAAGTCGTGATTGCGGGGACCAACAAGACGACGACTGTTAACTGTGTTTTGCACGCGACGCTCAGCAGCCTCTGTGATGTCGCTGACCTCCAATTCTGTGAGTTGGGGCCCAAGGCGTGGCACGCACAGGTGAATGGGACGGTCGAGTGCCGGTGCGTCCAGAGCAGCACTCAGCCTCAATCCGAGGAAGAGCTGAAGGTTAGCAAGTGGCAAGCCACACCGAACCCGGCCAAGAGTTCTTCACCGATTACGTTCAATGCTCAAGGACAAGGCGTAGCGGGAATTCAAGTCGCGGTCCTCAGCCTTGCGGGAGTGAAACTCTTTGAGAGCGGCGAAGTCTTGGGCAACTCGTTCACCTGGGATGGAATCGATCTCAGCGGCCGTCCGTTGGCCAATGGTGTTTATCTGTACGAGGTCATAGCCAAAGGCAGCGACGACCGTACCGTGCGGAGCACGCTGCAAAAGCTCGTCATCAAGCGTTAAGTCGTTTAACTCTAGGGCGGACAAGGAAGAAAGGAGACCGGCGAAGCTGCCGGTCTCCTGTGGTTTTTGCGACTATCGCCGAACCACGAGTCTCCTCAATTTCAAAACTCTTCTGATACTGTTTTGCCTTCTGGATGTCCGAATGATTGACTCTTCCAATCAGGCTTTGGTGCTAATTCATCCAGACATGATCAATGCAAAACAGTATGAATTGAGCAAGGCGAGAGCGGGGGTGGTGGAGACCACGCACCCCCGCGTCGGGAAAGTGGGGTTGGGGCGAGGTCAACGCTCGAGCCCGCGGTTCGTGCCCTAGGAGGCGGAGGACGAGGGCCCGAGCGTTGCGCCTACCGGGACAGGCCGGTCGGCATAGTTGCGGTCATCGGCTGAATCTGCAATTGGGCTTTTAGGACTTTCCCGATCATTCCGATCATCCTTTGTCAGTAAGTTACGCAGATATATAACCGGAGCGACCCAAGAAAGTTTCAGCAAATTTTTCGACCGATAGGAATCATAGAGAGGTTTGAGAAATTTTGTAGGGGCAAATCTTGTATTCACCCTTAAGAAAATGGGGGGGGGGGGCGATCGTAAGGATCACCCCCTACTGGTGCTCTACAGTAAACGGAAGTTAGCTTCACGCACGCGAGCGGGTACGCCTCGGGCGCGTCTCTAATTTTGCTGGCTCGGTTTCTTTGGTTGGTTCTTGCCAGAGCAAGTAGTGATAAACGAGCGCAGCGATGCCCCCGCCCAGAAGCGGGCCAACCCAGTAGACCCACCAGTCGTTCCAAATATTGCCCGCTAGCATCGGACCGAAGGCGCGAGCGGGATTCATCGCGGCTCCGGTCAGTGGGCCACCCATGAGAATGTCAAACACTAAAACTAATCCGATGCCGAAACCCGCGATAGATTTGGGACCGCGCGGATCGACAGCTGTCGCAAAGACGGTGAAAACCAAGAAGAAAGTGAGCACGGCTTCGATGAGCAGACCAAGACCGGCATTCGTCGCGACCGGTCCGCCCAGCTGCGGAGCGCCGAGTGCCACGGCTCTCCAAGTATCTTGAGGGAAGATGGCGATGAGTAATCCTCCGGCTATGTAGGCACCGAGCAGTTGAGAGATGATGTAGAACGAGCCGAGCCAAGGGTCCATGCGCCGCGTGATGATGAAACCAAAGGTTACCGCAGGGTTGATATGCCCACCGGAAATATGTCCTGTGGCCGAGACGAAGATCGCCAAGACCAATCCGTGCGCGAGCGCGATGCCGACGAGGCCAAAGCCTGCTGAGCCGAGCGATTGGTTGGTGATGATCGCACCGGCTCCGATAAACGTGAGCGCGAATGTGCCGATCAACTCTGCCAGACAGGGTCTCCACATGCGGGTGATATCCATAGATAATTCCCCCTTCACCACGAATTCCCGGTGAAGGTTAGCATAATTTATGTATGTGAGTCAAAATGGAGTGCAACGCTTCTGTACTCAAAATATCTTGGCGACCTTGGCGTCTTGGCGGTTTTTAGGATTTACAGTTGGGACAAAGCCCGTAGAAGAGAATTTGCTGAGTGCGGACGGCGTAGCCACTTCTTTGTAGGCTTTGTGTCAGTGAAGTGGGCAGCGGCATTTCGATGTCGTGCGCGTGACCGCACTTATCGCAAATGAAGTGATAATGATTGTCTGTACGAAAGTCGTAGCGTGCCGGTCCGTCGGCGACGGGGATCTCCAGGATGAGACCCTGCTCGGCCAATACTTTTAGGTTGCGGTAAATGGTGCCTAGGCTGATGTGAGGAATCTGATTTTTGACCCTGAGGTAAATCGCCTCGGCGGTCGGATGCGAGCGATCGCCCTGCAAGGCCGTAAAGATTGCTCTTCGTTGTTCAGTCGTACGAGTTGCGCGCGTCATCATATCATAAAAATTCTAGCGAAGCTTTCAGAAGTTTTCAACAAGATGAAGAAGGTTGAAAGCCCCCTTGACTCTCCTCGTAGAAGATTTGCCTAGCCCACTCGCTTCGTCATAAACTAATCACGGACTTTTATGGGTTACTAGGAGGACCTACTGTGTCATTGCTAAGAACTCTGTTCACTCTCGCGCTGATCGGGTCTGCGCTCGCCGGCTGTACTTCTGTGTCTCAGACCCCACCTCCATCAGAAGATACGTTCGGGACAGTATCCGGGACTGTGACGTACTATGAGAAGATTGCGATGCCCGCCGATGCTGTGCTCAACCTCAAGATCGTAGACCCTTTGTATTCGAGCGACGAGAAACCGATGTGGATCGCGGAGAAAAATATCACTCCCCTGACGCAAGTGCCGATCTCGTTCGAGATTCAGTATAAGAAAGCCGACATCAATCCGGATCATACGTATGCAATCCAGGCACGCCTCTTCTTCGGGAATGAATTGCGCTTCAAGAACAACTCAACCTACAAAGTCATTACTCAGGGAAACCCGAGTAGCAATGTCAATATCGTCATGCAAATGGTCTCAACTCCCCCGCCCCCTCCGCCGCCCGCGAACCGCGCGGCGATCACAGGGATCGTGGTCTATCAGAAAAAGATCAATTTTCTGCTCAACACGGTCGTCGATGTCAAATTGGTCAATGCGTCACAAAAAGATTCGTCGAAGGCGATCAGCGGAGAGCAAGCGATCGTCAACCCCACGGAATGGCCGATCCCGTTCAAAGTTGACTATGATCCTGCCGCGATCGATCGAAACAGTGCCTATGTGCTCCAAGCGAGCATCACGGTGGGGAACACCGTTCATTTCCTGAATAACTCAGCCTATCCCGTCCTCACGCAAGGGGGCGCCAACGATTACGTAGAAGTCACCGTCGAGCCCGTTGCGCCTCTTCCGATCAAGACGGCCAGCGTCACCGGGACCGTGACGTATCACCAAGAAATTGCACTCGCGCCCGAAGCCGTGGTTGTCATGGAGCTCATTGACGTATCTGAGCCAAACCCGGCGGGCACGACGATCGGCAAACAGACGATCACTAGTCCGGGGCTAGTGCCCGTTTCGTTCGACGTGAAGTACGCCCCGTTGGTCATCCATCCGAGCCATACGTATGCGATCCAGGCGCGCATCATCGTAGGTGGCCAGCTCAAGTTCAAGAACGCGGTGCCCTACGAAGTCATCACGCAGAACAACCCTGCTACGATTGACGTCGTCGTCGATATGGTGCGCTGAACTGGAATTTAAGCAAGAGATGAGGGCAGTCGGGAGTTTAGCTCTCGTCTGCCCTGTAATCTTCTACTCAAGCTTACCAGTTGGTCCTCTCTCTCCTCTGATCTATAATGAATTAACTCTGGGAAAGGAAGGCTTTTCGATGCTTTATAAAAACTATATCGAGGGACAATGGATCGACTCTGCGACGGGCAAGACGTTTAAGTCACTGAACCCTGCGGACACTTCCGATGAGTTAGGAGAATTCCCGGCCTCGAACGCTCAAGACGTGGCGAAAGCCGTAGAAGCCGCCGATCGCGCTTTTAAGACGTGGAGCAAAGTGACGGCTCCGAGGCGCGGCGAGCTCTTGTTCGATCTCGCCGAGAAGATGAAAGGGCGCAAGGAAGAGCTCTCTCAGTTGATGACTCGCGAGATGGGCAAGGTGCTCAAAGAAGCGCGCGGCGATGTCCAAGAAGGCATCGATATGACGTACTATATGGCCGCCGAGGGACGACGGCTGTTTGGGTATACGACACCGGCGGAGCTGCCCTTAAAAGCTGCGTATGCGATTCGCCGACCCATTGGGCGCATCGCGGCCATCACGCCCTGGAATTTCCCGTTAGCCATCCCGACGTGGAAGATCATGCCCGCGCTCGTGGCGGGCAACACGGTCGTCTGGAAGCCCGCGTCGGATACGCCGCGCGTTGCCTATGAGTTAGTGAAAATTTTCGACGAAGTTGGATTGCCGAAAGGCGTTCTGAATCTAATTTTTGGCGGCGGCAGCGATGTTGGCGTGCCACTCTGCAAGCATCCCAAGATCAATATGATCAGCTTCACGGGTTCGAGCGACACGGGCAAAGAGATTTATAAGTACGGAGCCGAGAAACTCAACCAAGTGCACTTGGAGCTCGGCGGCAAAAACCCAATCGTTGTTCTCGAAGACGGGGACCTGGAACTGGCTGTTGAGGGAATTTTGTGGAGCGCGTTCGGGACGACCGGCCAGCGCTGCACGGCCTGCTCGCGGCTCATCATCGAAGATGGGGTCTATGAAAAGATTTTGGGGAAATTGGTAGCGCGCACTGAAAAGTTAAGGCTAGGCAATGGCCTCGATCCCAAGACGGACGTCGGCCCGGTCGTCAATCGCTCGTCGCAAGAAAAAGTCGGACGCTACGTCGAGATGGGCGTGAAAGAAGGAGCGAAGCTTCTTTGTGGGGGCGAGATGGGCAAGGACGGAGATCTCAAAAAAGGCTTCTTCTATAGACCAACGATTTTCTCTGATGTCACACCGCAGATGCGCATCTTCCAAGATGAGATTTTTGGACCCGTGCTCTCGGTTGTGAAAGCCAAAGATTATGACGATGCGATCACACTCGCGAACAACACCGTCTACGGGCTCTCGTCGTCAATCTATACCCAAGACATCAACAAAGCACAACGCGCGATCGAAGATTTAGAAGCGGGCATTACTTATATCAACAGTGGCACGATCGGCGCTGAGGTGCACTTGCCCTTCGGTGGGGTCAAGAACACGGGCAACGGCGGGCGTGAGGCTGGTCTCGCAGCAATCGATGAGTACACCGAATGGAAGACGGTCTATATTGATTACTCGGGCAGATTGCAGAAGGCGCAGGGGATTGACTGAGATTGGTTCTGTAAGGCGAGGTGATCTCGCCCCTTACAAAAATCTCGTGAAAGCAGGGAAATAATGACTAACCGTGAAGCTTCTGCTGCTCAACGAGAGCTTGGTTCGAGCGGTGCGCTCGATTCCACCACCGAAGCGCTGGAGAAAAGCCTTACGGAAAGTTTATGGTGAAAGCAGAGAACTGTAATATCCGTTGTCGCGGAACAACAGAAAACGACATAGATCGGTGCTTAGACTACCATCAGCGAGAAAGATCGCAATTGACGGATCGCCTCGAAATCCGCCGAGTTCTGAGTGACCACCACAGCTCCGATCCGTCGAGCCGACAGAGCAATGAGCACATCATGAGCCAGCGAGTGCGCTTTACTCAAGTTATAATCCCTCTCTTGCTGGAGCTGCCGCAAGAGCCTTCCCCCTTCCTGCCAATCTGCAGCCGTCGGAACCACAATCCTTCGTGCTTGCTCGAAGCCCCGAGCTAGTTGCCGAACCAGCCGTCGGTCCTTCGAGGAAAAAGCCCCCGCTTCCAATTCTAGCAATACGACCGCGCTCAAATACTTAACCAGGCCTCGCGCGAAGAGGAACTCTGAATACTTGCCTGCATTCAGCCAATCAATGAGTACATTGGTATCAAGAAGGACTTTCTGCATTAGCGAAAGACCTTCTTGACAGTACCCTTATTGCCGAGTTTCTCTAGTAAGCGTTCTACGTCACCCTCGGCCAGCAGCAGATCGAGGGCATTCTCGATGGTCTCTCGTTCCGTTTTCGTGCCTAGGAGTTGGCGAGCACGATTGAGCTTTGTCTGATCAAGCTTGAGATGCTTATCACGAATGGTAGCCATGGAACCTCCTAGTCGTCAAGATGTACATAAAATTGTAATAAATGTACATGACGGCTTCAACTAGAAGCATAACAATTCGGGAGTTAAGCAGATAATGTTCTTTTTCATCCGTATGCAATATGGTCGCGGCACTGCCCCCAGTGTTCACCGCATACTGCGACGAGGGAGATGCATGGGTATAATCAGGTGTGATTGTCATTGTCGGGTCAGGAGTTGCTCAAGGGGCGTGGCATAACTGCCTTCTTGGGTATGTTATACCGTTGTAAGCGGTATAACTAATAGTTAGGCCGCAAAGGAGGTCGGTATGACAGTGGATACAAAACTCGTTCCATCTATCTATGAAGGCTGGTACGCTTATCAGGCAGTCATGACGAAGGCCATCGCACCGCTTGGCTCCGATCAGCTTGCCCTTCGTGCAGCCCCAGGCCTGCGTTCCGTGAGAGAGATGGCGGCCCACATCATTGGCGTACGAGCCCGCTGGTTCTATCTACAGTTTAGAGAAGGAGGAGACGAGTTCAAGGCCTTTTGCAGTTGGGATCGCCCGCAGGCAAAGGTCTGGAGCGCGGAAGAGATCGTGAAAGGGTTGGAAGCAACCTGGATAGGCATGCAGGAAGCGATAGCCAGATGGACCCCCGCAGATTGGGAGCAGACTTGGCCCGGGGAGGATGACACCGAACCGGAGGTAATCACGCGCCCGTGGGTGATCTGGCACCCGATCGAGCACGATCTGCATCATGGCGGGGAGATTTCCATTACCCTTCGTGCGCATGAGCTGCGTGCGCTAGAACTTTAGCCAGATGCGGCCTAACCACTCGCTGGAGTGGACGCCGCCACGGCCCGATATCATGTTCGGAGTAGCTCGGCGGTGCCGCTCAGCTCGCAGCCGTTGAGCGTCTCATCGGCAGAATGCGCCTTAACTATGGAACACATGAGAAAGATTAAGGTTGTTTCCCGAAAATATGGCGGAGCCCTGCGAGGCGAATCCGAAGCCTTTTTGTATGCAGAAGACAAAGAGACCCTGAGAGTGTATTCACCACCCGGAACGGTGGACTTTGATCACCGCACAGGAACATGGTCTCCGGCACCGGATGGGCTGCTTGAAATTTACTTCAAAGCCAAATGGTACACAGTCTGGCATATCTGCGAGCAAAACAGCCAGCAAAATTTAATCTATGCTCACATCTCGATGCCAGCCACTCTGACCGAGGACACGCTAGAGTGGGTTGACTTAGACCTAGACTATCGGGTGCATCTGGATGGCTCGATGGAACGGTTAGATGAGCAGGAATTTGACCACAATATTCAAGTATTGAAATACCCACCGGAAGTCATCGCGCAGGCCAGGACCGCCTGCGAAGAGGTCGAACGCCTTTATCAGAGACGAGCCTTCCCGTTCAACCATCAAGAGCAAACAGTGATTTATCGAGAGATCAAGACGGGTTAGGATGGAGAATGAGCCGCCCAACACGGCATGCAGCCAACCCGCTTCGCGTCGGTCACTGCGTTCCTTACCGCTCGAGGGTGGCTGATGCCCACGTTAGGCGGCTCACGGACTCATGTCCTTGAACCACCAACACACGCATACATTGAGCGGCGGGCAACTGCTGGAAGCCATTGTATCCAACTCGGATTTGTCGACACTGCACCACGCCAATCTGGACGGCTGCGGCCTGATTGCGTTCCCCATCGACGCCCTAAAACTAGCTAACCTTTCAGTGCTCAGCTTGTTCGATAATCAACTGACGGACATCCCGAGTGACATATCTCGGCTATCTCTTCTGCAAACCCTCAACATCGCCCAGAATCTGCTCTCGACTGTCCCAGACAGCATCGGCACCCTTGAACATCTCGAATTGCTCGATCTGGGTCACAACCGCCTCTCTGTGCTGCCCGCGTCTTTCGGTGCGCTGGGAAACCTCGTCTTTCTGTATGTGAGCAACAATCAATTGAGCAACCTGCCCTCTTCCCTTGCCGCTCTTTCCAAGCTCCGCTATCTGAACATCACGGACAACCGTTTTCACGAGCTGCCCCGCTGGATCGGTCGTCTCAGCAACCTCATGGAGCTTCGGGTATACAACAATGCACTCACCACCTTCCCCGCAGAGATTGGAGCTTTGTCGAATCTGGTTGAGCTACATGCCAACAAGAACCAGATCACTACGTTACCCGACTCCATCGGACAATTGTCTTCACTCGCCAGACTCAATCTTCAAGCCAATCGACTATCCGCGCTTCCGGAATCCATCGGTAATTTAGCCCGCCTGACCGAATTAGACTTAAGATTCAACGAGATTTCTGCACTTCCCACCGGTATGATGGGTCTGCGGTCTCTTGAATACCTCGACCTGCGCGCCAATGCACTAACTGCTTTACCAGAAGATTTACATTACCTGTCCAATCTACGCAAAGTCGATTTGCGCTGGAACAGACTAGAGACACAGCCGTATTGCTTAACCGTGCTCGCTCGTCGAGGATGTATTGTTTACACTTAGCCATCTCTGTCTTCAGCCTATTATGAGGAGCACTGCTTATGATCGACACATTCAAAGAACTGATCGCGAATCAGTACGAAGCAGCGTTTTGCACTCTGAATGCGTGCATTGACCGATGTCCCGAAACCGCCTGGAACTCACTGGTCGGGGAGACCGCATTTTGTCAGGTTGCATTTCACACCTTGTTTTATGCGGATTTCTATCTGGGACAGAACGAGGAATCTTTACGCCGACAGCCGTTTCATCGCGACCACGAAAAATTTTTTCGCAACTACGAGGAGCTGGAGGACCGCAAGCCAGAATTGCTCTACGATAAACCATCCATCAAGACCTACCTGGAACATTGTCGCAACAAAGCATCGCAAGTGATCGCGGCGGAAACTGCGGAGACGCTGAAGGCACGAGCCGGATTCAAAGGGCGGGAATTTTCCCGAGCGGAGCTGCACGTCTACAACATCCGGCACATCCAGAATCATGCGGCACAGTTGAACTTGCGGTTAAGCATCGATCACAACGAGGACATCGTCTGGGTTGGGTCCGGCTGGCGCGAGGTGTGAGCGGCTGTACAACGCTCAAATCTGTTCGATCATCACAATTCTATTTCCTGAACGAGTTGGTTGTCGGCACGTCTTGGCCCACAACTTCGAACTCCAGGTCATCAATCCAGACTTTACCCTTTCCTTGGAGCAAGATACCGAAGGCAATGTTGATACTACTCTCAGGCACGTCAAGCACGATCTCATACTTTCTCCAGTCGCTGGTTCCTTGTATCGGCCTGTTTTGCATGTTATCGAAGCCCAGCATCTCGCCAGCTGGACCATCCACACGCATCCACAAGCCAACCCAGTCTTTGACTGATTCTGCTTTGACATAGCCCGATAGGTGCAACCGCTTGCCACGGTAGATATCTGCCTGGAACATTTGCATCAATGTTCCAAAACCTGCCGGCGTTTCAACTCTCGACATGAGATAGCCACCGGCATCACCGCCATGCTTTGCTGCCCGATCAACTCCCAACACGTAATCTTGAGGCTGACTGCCAGCCATAAACCAACCCGAGGTTCCCGCCTCAAAGTCCAGATTGTTCGGTTGTTGCGGATATCTATTGTATCTATTGCGAGAATCAGTCGTGGGCACATCTTTGCCAACCACTTCGAATTGTAGATCATCTATCCAGACTCGGCCCTTCCCCTGCAATAAGACTCCGAACGAGATACCAACACTACTTTCTGGCACATCGAGCACTAACTCGTACTTTGTCCAGTCACTGGTGGCCATGATCGGCCTATTTTGCATGTCGTCGACGCTCAGTACATCTCCATTTACGCCATCAATACGCAGAAATAAGCCAGCCCATTCTTCGACTGCTTCGGTCTTAACATACCCAGACATACGCAGGCGCTTACCACGGTAGACATCGGCCTGTATTCTCTGTTTCAATGTCCCGTAGCTCAAAGGTGCATCAGTCTTCGTCGTGATGTAGCCGCTGGTATTGCCGTTATGTTTCACTGTGTGATCGGTACCTATGGCATAATCCTCTGGCTGTGTTCCATCGACAAACCAGCCTGATTGACTCACTTCAAAATCCAGATTGGCTGGCTGTTTAAGATAGGCTGACCAGTCTATCTTCGATGTCTGTTGGCGGTTCGCTGCGGATAGGAGTATTGAGGGTGATGTTTCTTCAAAGTAAATGAGAACATCAAACTCCTCGGGCAAACGGGCTTGATAGAAAAAATTGTCGGGGTGAGCGTCGCTGTACCCAGCCCCAATACTTCGGACAGGGCGTGGCCCGTTGATCCATTCAGTGACGGGTGAGACCTGGATTCCCCGTAAATAAAGGAACATACGTGGTAGGCCAGCCCGGTGAAAATAGTCTTCATAACTGCCGGTCGGTGGCGATGGGGTTTGATGCGACGTCAATTCACCGAATTGCCCCGACTCTCCTTGGGAGACCGCGTTGAAAGAACCCTTATAGAAGTCGAACCCGAAGACGATCATCTCTTTCCCGTACTGCTCTCGTAGGTATGAGCCCATGTTTTTGTAGGACGGAGAGTTCGTGCTTACATGCCCATTGTGTGCCCAGAGTATGATCTTTGCCTGAGGTCCGGCTTGGTTGAGTAGCCAGCTGATATTCTCGGCCATCGAGCGGTCGCGGACTATTGCATACTCACTCATTGATGATGAGAAGGCTGCCTCCGCTTGCAAGACCAAGCGCGCGCTCTGCAAAGCAAGCGCGAATTCCCCGGACGATGAAGCAGCTTCATAGGCAGGTCGATGACTATTCAGATCATCGTACGCTTGTTGTGCCTGCTTATGGCATTGTGACTTAATCGCGGCTTGAGCACTGGCATAGCCCGCTGAATTGTTCTGATAGCGGCGGAAGCATGTGTAGAGCGACGTGAATTCTTGAGCTTGGGGGGCATCCACCTTCTGCACATAAGCGATCACGTTATTCATCGCCATGCGAGGCGATTGCATGTCAAACCCCAAAAAGCTGACAGTGGGTTCGTTACCGGGATGCTGGTTATGGGTGCGCATCCACTGGATCATGTCCAGCACTTCTTGTGTATTCCACGTCCAAAAATAGAGCCCAGCGAGCAACTTAGCGGGATCTCCGTTGCCCGTATGGACATAGTCGTTGACCAAATTGGACTCAGGCCAGGTCGCCTCAATGGCGAAAACATTGAAGCCCATTTCCTGAACGAGAAATTCCACGAGGCGGTGCTTCATCTCGAAGAATTCGTGTGTACCGTGGGTGGCTTCACCCAAGGCAACAATCCGTGCATCTCCAATGATTTGTTTGAGCGGCATCAGGTCTTCAAAACCGCTGCCCGGCTTTGATGTTTTGAAAGGGATCGCGTGCTGTTTGATCCAGCTGGCAACATCCTGAGAAACGCTGGTGTTCGAAGATGCGGGTATGGGCTGTGATTTATTAGGTTCGGGCATCGTTTGTCTCTTATCTCCAGATACTAATAACAACCCTGCGAGCAAGGCAGCCAATAGAACAGCGGCCACTACGACCCAAATAGGCTGGTTTAACGAACTGGAGTTTTTCATACAAGGTGACCTCCCTTTGTCCCCGTGTCGCATTCTAACACCAAGGTCAGCAATTTGGACAAATAAAAGTGTCGCGAGCATCGATAGTCTAAAATACCAGTGTTAAATAATCGTTAAATGCCCCTAATTAACTACCCATCGTCAAAAGCGCAGGGTAGTTGATTTAACAGTTCCAGGTCTGCCTTCGTTAAGCACGCGTTAGGAATTTTCAAATTCTGCTCACCCCAAGGGCATTTAACGATATTTTCACACTCGGCTCCTATACTGCAACGTAAGAGGTGAAGTGAACATGTTTTACGAAGAACAGGTAAGCCTGCTTCGAGGGGAACTGACCAAGGTAGCTTATGGGGAGCGAGTGAAGAGTGCAGAATTCGCAGAGATGATTCGTCAAGCTCATTCGAACCGAGCGACAAAAGAGGTAACCGGAGTCAAACAGAGCATCCATAAAGACTACTCATTTTTGGCGCGTATCTGGCAAACAGTTTTTCACCGATTTTTAGCAGAATGATTTGCGGCCATCTTACGTCTGTACTCTACATATCTGTCCTAATCTGGTCAGGAATAAGACAATCCGAGAGGCAGAGGTCGGTCTGTATTCAGCCAAGCGGAAAAATCGGGGACTATGAGTAGCAAAATGTCCCTTTTGGAAAGGAATAGGACAATCCGACGATCAACTATCCCAGATACTTCTGATGCGAGGGTAAGTTCATGCACATCCCGGACCTTCTTCGTTCCTTCCTCCATAACTAATTTTCGGATTCGGATGCTGCCCAGTTCCCTCCATTAACGTACCCCCGTGCCGGCCTTATTAACTATCTCAATGCATTAATTCGCCATTTGACAAAAAATCAACATCGATCTGCTATACTTGAGTGACTGCGGTTGATGCTTAAACTAGTACTCTAACCATGTGAAATTGATGGGTAGATGGTGAGGGATTAAAATGAGACATGAGAAAGCATCGAGTGCAGCTCAAGGTCTCCGACCGCCGCAGCCTGCTAGCGCTGATCCGATCAGGTCGGCATTCTGCAC